>NZ_JBLYZH010000024.1:0-106446 GCF_048551595.1 Rhizobium sp. CRRU65 | reverse complement strand
ATCGAGATCGGCGGCGGGGCGGGCGGGGGAGAGCGCGAAGGCCCCGAAGAATTCGGCATCGTCGTCATCGACAGGCGCCCGGCTGGCGAAGAGCCGGTCAAGCAGGCGGGAATAGCTCGGCACGATGAAGAGATAGACGAGATCGTGCTCGCGCAGCCGCCCGGCATATTGGTAGCGCATGGACTTGCCGTCGCGGATGACGAGCGACGGGGTCGCCCAGCGCGGAATGCGCTCGCCGCGCAGTACCGGGCTATCCTTGATGACGCGGTAGGAGAGCAGTTCGTGGTTGGCCGCGCCCGGCAGGTCGACCTCGACCTTGTCGACGGCGCCGATGCGCGGCGGAATGATGAGGCCGAGCTTCTTGGCGACGGGCTTGATTGTCCAGCCCTGGAGGAGCAGCGAGACCAGCACGATGATGAAGGCGGTATTGAAATAGATCTGGCCGTTCTCAAGCCCGCCGAGGATCGGCATGATGGCAAGCAGGATGGAGACGGCGCCGCGCAGGCCGACCCAGGCAACGAAGCCGATTTCCTGCTGCGTGTAATCGAAGGGAAGCAGCGACAGCCAGATCGCCAACGGCCGGGCGACGAAGATCAGGAAGAGGGCGAGCAGGATGGCCGGCACGATGATGACAGGAAATTGCGATGGCGTGGCGAGCAGGCCGAGCACCAGGAACATGATGATCTGCGCCAGCCAGGTCATGCCGTCCTGGAAGCGCTTGATGGTGCCGATCGCCTGCATCTTGCGGTTTCCGGCGTAGATGCCGGCGACGTAGACGGCGAGGAAGCCGCTGCCGCCAACCGCGCCGGTGAAGGAAAAGACGAGAAGAGCGAGCGCCAGCACAAAGATCGGTGTCAGGCCGCGATCGGTATCGAGCCTGCTGACGATCAGCACGATCATCATGCCGCCGAGCAGGCCGAGAATGACGCCGAGGCCCATCTGCTGCACGAACATGGCGAGCATGCCGATATTGATGCCGGCATAACGCTCGCCGCTCGCCAGCACCTCGACGAGGGCGATGGTGAGGAAGATCGCCATCGGGTCGTTGGTGCCGGATTCGACCTCCAGCGTCGAGCGCACCTTGTCGCGGATGTTGATGCCGCCGATGCGCAGCAGGAAGAAGACGGCGGCGGCATCGGTCGATGCGACGATCGAGCCGAGCAACAGGCCTTCCAGCCAGGTGAAATTCAAAAGCCACATGGCGGCGAAGGCAAAGAGCGAGGCGGTGATCAGCACGCCGACCGAGGCGAGCGCCAGAGAGGGCACGGCCGCGAGCCGAAAGGCCTGCATCGGCGTGCCGAAGCCGGAATCGAAGAGGATCACGGCCAGCGCAATGGAGCCGAGAATATAGGCGAGATAATTATTGCTGAACTCGATGCCGAGACCATCGACGCCGGCAGCAAGGCCGATCATCAGGAAGAGCAGCAGCAGGGGGGCGCCGAAGCGGAAGGCGAGCAGGCTCGAAAAAGCGGCAAGAAGCACGAGCGCCGTCGAAACCAGCACCACGATATAGAACGCTTCCATGCCCACCCCTTTCAATCGACTGCTTCGCGAACACAGCCACCCCCGGCCGATCCGCCTTTATTCAACCCCTCCATCACGCGCTGCGATCCGTCAGTAAACGGCAAAACGTCAGAGAAGGGTAGGCCTTGCGGCTTAACCTCGTCGCGATGCTGCTTCATGCTGCTGAACGGCTGCCGGACGGCCAACCGACACGGAATGCTACGGGAGAAATTCTCTATAAAGAATGTATAGGAAAATCAGGCGAGAGCAGGGCAAAAGAGACAGGCACGGATTTTTCCTGCCCGTATCTGCGAATGGCAACAGAATAAGACACCCTCCTCCTTTCATGCGGCCCGTTTGCCTTGTCCAATGACGGGAAGAATGGATTGCAGGCGCCTATGCGAAGAGCGTGGAAATGAACGCTGAGATTTTTCGATATCGGGTGGAAATGCCGGCCGCCTAGCGAGAGCAGCCGGCTGTCGTTTTGTGCCAGAAGCGGCCGGCCCTTGCTCTGCTATCCCAACACTGCCTGAAATATGACGATGGCGAGAAACGAGAGGCCAATGAGGGCGGCGACCCAGATGACCAGACGATTGGCCTTTGCCAACACGGCAGGTCTGACGTCCCGCTTGGGGTGAAACCGTTGCCGCCGTTTGAGGGTGGTGTGGGACAAGCGTTTTTGTGCCTCTGCCATTTATCACCTCCACTTGGCTCACTTTAGCCATTGTGCAGCGCTGCGTATTTGCTCAATCTAGCACGCTTGGCCAGCGGATTACCAATCCGTGCAGAGACGACGATCGAATTCGAACCCCGAGGCAGCCTCAACTGCACCGCCATCCTGTCCTGAGAACGGCGCCATATCGAACCCGGTGCGGATCGTTAGTCAGTCTTCTGTGTCCTCGCCCTCGTCGGTCAGATCCGCGACCGGGACCAGGAAAACGACGAACTCGTCCTCGATGGTCCGTTCGGGATCGTCGTCGAATTCATAGGCATGCTCGACTTCGCTTGCTTCCTCGGTGGTCGCCTTGCGCAGGCTCAGGGCCGCTTTGCGGTCCCAGAGAGGCTTGCCTTCGGATTCCAGGACGGTCAGATCGTCGCGAAAGTCTTCCGCCTCGAAGAAATGCGTCGCTTCCTCGTGATTTTCCGAGCGGAAACTGGCAACGGCGCGGCCGGCGATTTCAACGGTAAAGTAATCCATCCATCTCTCTCATTTTCATGCGGGCGTCAGTGCTGCCGCACGGTATTGGCGTGGCCGCGCCTGGCCGGTGGCCAATGCGCGAGGAAACTGGGCATTTCGAATGTCCAGGGTGACGTATTCTAGCAGATCTCATCGGGGCAATGGACGAAAAGATGGCGGAGTGGGGAAAGCTGGTTTCGTTCGGAAGGCACGGCAACAAAAAGCGGCCCGGTTTCCCGGGCCGCTAGCATGTCGATGCCTCAAGAGCGCTCAGATGAGCTTGGCGAAAGCGACTGCCGTGTCGGACATGCGGCTGGAGAAGCCCCACTCGTTGTCGTACCAGGACAGGACGCGCACGAAGTTGCCTTCCATGACCTTGGTCTGATCGGTCGCGAGGATCGAGGAGTGGCTGTCGTGGTTGAAGTCACGGGAGACGAGCGGCTCGTCGGTGTAGCCGAGGATGCCCTTCAGCTTGCCGTTGGCAGCAGCCATGATGGCTTCGTTGATTTCACCAACGCTGGTCGCCTTCTTGGCGACGAACTTGAAGTCGACGACGGAAACGTTCGGAGTCGGAACGCGGATCGAGGTGCCGTCGAGTTTGCCCTTCAGATGCGGCAGAACGAGGCCGACTGCCTTGGCTGCACCCGTCGAGGTCGGGATCATGGAAAGGGCGGCCGCGCGGGCGCGATACAGGTCCTTGTGCATCGTGTCGAGCGTCGGCTGGTCGCCGGTGTAGGAGTGGATGGTCGTCATGAAGCCGTGGTCAATGCCGACGGCGTCGTCGAGAACCTTCACAACCGGCACCAGGCAATTGGTGGTGCAGGACGCGTTGGAGATGACCAAGTGCTCCTTGGTGAGCTGATCATGGTTGACGCCGAAGACGACCGTCAGGTCAGCGCCGTCGGCGGGCGCCGAGACGATGACGCGCTTGGCGCCGGCCGTCAGGTGAGCGGCAGCCTTGTCGCGGGCGGTGAAGATGCCGGTGCATTCCATCGCGATGTCGACGCCGAGTTCGCGGTGCGGGAGGGTGGCCGGATCCTTGATCGCCGTGACCTTGATCGGCTTGCCGTTGCCGACGATGATCGAGTCACCCTCGACCTTCACCGTTGCCGGGAAGCGGCCGTGGATCGAGTCATAGCGCAGCAGGTGGGCGTTGGTTTCAACCGGGCCGAGATCGTTGATGGCGACGATTTCGATGTCGGTGCGGCCGGATTCGACGATGGCGCGAAGGACGTTGCGGCCGATGCGGCCGAAACCGTTGATGGCAACCTTGACTGTCATGTTCATTCACTCCCGATAGAGTAGGGCCCGATAGTGAGGGCCTGGAATTGAGGAGATGGAGAGCGCCTCAAGGCGCCCTCATTAAAGCTTTGCTTCCGCGGCTGCAACGACGGCGTCGGCGGTGATGCCGAAATGCTTATAAACTTCCTTGACCGGGCCGGAAGCGCCGAAGCTCTTCATGCCGATGAAGGTGCCTTCCGGTCCGATGAACGCATCCCAGCCTTCGCGAACGGCGGCTTCGACGGCGATCTTGACTGGCGAGTTGCCGAGGATTTCCTTGCGATAGGCTTCCGGCTGCTCGAAGAACAGTTCGGTGCAGGGAACCGATACGACGCGGACGGTGACGCCCTTGGCTTCGAGTGCCGTACGGGCTGCAACGGCGATTTCGACTTCGGAGCCGGAGGCGAAGATCGTCACCTTGGCGTCGGCATTGCCGGCGAGCACATAGGCACCCTGTTCGCACAGGTTCTTTTCGCTGTATTCGGTACGGGCTGCGAGCAGGTTCTGGCGCGTCAGAGCAAGGCCCGAAGGACGGTTGTGCGTCTTGATGGCGATCTGCCAGCATTCCGCCGTTTCCGTGGCGTCGGCCGGACGGAAGACCATCAGGTTCGGGATGGCGCGCAGGCCGGCGAGCTGTTCGACGGGCTGGTGCGTCGGGCCATCTTCGCCGACGCCGATCGAGTCATGCGTCAGGACGTGAATGACGCGGATGCCCATCAGCGAGGCGAGACGGATCGGCGGGCGGCAATAATCCGAGAAGATCAGGAAGCCGCCGCTGTAGGGGATGAGGCCGCCATGCAGCGCAATGCCGTTCATGGCAGACGCCATGCCATGCTCGCGGATGCCCCAATGCATATAACGACCGGCGAAATCCGTCGGGGTGATCGAATGCATCTGGCTGGTCTTGGTGTTGTTCGACGGCGTCAGGTCGGCGGAGCCGCCGAGCGTTTCCGGCAGGAAGCCGTTGATGACCTCAAGCGCGTCTTCCGAAGCCTTGCGGGTCGCAACCGTCGGCTTGGTCTCGGCGAGCTTCTTCTTAAATGTGCTGATCGCGGCGTCGAAACCTTCCGGCAGCTCGCCTGCCATGCGGCGGGTGAACTCGGCTTTGGCCGGAGCCTTGGCGAGGCCGTCTTCCCAGGATTTGACGAGGTCAACGGAGCGCGCGCCGGCTGCACGCCAGCTGTCGAGAACGTCCGAGGGGATGACGAAGGCTTCGGCTTCCCAGTTCAGTGCCTTGCGGGTGGCTGCGATTTCTTCGGCGCCGAGCGGGTTGCCGTGGACCTTGTGGGTGCCCTGCTTGTTCGGGGCGCCGAAGCCGATGATCGTCTTGCAGGCGATGAAGGTCGGCCGGTCGGACTTGTGGGCAGCTTCGATCGCGTCGGCGATAGCGGCCTGATCGTGACCGTCGATCTCGATCGTGTTCCAGTGAACCGCCTTGAAGCGGGCGACCTGGTCGGTGGAATCCGACAGCGACACGGCGCCGTCGATGGTGATCGAGTTATTGTCCCAGAACAGGACGAGCTTGTTGAGCTTCAGGTGGCCGGCGAGCGCGATGGCTTCGTGGCTGATGCCCTCCATCAGGCAGCCGTCGCCGCAGATTGCATAGGTATAGTGATCCTGGAGATCGGAGCCGAACTCCTCGCGCAGCTTGCGTTCGGCAATCGCCATGCCGACGGAATTGGCAATGCCCTGGCCGAGCGGACCGGTCGTCGTTTCGATGCCGGTGGCATGACCGTATTCCGGGTGGCCGGCGGTCTTCGAACCGAGCTGGCGGAACTGCTTCAGATCTTCGATCGTCATGTCAGGATAGCCGGTCAGATACAGCACCGAATAGAGCAGCATCGAGCCATGGCCGGCCGACAGCACGAAGCGATCGCGGTTCGGCCAGTGCGGCTTCTTCGGATCGAACTTCAGATATTTGGTGAACAGGACCGTTGCCACGTCGGCCATGCCCATCGGCATGCCCGGGTGGCCGGAGTTCGCCTTTTCAACGGCGTCCATGGCAAGAAAACGGATCGCATTCGCCATCCGGTCGTGTTGTTCGGGAGAGGTCATGGCTTTTCCGCAAGTTCCGGGTGTCGGGGGATGGCCTCGAGCCTCCAAGACCATCGAGTGAAAGCGGCAGAGACATAGCAGTTGGGACGGGCAAGTCAATAAATGGCAGGTCAAATCCGGGCGGGAAGCGGCGATTTTTGACATTTGATCACGCGATTGTACAAATGACGAAATCGATGTGTAAAACGCTCATCCACAGGATAGGCCGGTGGGCAAGTGACAGGATTTATTGACGGGCCGTTAGCGAGCTGCATATCCTTTTGAAATCGCAGGATCGGCGCGGCGTGCCGATTCGCGGATCCTGCGCGGGAATCGGAAAGACATGATGCCCACAGGCAAAACCATGGAAGCAGCGCTCAACGAATTGAGACAGGCGATATCGAGCCTCGAAAACGCCGTCGACATGCGCGTCGAACGGCAGCGCGAGCAGGGCGAGATCGAGGGCGAGGTGCGGCGTGTACACGCCGACCGCTCGCGCCTGGCGCAGGAGCTCGACCAGGCCGAATTCCGCGCCAACCGGCTGGAAGAGGTTAATCGCGAGGTATCGCGGCGGCTGGTGACGGCCATGGAAACGATCCGCGCGGTTCTGGATCGCTGATAGGAAGAGTTTGGCATGGCGCAGGTGACGGTAACGATCGACGGCAAGGCCTATCGCATGGCCTGCGAGGAAGGGCAGGAGGATCACCTGACCGATCTCGCCACCCGTTTCGACCGCTATGTCGGCCATCTCAAGGATCAGTTCGGCGAAATCGGCGATCTGAGGATCACCGTCATGGCCGGCATCATGATCACGGACGAGATTGCCGAGTTGACGCGCCGCGTCGCCGGATTGGAGTCCGAGCTCGAGACGCTGCGCGGCAATCGCGATACGGTGCTTGCAGCCACCGCCCGGACCGAGGAAAATCTTGCCGCAGCGCTGAGCGAAGTGTCGAGCCGCATCCGCGGCATCACCGACAAGCTGAATGGCCGGTCCGCCCCCGAACTCAATTGATCCTAGAGCCTTTCCTGGTCAGATTGAAGCATTCTGTTGGCTCAAACGGAGTCGGATGGTCGACCGGCCGGCGTGTCGTAGCCCGGCTCTACGGCCAAGCCGGCCGGTCGATCAGCCGGCCCGTTTCAGCCAACCCGAAGGGCCGGGCATCTTTCCGCCAGGCCAAAGGCGATCGGCTCGGACGTACCAAGAGGTATGCCCTTCGCCAATCGCCTCTGCCCTGACGAAAACCTGCTCCGGCAGAATGCTTCAATCTGACCAGGAAAGCCTCTAATTAAATAGGGGCGGCCTTCCGTCGCCACTGGCGCGGCAGCGCAAACAACCTTATATATCGCCATGCGGTCTGCGCCTCTCGACAGGAACCACAATCCCTGGGGCCATACTCGATCCAAAGGGAGCTGTCCCTGGCCAGGCCCGTGGGCCTGGACACACGGCGCCCACCTACGTTTGTAGGCACCCAGGATCGTAAACATCCATCGGTGGTCGTGGATCGCACCCTTTCCTTCCATTTTCAGCGAAGACGCCGGATATGGCGGGCGAACGCGGGTTGCCCGTTCGCCCTTCTTCAGCGCGTCCGTTACTTCTTCAGACCTGGAAGGGTGACCTGGAAGACCTGGAACATTGTGTCGACGTCGGCACCGCCGTCGGCCTTGTAGGCGGCACCCACCTGGAAACCATCCTGCGTCAAAAAGTCGTTGTCATTGGCGACGAACAGGAAGTAGTCGTCCGGCAGGTTCGGGTTGAGAACGCTCGCCAGACCCATGGCTTCCCATTTTTCCGACAGATTGTTCTTGTCGTTCGGCGCGCCGTTGTGCAGGCCGAAGCGGTCGAGGTCGACCTTGTCGTTGAGGTCGATGAAGGGTGTCAGCGTCGCCGGCGTCAGCGAGGGATCGATGACGCCCTTCGGCGCGATCGGCTTGCCGTCATCGAAATTGCTGCCGGCAATGTCGGTCGCGGCGGAAACGTCGACGATGTCGACCTTGCGGTAGAGCGAGATGTCGCCCTTCAGGCCCTGGCCGTTGCCGCTGTCACGGGCGAGCATCAGGAAGGTCTTGTCGGAAAGAGCAATGATTTCGCTCTCGGCGGCGATCATCGTCTTGTCCTTGGCGTCCTTGAAGACCGGCAGCGGCACGACATATTCGTGCATCAGTTTCAGGTGATCGGGATCGGCGGCGTCATAGATCAGCGCGCGGGTATTCTGCCGGGTCGAGCCGGAATCGCCGCCGTCCTGGCGGGTAGCCGATTGCAGCACAGCGATGATGAACTTACCATCAGGCGTCATCGCCATGCCTTCGAGACCCTGGTTGTTCTGGCGGCCGGTCTCCGGATCTTTCGGGTCCGGAGCGGAGGCGCCGGGGCCGGGATTGTTGGAGGCAAAGCTCAACGCGCCCTTGCGCATCGGCAAAAGCGCCTTCGGCGGCTGGGTGGCGGAGAGCAGGTGGCCGTCAGCGGAGAAGTGATAGATATAAGGACCATATTCGTCGCTGACGAACATGCTGCCGTCGGCCATGCGGATGATGGCTTCATTGTCGAGCGCGATCTTGCCGTTCGTCGCCTGCGGCAGCGGCGGAAAATCACCGGCAGCGGGGCGGACGCCGGATTCCGGGTCGAGACCGGTCATGTCGCCGCCCCTGTCGTCGACGAAGAGTGTGGAATCGACGAGCCTTGCGTCGACGCCCGACTGTTCCTTGCCAACCTCGGGTGCCGCACCCGGAGCGGTCGGCGTCAGGCCGATCGAGATGGTGTTCAGACGTGTCCGGTAATCAACGGTGCCGACGGCGTTGTAACCGCGGTCGGGCAACAGGTAGAGCGTGCCCTTGTAGCCGGCGCCGTCGCGGCTCCAGGCGGCGGGATCGATCGCCATGCCCGAGCCGGAACCGAAGGTCTCGCCGAATTTGTCACGCTGGTTGGCCGGAATGCGGCCGATGCCCACCAGGCCCTTGTTGACGAAGGTGAGGCCGCCGACGGTGGCGGAATTCTCGGCCATTGCGACGACTGGCACGGCGGCGGATGCCGCGAGAACCGCGGCGAAAATTCGCGCTGTGTAAGGTCTGACATTCTTCATGGAAATACCCTCTCGGTCAAAAGCGCTCTCGAAACGGCTTCCGCCCGCAGGCTGGACACCGCTTCAAATGACACCCCGGCCTGGATTCGATTTCCCGATGGCGCAACACGCCCTGGATTTCGTCGCCCCATATCCCCGGCAGACGGTCTATGACGGGATCGTGATATCTGGATGACACTTCTCAGCGATAGCGTCATGCTGGAGAGGAAGTCGGGCTTTCGCGTGTCCGCATTGCAGCTCGCTGCTCTATCCGACCGGGTAAGGCCCTTCGGCGAAGACCTCATCGTGGTAGCCCTTGGAGCCGACAATTCAGCGCCAAAGGGCTTCGCCACTCCCTGTTGTCGCGCAGGCAATCGAGCACGAAACGGAAATCATATCGCGGCTGCCAGCCGAGTTCCCGCCTTGCGCGTTCGTTGACATAGACACGGTCGAGCGAAGGAAACATCTTCCAGCCGCGTGATGCGTAAAGGGCGCCTGCACCCTGGAACAGTCGTTCGACGACGTGAGGCGCGTCGCGCCGGATCGCGGCGAGATCATTTGCCGAAAACGGCGTCGTGGCGGAGATGATGTAGCGGCCAAAGCCAATTGCCGGCGCCTTTTCGAGCGCCAGCAGATGGGCGCCGACCACGTCGCTGATATCGACGCGGCGGTGAAGAAGCTCATTGGCCTGGGCGTTCTCTGCCAAATAGCCGTTGCGAATGTCAGGATCGTCGTCATTTTCGGGAAAGAAACGCGAAGTCCTGAGAATGGCGACCGGCAGGCCGGATTTGCGGGCGAAGAGTTCGCACAGACCTTCGGCGGCGAGTTTCGTCACGCCGTAGATGTTTTTCGCGACGGGAAGCACGTCCTCGGTCACCCATGCCGCCGGTTCGCCGGCAGCCGGCGTCAATGCCGCACCGAAGGTGCTGGTGGTGCTGGTGAAGACGAAGCTTGCGACGCCTGCGGTGGTCGCCTCTTCGAGCAGGTGCAGAGTGCCGGCGATATTGGTGTCGAGGAAATCATAATTGCCGTGGGTCGCCACATGCGGTTTGTGCAACGTCGCGGCATGGATGACGTGGCTGATGCCCGACATCGCCTGGCGGACGAAGGCGCGATCACTGATCGAGCCGACCATGTCGGTAAAAGCCGAGGGCTTGATATCGATGCCGCGCACCCAGCGGCTTTCCGCCCTCAAGGTCTGCATCAGCGCCTCGCCGAGATGGCCGGCACTTCCCGTCACCAGTATCGTCATCACATCGTCTCCTGACCGTTCGGCGGCGGACGCTATAAAGACTAAGGTTTTCAGGCAACGCATAAATTATGCATGGGCGTGCAGGAAAGCTGCAGGCTCAGCCGATGGTCGTGACGAGGCGGCCGGCGCTGCAATCGGAAAGCATGATCCGTTCCCAGGTCACGCGGCCGGCGGCGATCGGCAGCAGCGCATTGCCGTTGGCGCCGGTATCAAGCGTCAGCGACGAGAGCCTGCCCGCATGCCAGCCGCGCTCCTCCAGCGACTGCTCGGCGGCGGCGATCTCGGCGGAGGCGTAGGAGAATAGAGAGCGGCCGAGAAAGGCGCCGAGCGGCGCCCGGCACTCCGCCTGCCGCGGGCGAGAGGCGGCGAGCAGCCGGTGGGTGCGGTCGCAGATCAGATGCACCGGCCGGACGGAATCCTCGACCAGCCCCTTCAGCGCCGCATCGACTGCTGCATGTGGCGGCGAGGCGAAAATCCGTTCCAGCTTGATAGCCTGTTCGGGCGAAAGGGCGAGCTTATCGCGCTCCCAGCGTGAGATCGTCGCCTGGTTGACGCCGAGGAGTTCGGCGAGATGTTCCTGCTTCATGCTCCGCAGCAGCCGCATGCGGCGTATGCCGGCTCCGGATATCGTCATCCGTCTGATCCCGTGTCGTTTTTTGCAGCATAAGGCTTCGGCGGGGCGGGCGGCAAGGCGGTTTGACGCCGGGTCATTATTCGGGCTGACCTTCCAGGTCGCCTTTCAGCCGGTCGAGGATAGAGAGCGCATGGCCGGCATAGGCGCTGATCCAGCGGTCATAGATGTGCTTGATCGGCAGGCTGTTCAGATGGTTCCAGCGCTCGCGGCCTTCCTTCCTGGCGATGACCAGATCGGCCTCTTCCAGTACCTTCAGATGCAGCATCACCGTACAGCGATCCATCTCCGGAAACATCTCGCAAAGGGTCCCTGTGGTTCGGGGGCCATCCTTGAGCAGATCGAGGATTTCGCGGCGGCGATGATGCGCCAGCGCCTTGAAGACAGGGTCGTCGGTTGATTCGCTTGACATGTTATGTTTTTATAACATAATGACGCCAAGTACAACGGAACAGGCACAATGGAGAAGAGGAGAAGTGTCATGTCTCTCGGAATCCGCGTTTCCGGCCGCATCGGCCGTCCCGTCGCAGAGGTGTTCGATGCCGTCGTCAATCCGAAGAAGCTCAGCAGCTATTTCACCACGATCGGCGGAGCGAGCGCGCCGCTCGTGAAGGGCACGACGGTGACCTGGTGGAAGGATGCGCCGGTCGAGGTCGTCGAACTGGTGCCGGAAAGCCGCATCGTGCTGCGCTGGGATGGCGGCACTGGCGAAGACGAGGCGAAGTACAAGACGCTGGTCGAGATGAACTTCAAGCCGCTGGAAGACGGCGGCACGCTGGTGACGATCGCCGAGACCGGCTGGCGCGAAGACGATTCCGGCCGGCGCGGCACCTATCTCAACTGCGAAGGCTGGACGCAGATGCTTTGCTGCATGAAGGCTTTCGTCGAATACGGCATCAATCTGCGCGAGGGCATGTTCCTCAGCGAAATGAAGGGAGAGCCGGCCAGCGCGCCTGATGTTTGAAGGAGTGTGTCGGCATCAAGACGATCGGCAGCGCAATCGTCGCATTCCCCGAAATCACCGAGACTTTGCTTGCCTGTCACACTGCGGGTGCTAATTTCCGGATTCGATACTTCATTTCGGTTTCCAGGAGATTTCATTATGCAGCTTGGCATGGTTGGTTTGGGCCGCATGGGCAATTATATGGTCCAGCGCCTGATGCGGGGCGGTCACGAATGCGTCGTTTACGACGCCAGGCCGGAAAGCGTTGCCGAGCTCGCGGGCCTCGGTGCGACCGGCAGCGCTTCGCTCGCGGAATTCGTCTCGAAGCTCACCCATCCACGCGCGATCTGGCTGATGCTGCCGGCGGCGATCGTCGACAAGGTGCTGGCGAGCCTAGTGCCGCTGCTTGAGAATGGCGATATCATCATCGACGGCGGAAACTCCTATTACCATGACGACATCCGCCGCGGCGCCGACCTCATCACCAAGGGCATCCACTATGTCGATGTCGGCACAAGCGGCGGCGTCTTCGGCCTCGAGCGGGGTTATTGCCTGATGATCGGCGGCGAGAAGGGCATCGTCGAACACCTTTCCCCGATCTTCGCGACGCTGGCGCCTGGCGTCGGCAAGACGGAAGCCTCGCCCAACCGGAGCGTCGAAGCGGCTGCGGCCAGCACCGCCGAGCAGGGTTACCTGCATTGCGGCCCGCATGGCGCCGGTCATTTCGTCAAGATGGTGCATAACGGCATCGAATATGGCCTGATGGCCGCCTATGCCGAAGGTATCAATATTCTGAAGCACGCCAATATCGGCGCCGCCTCGCACGAGACCGATGCGGAAACCGCGCCGCTCGCCCATCCGGAACATTTCCAATATGATTTCAACCTGCAGGATGTCGCCGAAGTCTGGCGCCGCGGCAGCGTCATCACCTCCTGGCTGCTCGATCTTACGGCCGATGCGCTGCATGCCGATCCCGCACTTTCGAAATATGCAGGCCGCGTCTCGGACAGCGGCGAAGGCCGCTGGACGATCATGGCGGCAATCGACGAAAGCGTGCCGACGCCGGTGCTGAGCGCTGCGCTCTACGGTCGCTTCTCCTCGCGCGACAATGACGAATTCGCCAACAAGGTGCTGTCGGCGATGCGCGCGGGCTTCGGCGGCCACGTGGAAAAACCGGCCGTGAAATCCTGAAGGCGAGCGACTTCACTCACCGTTCCGACAAAGCCATCATTCTGAAATCGAGCGCGGCGTTTCGTTTCGAAGAGGCGGCGACGTTGACCTTTCCTAGCCATCAGTATGGTTTTCCTACTGCTTGCTGGCGGCAACGGTCGCGAGTATCCATTGCAAAATGTCGGCGCTGCTCTGCACAAGCGACCGACATTTCATTGGAGGCGGTCATGGAGCGTGGCATGGCAAGGGGCTTGAAGGCCGTCATATTCGGCATGCTGACATTGCTCGCGCTTTTTTCGGCGGTTTCGCCTGGCTTTGCCCAGACGTCGCCGGCGCAGGTGTCGGCCGCGGCCGCCCCGCCGGCCGAGGTGCGTCAGATGATGGAGCTGATGCAGACTCCTCAGGTCAAACAATGGATGTCGACGCAAATGGCGGCAGCACCCGCGAGCGATTCGGCGGCCGGCGACCAGATGTCGGTGCTGTCAGGTCTGCTCCAGCATGCCCGTCGGCACGTCTCGATGGTCTCCGATGCAGCGATGACACTGCCCTCGCAGGTCGGCCATGCTTCTTCGCTGTTTTTCGGCGAGATCGCCGCCATCGGCTGGCCACGCATGATAGCGCAGTTTCTGGCGATTTTCCTGCTCGGCACCATCGTCGAGCGCATTGCCCGCTATGCCTTCCGCCGCCGTCGCCAGGCGGCGCAGATGGCGGGCATGCATCTCGCCCCGCGCGTCATTCCGGCGCTGATCTTTGCGATGGCGACGGCACTTGCTCTTCTCAGCGTCAGCTGGCCGCCGGTCAGCCAGAGCATCGCGATCGTTTGCGTTGTCGCGCTCGTGGTCCAGCGCTTCACCATCTGCCTTGGTGGCGTGCTGGTCGATCTCATCGGGCTGGCGCGAGCCGAGGAAGAACGACAGGAGATCACCGCTCCGATCATGCCGGCGCGTGACGTCGCATTCTTCTGGTATCGGCGCTGTGCAACCTTCGTCATCTATTTCATTTTCGGCTGGGCGGTGATCCAGTCGATGGAGCCGCTCGGCTATTCTGCGAGCGTGCGGCTCCTCGTCGGCTATATCCTCGGCATCGGCCTATTGTTGATTGCGATCGAGGCGGTCTGGTCGCGGCCGCACAAGGACGAGAAGCGTGGTCACGGGACCTCCTGGGCGCTCACCGTCTATTTCCTGTTGCTCTGGAGCCTCTGGGTCGCAGGCTTCAACTGGCTGCTCTGGCTCGGCATTTACGTGTTGCTGCTGCCGCGCGTGCTTGCCGTCTCGACGATTGCGGTAAAATCGCTGCAGCAGACCGAAGCGAGCTTCCTTGCCACGCGCCGCATTGCAGCCGTGCTGCTCGACCGTGGCGTGCGGGCGCTGATCATTGCCGTTGCCGCCATCTGGCTTGGGCATATGCTCGGCGTCGGTGCCGATACGATGGCGGCCGGCGAAACGATGATCGACAAGATCGCGCGCGGCGTGATCGGCGGCATCGTCATCCTGCTTGCCGCCGATCTGCTCTGGCATGTCATCAAGGCCTATATCGACGGCAAGCTGCTTGAATCATCCGTGGATGGCGGAGCAACGGATGAGGAGAAGGCCAAACGCGCGCGGATACAGACGCTGTTGCCGATCTTCCGCAATATCCTTGCCGTCGTCATTGCCGTCATCGCCGTTCTGATGGTGCTCTCCGGCCTCGGTATCGAAATCGGGCCGCTGATCGCCGGCGCCGGTGTCGTCGGCGTTGCGGTCGGTTTCGGCGCGCAGACGATCGTCAAGGACGTCATCAGCGGCATGTTCTATCTCTGGGACGATGCCTTCCGCATCGGCGAATATATCGAAAGCGGCAGCCACAAGGGCGTGGTCGAGGCCTTCAGCCTGCGTTCGGTGAAGCTCAGACATCATCGCGGGCCGCTGACGACGGTGCCGTTCGGTGAACTCGGCGCAGTGAAGAACCTCAATCGCGACTGGACGATCGACAAGATCAGCCTCAACGTCAAATACGACACCGATCTCGTCAAGGCGAAGAAGGTGATCAAGCAGATCGGCCAGACGCTGCTCGAAAATCCGGAATTCGGCCCTCATATCATCGAGACTCTGAAGATGAAGGGTGTCGAGCAGTTCGGCGAATTCGCCATCGAAATCCGGCTGTCGATGATGACGAAGCCCGGCGAGCAATTCGTCATCCGCCGCAATGCGCTGGCGATGATTCGTAATGCCTTCCAGGAAAACGGTATCGAATTCGCCGTGCCGACGGTGCAGGTGGCGGGCGACCGCGACGCGGAGGTGGATGCTGCCGTCGCACGATACGCCGCGCATGCGCGGGCGGGCGCCGAACCGGCGGCATGAACCGCTTCACATCGCGCCGGCTGCTGCGATCAGCAGGCCGCCGATGATCGCCAGGTTGGTTTTCCAGGTATTGATCGCGCTGTCGCGCGCCGTTCCCTGCATGTCCCAGAAATTCAGCAGCATGACGGTGGCCGCCAGCGTGAAGACGATGAGACCGAATGCCGCTGCCGCGACAAAAAGGCCGAGCATCAGCAGGATGCCGGCGACGATCTGGAACGTGCTGCCCAAGATCAGCACCCATTTCGCAAAAGGGAGGCCGCGGGCTTCGATCGCCTCGGTCAGCGGCACGATGACGAAAAAATGATGAACGCCGCCAGCGACATAGAGGCCGCCGAGCAGCAGGCGGCCGAGAGCAAGCATCACCAAGGCCGAACCATCCTGCATATCGAACCTTTCTCTCGCGTCTCAACTCTCCATCGAGCGCAAGGCTCTGCCGAAGCTTACGAAAATGCAATGTGCTGCGTCGCCCGCCTGCGCAAATTCGCCCCAATTGAGGATGATTGAGGCGCAGGCGGCGGGGCTGGGGTAGCGGCGGCATAGCTTCATAGAGCTTATATGCCTTTCATGTTACGTCATCTGAAATGATTCCCGCCAAGCTGGCAGTTGCAGCAGGGTACGAGAATGTCGGGGCACGGCAATTTGGAAGAGATTGAAGAAGCGGACGGGTTTTCTTTTGGCGGTCTATTCAGACGGTACAGAACGCCGCTGCTGGCAGCCGCATCACTGGTGGTCTTCTGCCTCGTCGGTTACGCCATCATGCAGCTCACCAACGAGGTGCGCTATGACGACGTCGTCGGTGCGCTCGCCGCCACCAGGCCGAGCTCGATCCTGCTTGCGTTGTTCTTCACGGCGCTCAGTTTCCTCGCACTGATCTTCTACGATCTCAACGCCATCGAATATATCGGCAAGAAGCTGCCCTTTCCGCATGTCGCGCTGACGGCGTTCAGTGCCTATGCCGTCGGCAATACCGCCGGTTTCGGCGCCCTGTCTGGGGGGGCGATTCGCTACCGCGCCTATACGCGCCTCGGGCTCTCGCCGGAGGATATCGGACGCATCATCGCCTTCGTCACGCTGTCCTTCGGATTGGGGCTTGCGGGCGTCGCGGCAATCGCCCTCATCGTCATCGCCGACGAGATCGGCCCGCTCGTCGGCATCAGCCCCTTCCTTCTTCGGCTGATCGCCGGTTCGATCGTCGCCATTCTGGGCGCGGTGATGATCATCGGCCGTGACGGGCGCGTGCTCGATCTTGGCCCTGTGGCAATCCGCCTGCCGGATTCGCGCACCTGGTCGCGGCAATTCCTCGTCACAGCCTTCGATATCGCCGCCTCGGCGTCGGTGCTCTATGTGCTGCTGCCGCAGACAGCCATCGGCTGGCCGGTCTTCCTCGCCGTCTATGCGATCGCCGTCGGTCTCGGCGTGCTCAGCCATGTTCCGGCCGGGCTCGGCGTGTTCGAGACCGTGATCATCGCCTCGCTCGGCAGCGCGGTGAACATCGATGCCGTGCTCGGATCGCTGGTGCTCTACCGGCTGGTCTACCATGTGCTGCCGCTGCTGATCGCCGTGCTCGCGGTCTCGGCGGCGGAGCTGCGTCGTTTCGTCGACCATCCGGCCGCCTCCAGCATGCGGCGCATCGGCGGACGGCTGATGCCGCAGCTGCTGTCGGCTCTCGCGCTGCTGCTCGGCGTCATGCTGGTGTTTTCGAGCGTCACGCCGACGCCGGACCAGAACCTCGAATTCCTCTCCAACTATCTGCCACTGCCGATGGTCGAAGGGGCGCATTTCCTCTCCAGCCTGTTGGGGCTGGCACTCGTCGTCGCCGCGCGCGGCCTCGGCCAGCGGCTCGACGGCGCCTGGTGGGTCGCCGTGCTCTCGGCGCTTGCCGCGCTGACCTTGTCGCTGCTGAAGGCGATCGCGCTTGTCGAAGCGGCTTTTCTTGCCTTCCTCATCTTCGGGCTCTTCGTCAGCCGCCGGCTCTTTACCCGCCAGGCCTCGCTGCTCAACCAGGCGCTGACGGCGTCCTGGCTGATGGCGATCGCCGTGATCGTCGTCGGGGCTGTCGTCATCCTGCTCTTCGTCTATCGCGACGTCGAATACAGCAACCAGCTCTGGTGGCAGTTCGAATTCACCGCCGAGGCGCCGCGCGGGCTGCGCGCCGTGCTCGGCATCACCATCATTTCGTCGGCGATCGCCGTCTTCAGCCTGCTCCGACCGGCGAGCTTCCGGCCGGAGCAGGCGACGGACGAGGCGCTGGCGCGTGCCGTCGAGATCGTCATGAAGCAGGGCAATGCCGATGCCAATCTTGTGCGCATGGGCGACAAGAGCATCATGTTCTCGGAAAACGGCGATGCCTTCATCATGTATGGCCGGCAGGGCCGCTCCTGGATCGCGCTGTTCGATCCGGTCGGCGACCATCGCGCCGTGCAGGAACTCGTCTGGCGTTTCGTCGAAGCGGCGCGCGCCGCCGGCTGCCGGGCCGTGTTCTATCAGATATCGCCGGCGCTGCTGTCCCATTGCGCCGATGCCGGCCTGCGCGCCTTCAAGCTCGGCGAACTGGCGGTGGCCGATCTCAGGACCTTCGAGATGAAGGGCGGCAAATGGGCGAACCTTCGCCAGACGGCAAGCCGCGCCCAGCGCGACGGGCTGGAATTCGCCGTCGTCGAACCGCAGGACTTGTCTTCGGTCATCGATGATCTTGCCGCGGTTTCGACGGCCTGGCTCGAGCATCACAATGCCAAGGAAAAGGGCTTCTCGCTCGGCGCGTTCGATTTCGATTATGTCTCCTCGCAGCCGGTCGGCATCCTGAAAAAGGACGGCAGGATCGTCGCCTTCGCCAATATCCTCGTGACCGAATCCAGACAGGAGGGCACGATCGATCTCATGCGCTTCTCGCCGGACGCGCCGAAGGGCTCGATGGACTTTCTCTTCGTGCAGATCATGGAATATCTGCGAGGGCAGGGTTTCACCCACTTCAATCTCGGCATGGCGCCTCTCTCCGGCATGTCGAAACGCGAGGCGGCGCCCGTCTGGGACCGCATCGGCAGCACCGTCTTCGAACACGGCGAGCGCTTCTATAACTTCAAAGGCCTTCGGGCATTCAAATCCAAGTTTCATCCGCACTGGCAACCGCGCTATCTTGCGGTCTCAGGAGGGGGCAATCCGATGATCGCGTTGATGGACGCGACATTTCTGATTGGGGGCGGATTGAAAGGGGTAGTGAGAAAATGATCAGAACAATCCTTCTTGCCACGGCATGCGCCTGCATGCTCGCGGCCGCACCGGCTGACGCCGCCGAAGAGACCACGCAGAGCTTCGAAACCGGGCTCATCCCGTCGCCGCACATCTTCCTGCCGGAAGGGGAGGTGAAGGGCACGGTGATGCTGATCTCGGATGCCGCCGGCTGGGGCGATTATGAGAAGGGCGAAGCCGACAGGTTGGTCGCCGAAGGCGCCGTTGTCATCGGCGTCGACTTTCCATCCTATATCCAGGCGCTCGGCCAGTACGACGTCAGCCTCAACGACGGCTGTGTCTACATGGTGTCGGACATCGAATCGCTGAGCCAGCAGGTGCAGCGCGCGACCGGCAACAACGCCTATCACCTGCCGATCGTCGCCGGTATCGGCGAGGGCGGGGCCTTGGCGCTGGCGATCGCCGCGCAAACGCCGGATGCGACGATCGGCCAGACACTTGCCGTTAATCCGGCCGCCGGCATTCGGCTTGCCAAGGAGCTTTGCACGCCGGCGTCCAAGCAGGTGGTCGGCGAACGCACGGTCTATGGCCTCAGCGACGGCATCCTGCCGGACCCGATCGTTACCGTTTTCACGCCTGAGGCCAACAAGGATGGTCGGGCGCATGCCGAGGCGCTGAAGAAGGCCCATGACGCGATCGAGATCCGCGATTCCACCGACGATGCGCAGACGGCGTTTGCCGATACGCTCGACGATCTCGTCACCGCCTCCGGCGCCTTCGGCAACCCGCTCGGCCTGCCGCTGGCGGTGCTCGAGGCAACGCCGGCCTTCGATACGATGGCGGTGATCTATTCCGGCGACGGCGGCTGGCGCGACATCGACAAGGAGGTCGGCGGCACGCTGCAGAAGGAAGGTATTCCGGTCGTCGGCGTCGATTCGCTCCACTATTTCTGGAAGGAGCGCAAGCCGGAGGAGACAGCTGCCGATCTTTCGAAGATCATCGATTTCTACCGCAAGCAGTGGAAGGTGAAGCATGTCCTGCTCGTCGGTTATTCCTTCGGCGCCGATGTCGTGCCCGCCACCTACCAGCTCCTCAAGCCAGCCGAAAAGTCGGCGGTGGCGCAATTGTCGCTGCTGTCGCTTTCGCACCAAGTCGACTACGTCATCTCTGTTCTCGGCTGGCTCGGCCAGAAGACGGAAGGGGCGGGAGGCGATCCTGTCGGCGATCTGAAGAACATCGATCCGAAGCTCGTGCAATGCATCTACGGCAAGGACGACGATGACGATGTTGCCTGTCCGGCGCTGAAGGATAGCGGCGCCGAGGTCATCGAACTGCCCGGCGATCATCACTTCGACGAGAATTACGATCTTCTCACCAAGACAATCATCGACGGGCTGAAGAAGCGGCTGCAGAATTAATGCATGTCGCCCAAAACTGTGCAGCGGTTTTGGGACCACGACAGGCATCAAATAGAGACTTAAAGCACTCGCGGCCCGCAGGACGCGCTAACGCATCAGCGTTTCTTCGCTCCAGCCGAGCGTGGCGAGTTCGCCGCCACGGAACCGGGCATCGTCGGCAACGATGAATTCGTCGAGTTGCGGCGGAGCGACGCTGGTGCCGGAGAGCATCGCATGCACCTGCCCGCGATGATGGGTCTGATGCTGGAAGAGGTGGCCGAGCACGTCCTCCATCCGCTCTTCTTGAATGCGGTCGCCGCGATGGAGGCTGATGGTCGAGATGAGTCTCTCCGGCGTCAGGGCCTCGCAAAGTGCCGTCAGGCGCTGATCGACCTTCGCCTGCGCCTCTGTCAGCGAGGAAACGTCATCGAACGGTTCGTTGACCTCGAAGGCCTTGAGCCCGAGCGTGCCGCCTTCCAGGCCGTCGACATAGAACCAGTCGACCGTGATGATATGGTTCAAGGTTTCCTTGATCGAGGGGAAGAAACTGGTGCGCGGCGCTTCGAATTCGCTGGGCTTCAGTGTCGCGCAGGCCTGAAGCAGCCGGCGGTTGGCAAGGGCGTTGTTGTAGGCAAGTTTGCGAAATGGCCTGACAGGATCGAAGGTCGGCATCGGCGCATCTCCTCTTTAAAGGCTTTTGGCGACAGCACCGCCACCTTTTAAGGCGCGCAAAGGGCGCTGTAACACCTTGAATTGCCTGCGTCAGTCTTTGCCGTCGAGATCGCCGTCCCGCCAGACGAGATGACGCGGCACAACGGGAAGGGTTTCGATTTCATCGGCGATGAAATAGGGCGGGATGTCGAGTGCGGACAGGGCATTACGCGTTGCCGGCACCCATTTGAACTCGAGATGGTTGTCGCCGTCCTCGACCCGATGGATGATCTCGCCGGACAAGAAGGGGAATTCTGGCGGAATCTCCATCAGATAATAGAGGCCGAGTTCATGCCAGTCGCGCTGTTCGTAGCGGAAAAAATTCTCGACGATCCAGAGCAGGCGATGGACGGTCACCTCTACGCCCAGTTCCTCCACCATCTCCCGTTTCAGCGTTTGCTCCGACGTCTCGCCGATTTCCGCCCTGCCGCCCGGAAAGGTCCAGAAGGGCTCATGCACGGCGCGATGGACGAGCACGTGGCCGTCACGAAAGCCGAGGCCGGCGATGCGATAGTTGAAACGCTCAGCGCCCGCATTCAGGCGGATGAGAGTGCGCTTGGCCATGCCATTCTATCCAAGATCGATCACGACAATTTCCGGCGGCACGCCGAAGCGCACCGGCGCGATGGAGCAGCCGAGGCCACCGGAGACGATGATATTACGCCCCTCCTCGATCATATGACCATAGGCGTAGCGGTTGCCGTAGCGCGAGGGCACGATAGGCGAACGGCCGAGCAAACGGATCTGTCCGCCATGCGTGTGACCCGATAGCGTCAGCGACACACGCTCCGGCACGCGCGGAAAGATATCGGGTTCATGGGCAAGCAGGATGACCGGCGCATCGTCCGTCACCTGAGCCATCGTTCCCTCGAGATCGTCGAGGCCGAGCATCTGCGTGCGGCCCCACTTCCGGCCCGGCAGAAGCGCTAGCTGATCTTCGAGGCCTGCGAGCCAAAAGCCGCTGCCATCCTTTTCGAGCCGGACGGCGCGGTTGCCATAGACCGGGATGCCGACGTCGGCGAAGGCTCGGTGTCCGAATGTTTCCATCCCGCCGTTCTTCTGGGCGGTCCTGTCCTCCCACCAATCGTGGTTGCCCATGACCGCATGGACGCCGAGAGGGGCCTGCAAGGTGGCGAGCGCCTTCGACCATTGGCTCGAATGCACGTACTGCGTCACCATGTTCATGCCGGCGGCGTAATCGCCGAGCAGGACGGTGACGTCGCCTTCGAGTTCATTCGCCGTGTGGCAGATCGCGGCAATGCGGCTTGCCGACATCCAGGGTTCGCAGGCATGGAGATCGGCGAGCGCGACGACGCGTAGCTTGAGCCCTGGCGTCCATCCCGGCGGCGTCAGCTGGTAGCGGGTGATGGCGAGCCGCGCGAGCGGTTCATAAGCAAAGGCATAACCACCGAGCGACATGACGCCGGCGAAACCGCCGCCGAGAACCTTCAAAAATCCGCGGCGGGTGATCACTCAGTTGTCCTCCTGGAACAGCCGGAACTGCGCAGCCTCCATATCCTTTGGCGGTTGCATTCCCAGATGTTTCCACGCGATTGCGGTCAGAACACGGCCGCGTGGCGTGCGCTGAATGAAACCCTGCTGGATCATGTAGGGCTCGATGATGTCCTCGATCGCGTCGCGCGGCTCGGAAAGGCCGGCGGCAATGGTTTCGATGCCGACCGGGCCGCCGCCAAAATTGACCGCGATCATGTTGAGGTAACGTTTGTCGAGCTGGTCGAAGCCGACATTGTCGACCAGCAGGCGGGTCAGCGCCTCGTCGGCGATCTCGCGGGTGACGGCTTCTGCCCTTGCCACCTCGGCAAAGTCGCGCACGCGCCGCAACAGCCGGCCGGCGATGCGCGGAGTGCCACGGGCGCGTCTTGCGATCTCGCGGGCGCCCTCCTCGGTGATCGGCAGGTTCATCAGCCGCGCGCCGCGGCGCACGATCAGCTCCAGCTCCTCGACGGTATAGAAACTCAGGCGCACCGGAATGCCAAAGCGGTCGCGCAGCGGCGTCGTCAACAGGCCGAGGCGGGTTGTGGCCGCCACCAGCGTGAATTTCGACAGGTCGATCTTCACCGAGCGAGCGGCAGGGCCTTCCCCGATGATGAGGTCGAGCTGGAAATCTTCCATGGCCGGATAGAGGATTTCCTCGACGGCGGGATTGAGGCGATGGATTTCGTCGATGAAGAGCACGTCGCGCTCCTCGAGATTGGTGAGCAGGGCAGCGAGATCGCCGGCCTTGGCGATCACCGGGCCCGACGTCGAGCGAAAGTTGACGCCGAGCTCTTTGGCCATAATCTGCGCCAGCGTCGTCTTGCCGAGGCCGGGCGGACCGACGAAGAGCACATGGTCCAGCGCTTCGCCGCGGTTTTTCGCCGCCTCGATGAAGACCTTGAGATTGGCGCGCGCCTCCGCCTGGCCGGTGAACTCGTCCAGCGATTGCGGGCGCAACGTGATATCAAGGTCTTCGCCCCGCTTTTCCGGCGATATCAGGCGGGCGGGTTCGCTCATGCTCTCATTCCGTTTTGAATCCTGTCACACCAATACACCAAAAAACGGCTGCCTCGACATCCCATCATCGGTTTTGCGGCTTTTCACCGCGCCAGTTCCTTCAATCCCAGCCTGATCAGCTTGGCGCTGTCGGCGTTATCACCCGCCGTCTTCATTGCCGCGGCAACCGCATTGGCGGCCTGGTCGCGGGAATAGCCGAGGTTGGTCAATGCGGACACCGCATCGGCGACCGGTGCTGCCGCGACGCCTTCACCGAGTTCCTGCTTGAGAGCGATATTGATTGCTTCCCCGGCAAAGGCAGGCGCCCGGTTCTTGAGCTCGGTGACGAGGCGCATCGCCACTTTCGGACCGACGCCCGGCGCGCGGGAGACGGCAGTGCGGTCCTGCAGGGCGATCGCATTAGCCAGTTCGCCTGGGGTCAACGTCGAGAGCACGGCGAGCGCCACCTTGGCGCCGACGCCCTGGACGCTTTGGAGCAGGTTGAACCATTCCCGCTCTAGCGCGGTCATGAAGCCAAAGAGCTTCAACTGATCCTCGCGCACATAGGTCTCGATGAACAGCACGCAGGCCTCGCCAGCCGAGCCAAGCTTCGACAGGGTGCGGGCCGAGCAATGGGCGACGTAGCAGACGCCGTGCACATCGACGAGCACATAGTCTTCGCCGATCTCGTCTATGGTGCCTTTCAGCTTGCCGATCATGGGTCGCGGTCTCTCAAGGATGCGTTTCGGGAGAAATGATGTCCAACTCAGGGAAATAGGAGCGGTAGCGCGCGCCATCGCGCGTCAGAAGGCGGTGCGATCGAACGAGGGCGTGCGCCCCGATGAAAAAATCCGGCAGGGTGCGATCGCGCAGGCCGCCGCTTCTCCGGTACTGCGCGTGGGCCATGCCGGCCCGGTACGCGGCGGGAAACGGCAGGGCCTCGCGGATCAGGTTCAGCCGCGACAGGAGAAATGCAAGGGTTTCCTCGCGCGGGGTCATGCTTGCCAACTCCGCCCAGACGACCGGTGTCATGATGAATTGCGAATCCGGACGCAGTATGCTCAACGCCCGCGCGGACCCTTCCCTGAAAGGATTATCCGGCCCGAAAATATCGATGAAGATGTTCGTATCAACGAGGACTGAGGTCATCACGTGGTCCCCTCAACCATTCCATGAATTCATCGGTCGTCATGCCGCTGGTGTCGAGGGTCCCGCTCATACTGCCGAGCCAGGATTCAAAATCGTCCTGTGATGGCTCTATCCTGCTGGATAGGACAACGAGGCGGGCACCCTTTTCATCGGCAACGAAATCCACCTCGGATCCCGGGCCGATCTTCAAACGGTCTCGGATGTCCTTGGGAATGGTCACCTGGCCTTTTTCCGTCACGCGCATGGTAATACCTCCGAGGTATTACTTATCATCGAATGGGAACAGTCAAGAACAGATTAGCCGGCCAGCGCCTGCCGCATCCGGTTGCTGCCGCGATTATGCGCATGGCAGATGGCGATCGCCAGGGCGTCGGCGGCGTCGTTGCCCTTGAATTCGACCTTCGGCATCAGGATCTTCAACATCATGTGGATCTGCTGCTTTTCGCCATGGCCGACGCCGATGACGGCCTTCTTCACGGCGTTCGGGGCATATTCGGAGACCGGCAACCCGGCGCGCGCCGGCACCAGCATGGCGATGCCGCGGGCCTGGCCAAGCTTCAGGGTCGCCACCGCATCCTTGTTGACGAAGGTTTGCTCGACGGCGGCCTCATCCGGCTTATAGCTGTGGACGATCTCCGCCAGGCCGTCGTGCAATTGGCAAAGGCGGGAGGCAAGGTCCATGTCTCCATCGGAGGTCACGGTTCCGGATGCCACAAACCGCAGGGAATTGCCTGATGTCTCGATGATTCCCCAGCCGGTGCGGCGAAGACCGGGATCGATGCCGACGATGCGAATCGTATTTTGCATGGTTCAACCTATAGCGATTGCGAAATAACTGCCATCGATATGTGAACAAAACAAAAACATTCCTGGATTTCGGCCCCGCCATTTACCGCGAATTAAAACAGATGCCTGAATTCTAGTCACCGAATACGAGAGAGGCTGCTTTTCGCGAAGATTTAAGCCTCCGATGTTCTGTTTATAGGTCAGTTGATCAGGCATGCGCTGCGTGCCCGCGCTTGGCAGGCGCGTTCAGAAGGGGTTCGTCGTACATGGCTCGGAGATTTCAATCCCTTTCCTTTAAGGTCATCGCCACATTCATTCTGCTGACCGTGCTGTCGATCGCGGTCATCGATGTGCTTGCCTATTTCGCCAGCAGCCGCATTTCCGACGAGCAGGCGCTGAAGGCCAAGGAAAGCGTGCTGATCTTTCGCGGCGACATGCTGCAGGACCAGCTGACGCAGCTTGAAAACCAGGCCAACTCCATCGCGCGCATCGAGGCGCTGCAGATGTCGATCACCAACCTGAAGAGCGGCTGGAAGACCATCGAGAAGACCGCGGGCGATGCCCGTGCCGAGCTGAAGAAGGTTTTCATAGCAGGCAACCCCAACCCCGCCGACCAACGCGAGAAGCTCATCAAGCCGGAAGGGCCGAGCGGCTTTTATTATTCGAGCCACGAGAAGACGCAGGGTGAAGTTGCCCGCGACCTCGAGGATACCGCCTTCAGCGATCTGCTGATTGTCGATCTCGAGGGCACCGTGCTCTATTCCTATAAGAAGGAAGACGATTTCGCCGAAAACCTGAAGTCGGACGCCTGGAAGGCGACCGGTGCCGGCATCGCTTTCGCCAAGGCGATCGAGAATACCGCCAGGGCGACCGATGACGCCGCGCCGACAGGCTTTTCCGGCCTTCGCGTCGATGCCGGCAGCGGCAAGTCGGCGATCTTCTATGCCGTGCCGATCGTCAAGCTTGGAGCGGCCAAGGGCATCATTCTCTTCAAGGTGCGGGACGAGATCGTCACCGGCATCCTTGCCAAGGGCATCGTCCAGGGCAGCACGGCACGGGCGGCGATCGTCTCCGGCGATGGCTCCGCCGTCGGCCTCGACGCGAGCGGCAAGCTTGCAACGCTCGATCCGACACCCTTCACCTTCATCAAGAGCGCGCTTGCCAGTTCGGCGATGACGGTGGCCGACTTCGGCCGGACGGACGGCGCGGCCCGCGCCTATGTCCGCGGCATCGACTATCGCGGCGATCGCTTCCTCGTGGTCGAAAGCGTGCTTCTGAGCGAGCTTAATGCCGGCTCGATCGAGATCGCCACTCTGCTGACGATGATCGGCATCGGTGTGCTCGTCGTCATGGCGATCGCGACCGGCCTCATCACCAATTTCTTGTTTTCGCCGCTTGCACGGCTTGCCGGCGTCACCCGCGATGTCGCCGACGGCAAGCTCGACAGCGAGATCGGCAGCCTGAACCGCAACGACGAGATCGGCACGATGGCCAACGCGCTCGACCGCTTCCGCCACTCGCTGATCGAAAGCCGCGAGCTCGAAGCCGCGAGCGAAGAGACGCGCCTGCAGGCCGAGCACGACCGCCAGCAGAACCTGGCCGAGCGCGAAGCCGAGGCGAAGACGCTACAGCAGGTGGTCGAGGCGATTGACGAGGGCCTGCATCATCTGGCGAATGGCGATCTCGCCTATCAGATTGATACCCGCTTCCCGAACGAGCTTGAAAGCCTGCGCGTCAATTTCAACGAGGCGCTGGCGACGCTCAGCGAAACCATGACGGCGATCGGCGGTAACTCGATGGCGGTGCGCGCCGGCTCCGAGGAGATGCGCACCGGTGCCGACGAACTTGCCGGGCGCACCGAGCGCCAGGCCGGCTCGATCACCGAGACCGCGAATGCGATCAGCGCCATCACCCAGTCGGTCCGCCAGCAGATCGCGCGGGCCGAACAGGCCGAGCGCATCGCCCGCGACGCCAAGAAGGAGACGACCGGCTCCGGTCTGATCATGCGCGAGACGATCGCGGCGATGGAGGCGATCCAGGCCTCCTCGCGCCAGATCAACACGATCATCTCGGTCATCGACGACATCGCCTTCCAGACCAACCTCCTGGCACTTAATGCAGGCGTCGAGGCGGCGCGCGCCGGTGAATCCGGCAAGGGCTTCGCCGTCGTCGCCATGGAAGTGCGCGAGCTGGCCCAGCGTTCGTCGAGTGCCGCAAAGGAAATCTCCAGCCTGCTGCAGAAATCGACGCATGAGGTCGAAAGCGGCGTTACGCTTGTGGAAAAAGCGGGCGTTGCGCTGACGGGTATCGGCGCCCATGTCGAGGCGATCAACGGGCAGATCAACGAGATCATGAGTGCGACCCGCGAGGAGGCCAATACGCTGCGCGAGATCAATAGCGCCGTTGCCGAACTCGACGCGATGACGCAGCAGAACGCCTCGATGGTCGAAGAGACGACGGCGGCGATCCACCGGCTGGCGACGGAAGCCCTGGAAATGGACCGCCAGCTCGGCAATTTCACGCTGCCGCCCGGCCACCACCAGCCGATCGCCGAGGTGCATGTGCTGCGCCGTCACCGATAAATTATCGCTTGTGACATTGCAGAAGGGTCGCGCTCGCGCGACCTTTTTGTTTGCGCGGATGGTTTGGAATGGCGCGGGCGCGAACCTACATAGACGGCATCGTTCAACTGCCCGGCAGGTTTCCCATGGTTCCCTTCTCCATACTCGACCTTTCCCCCGTTGCCGAAGGCAGCACCGTGCGCCAGTCCCTCGAGGCCTCGGCGCGGATGGCTCTAAAGGCCGAGGAATTTGGTTACAAGCGCTTCTGGCTTGCCGAACATCACGGCATGCCGGGGATCGCCAGTGCTGCCACATCAGTCGTCATCGGCCATGTCGGAGCTGCGACAAAGCGCATCCGCATCGGCTCCGGCGGCATCATGCTGCCCAATCATTCGCCACTGGTCATCGCCGAGCAGTTCGGCACGCTGGAGGCGCTCTTCCCCGGCCGCATCGATCTCGGCCTCGGGCGCGCGCCGGGAACGGATATGCGTACGGCACAGGCGCTGCGGCGCAATCTCGAGGCCGGTGCAAACAGCTTCCCGAACGACGTGGTGGAACTGCAGCAACTCCTCGATACGCCGGTCGAGAACCAGGCGATCCTCGCGGTTCCCGGCAATGGCTCGCATATCCCGATCTGGCTACTCGGCTCCAGTCTCTACAGCGCTCAGCTCGCCGGCATGCTGGGACTTCCCTATGCCTTCGCCTCGCATTTCGCGCCCGACATGCTGCTCGATGCGATCGCGATCTACCGCGACCGCTTCCAGCCCTCGGCGACGCTCGCCAAGCCGCATGTGATGGTCGGCGTGATGGGCGCGGTGGCGGCGACGGACGAGGAGGCACGCTATCATTTCACCTCTGCCCAGCAGCAGTTCGTCAATCTGCGCCGCAATGTCCGCGGGCCGTTCCCGCGTCCGGTGGCCGATATGGGGGACTTCTGGTCGCCGATGGAGAAGATGAATGTCGAACACACGCTGCGTTATGCCGTGGTCGGGTCGCCGAAGACGGCGGAGGCGAAACTGACGGAGTTTCTACAGGAAACGCAGGCCGACGAGGTGATCATCTCGATGCCGATCCACGACATCGAGGCGCGGCTGACATCGGTGGAACTATTCGCGGGGCTGGGAAATTTCATGCGAGCCGCCGCTTAAAACAGGATGATTTTAGGCCGGTGGGCCTAAAATCTGAATCCTGTTCTACATTATATAGTTAGAGCATGATGTCGTCCGAAAACCGCTCACACTTTTCGGCATCATGCTCCAGGGCGCGGGCGAGGCGGCACTCTGACGGCGCCACCTTTCCGGCAAGAAAAAACCCGGCATTGGAGCCGGGTTTCTATTTGACACCTGCCTGAGGGGATCAGGCCGAGAGCTTCGCCAGCACTTCTTCCGACACTTCGAAGTTGGAATAGACGTTCTGAACGTCGTCATCATCTTCCAGGCTGTCGATGAGCTTCAGCAGCGACTGAGCTTTTTCCTCGTCTACTGGGACGTTGTTCTGGGCACGCCAGACGGCCTTGACGGTTTCGGCTTCTCCGAGGCTCGATTCCAGCGCTTTTGCCACTTCGCCGAGGGCTTCGAAGCCGCAGGTGATGTAGTGGCCGTCTTCGTCGGTTTCGACGTCGTCGGCGCCAGCTTCGATCGCGGCTTCCATCACCTTGTCGCCATCGCCGACGGAAAGCTTGTAGGTGATTTCGCCGACATGGTCGAAGGAGAAGGAAACGGAACCGGTTTCGCCGAGAGCGCCGCCGGCCTTGGTGAAGCTCGAGCGGACATTGGAGGCGGTGCGGTTGCGGTTGTCGGTCAGGGCCTCGACGATGATCGCCGTGCCGCCCGGGCCATAGCCCTCGTAGCGGACTTCGTCGTAGTTTTCGCCGTCGGCGCCGGCTGCCTTCTTGATGGCGCGGTCGATATTGTCCTTCGGCATGGACTGGGCCTTGGCGTTCTGGATCGCCAGGCGAAGGCGGGCGTTCATCGTCGGGTCGGGCAGGCCGGCCTTAGCGGCAACGGTGATTTCGCGCGCAAGCTTGGAGAACATTTTCGACCGCACGGCATCCTGACGGCCTTTGCGGTGCATGATGTTTTTAAACTGTGAATGGCCAGCCATGGCACCCCTGTTCACGTCTCATTGTTCGGAATGGGCCGCCTTATAAGAGCGAAACGGCACCCGTTCAAGGAAAAAGCAGTTCGGAACAAAGGCGAGGGGATGACGTTTCAACCAAACTCCATCCAACGGAAAGGAACGATCATGGCAAGTCTCAGTGAGGCGCAGGAACATCCAGCACGTCAGCTCTGGGATCAGGTCAACGATGTTCATGCCGGCATGCTCGGAATTTCCGGACTGGATATGCACATGCAGCCGATGGCGCCGCATGCCGATCCCACCACCAACACAATCTGGTTCTACACCAAGACCGACGCCGACATCGTGCGTGCCATCAAGCCCGGCAGCCGCGCGCATTTCTGCGTCGTCGGTAAGGATCACGACTATCACGCCTGCCTCGCCGGAGTGATCGAGGTGCATCCTGACCCTTCCAAGATCGAGGAATATTGGAGCTCGATTGTCGCTGCCTGGTATGACGGCGGCAAGAAGGACCCCAAGCTCACCATGCTGTCCCTCCATGTCGACGATGCCGAAATCTGGGTTTCCACAGGCAACAAGCTGAAATTCGGCTGGGAGATCGCCAAGGCTAATCTCGACGACGACAAGATGCCGGATGTCGGCATCAAGCGCCATCTGCAGTTCGCCTGATGCGCGAGGCTCCTGCATAATTTTATCCTTAAATCGGAATCGATTTAAGGATAAAATTATGCAGGAATTCAAAGTGCTACAGCGTCTTTTGCGCGTCCGATAAGACGCGCGGCGCCGTAGAAGGAAAACCGCCGGGCCTTTTTACTGCACGCCCTTCAACACATAGATCAGCGGCTTTTTCGGCAGCGTGCGCATCGAGACGGTGATGCTGTCATCGGGCGCATTGGCGACGTCGAAATCCTTGCCGAACATCGAGACGAAGGCTTCGACCGGCGGGCCGCGCCGGTGCATCGGCAGGATCAGCGACGAGCGTAGCCGCTTGATGACGCGGCTCATGCTGTCGGCGCCCATGGTCAGGCCGCCATCGACGGGGACCATGACGACGTCGAGGCGGCCGATCTCGGTATAATGGGCATCCGTCAGCTCGTAGTGCAGGTGGCCGAGATGGCCGATGCACAGGCCGGCGATCTCGAAGATGAAGATGGAATTGCCGTTCTCATGCGCGCCGCCGAGGCCGTAGCTGAAGCGGATATCCGTGGGGACGTTGCGGATATAAGCATCGCCGACGACGAGATTGATATCGGCCTTCTCGCCCGGAATGTCGCTCCACCCATGCAGCACATGTTTGATGCCGGGATCGGGGGTCAGGGTATAGTGGGTCGTGTGCGCCTTGTTCATGGTCACGACATCGGGGGGCGTTGCCGGCCTGTACCAGCCATTATAGTCGGTTGCGATAACGATGCCGCCGGGCGTATCGATCTCGAAGGTCGAATGGCCGAGAAAGGTCAGTTTGACGTCCTCGCCCTCGGAGACGGCAGGCACCAGCGGCGGGGCGCCGGAAAAGCTTGCGAAGGTCACCTTGGGGATGGTTTGCGCGATCGCCTGGCACTGGCTGACCGGTGGCCGCTGCTCTTGCGCCCCGGCAAGATTCGGCGCGGCGAAGGCCGCAAGGCATGCGATAGCGAGGACAAGATATCGCGGCTTCATGCCACCCCTCCGGCGCTCTATCACCCTTCAATCGGCGCATAATCCGTTCCGAAAATCGATTCCGATTTTCGGGGTCATGCGCGAGTGGCGGGGAGGATGCGGCATGAGGCCGTAGGGGTCCAGACGGCGGGTTCTCACAATTGCGTGTTGAACGGCGCCCGTCGCCTGTTACCGCCAGAACTCCGGCACCGTTTCGGCCAGCCGGGGTCCGAGCCGGAGCGGTGCGATCTTTTCGGCAAGTCCCGTCGTATCCGAGATCTCCACGCCGACGCCGCAGATCGTCGCGGGGCCGTTGGCGGCTTCCATGCGGCCCTTCGGCATCTTGGAGATGAAGCGGTTGAGCGGCTCCTCCTTGTCCATGCCGAGGGAGGAGTCGTAGTCACCGCACATGCCGGCATCCGACATATAGGCGGTGCCGCCGTTCAGGATCTGTGCGTCGGCGGTCGGTACATGCGTGTGGGTGCCGACGACGAAGCTGGCGCGGCCGTCGACGAAATGGCCGAAGCACTGCTTCTCGCTGGTCGCCTCGGCATGGAAATCGAAGATGATCGCATCGGCCTGCTCCTTCAGCGGGCAGGCGTCGAGGATGACCTCTGCCGATTTGAAGGGGTCGTCGAGTTCGGGATGCATGAAGACCCGGCCCATGACGTTGGCAACGAGCACACGCGCGCCGTTCCTGGCATAGAAAAGGCCGGAGCCGCGGCCGGGCGTGCCTTGCGGATAGTTGGCTGGACGCAGGAATTGATCGTGGCGGCCGGCAAAAGCGACGGCTTCCTTCTGGTCCCAGACGTGATTGCCTGTCGTCACCACATCGGCGCCGGCATTGATCGTTTCCAGAAAGATGTCCTCGGTGATGCCGAAGCCGCCGGCGGCGTTCTCGCCGTTGACGACGACGAAATCGAGCTTGAGGTCGGAGACCAGGCCCGGGAGGCGATCCCACACCGCCGTGCGTCCCGTCTTGCCGACCATGTCACCCAGAAAAAGCAGCCGCATTCCCTATCCAATCCAAGAGGCAAAAAAGCGAAGGCCGCTTTCTGTCAGGATGGCATCCAGGCTTATGTCGTGCGGCTCGTCGGGCACATGTGCCACTTCCTGGCAGTCGAATGCAATGCCGATCAGCTTCGGATGCAGGCCTTTTTGCCTTAGCCGGCTGATGGCGCGGTCGTAGTGGCCGGCGCCGTAGCCGATGCGGTGGCCGCGGGCATCGAAGGCCGAAAGCGGCACCAGCATGATATCGGGATCGAGAATGGCGGCATCCGAGCTCGGGCCGACCGTGCCGAAACCGGTATCGACGAGGGGTGCACCTTCCGCCAGCTCGCGAAAGACGATCGTCTGTCGATCGAGGATCGCCGGTACGCAGAGCCGCGCCCCGCGTACGGCAAAGCGCGCCATCAGCGGCCTGAGATCGACTTCAGAACGGATCGGCAGGAAGCCGGAGACGATCGTATCCAGCGCAAAACCGACGGCCTCGCCGGCATGGTCGGCCATTGCGAGGCTCTTGGAGGCGCGTTTCTCGGCGGGGATAGCGTCGCGGGCGGACAGCCGTTCGTTGCGCAGCTGCGCTTTCAAGTCTCTAGAGGTCATTCGATCTGCCGGTTCTGAGAGATTTACCCGAGCATAGACGGCTGGATGTCCGATGCAAATGCAGGATGCGACAGCATCACGCTCGTTTCACGCCTCGGCCGCCGGAAGCAGCGGTCGTCAGACGACGATGCTTGTCGGTATTGTCGCCGTGGCGATGGAGAAGCCTGCCATATTGGCCCCGGCCTGCCGGTCCTGCTGCCGCAACTCGCGCATCGCCTTTTCGAGCACTTGCTTGAGTTCGCGCACGACCGCCTTGAACTCTTCCATCGTTTCGCGATCATCGGCTGAAATACCTGAAAATTTCGGGACATCTTCGGCGACGCTCGCATAGGCCTTGCGGGCGTTGGCGGCGGCGTCCGGTTCCTGCGAACCGGTCTCGCCGGCCGCAGTTTCCCCTGCGGTATCCGTCAGCGTAGCATCGGCCCCACTGGTTGCGACTGCTATTGCATTCGTAGTTGCGTCCATCGGAACAGCCGTTGCGGGACTGCCGGTCGCGACTGATGATGCGAATTCGGAGGCGGCGGTGCCGACCTTGCGCGCCAGTTCGGCGGCCAGCCGGGCGACCACCTCAGGTGCCATGTTGGAGCTGCGCAGCATCTCCAACTCCTGTTTCGCCTCTTCGAGCTTGCGTTGCGCCTTCGCCTTGGCCTCGTCTCCCGAGTTCGCCAAGGTCTGGCGCATTTGCTGCAGTGCCTGGGTGGCGCGCTGCAGCTTCAGCACGCCTTGATCGGTCTCGCTTCCGGCGGCTGTAATGGCTGCCGTCGAAGACGCGCCGCGCAAGATGATGGAGGCAGACGTGGTTGCGACCTGCATGAACAATTCCCCGATTTTTAATTCGAGGCCCCGATTGCGATTTGGGCGCATTCTGCAACGTCAGACTTGCGTGGACCTGTGTCTTGGGGATTTAGGCAGCGCAGCGGCCAGCCGCTGCATCGTCTCGTCGAATAGAGGGGCTCCGCCGGGCGCCCAGCCGAGCGCGCGGATTTTCGCAGTGCTCATGGGATTGAGTGCGGCCCTGTCGGGAGGGGGCGGCAGCGCGTGCCGACAGCCCGTCTCGCGACGGATGGGTGAAAGGATATCGCGCGTGTCGACCGAGATGTCCCAGACGTTGAAGACCTCGCCGGAGATGCGGGTGCTTTCCGTTTCCAGCATCAGCCTCACCGCCCGACCGAGGTCGCGGCCGTGAACTTCCGTTCCCCGACGGGCAACAACCGGCCGGCCGGCGAGGTAATCGGCGATGAGGCCGTCCCATTTGTTCGGCGAGAGATCGCCATAGACGCCGGTTGCCCTCAGGCTGACGCCGGCAAAACCCGGCGTGGAGAGGTGGTCAAGCGCGCGTTCGGCATCGAGCTTGACCTGGCCGTAAAGTGTTTCGGGCTTGGCCAGCATCGTCTCCGTCAGTTCGGTTCCCTCGGGATGTTCGCCATAGGCGGCGCGGCTGGACAGAAAGACGCAGCGGCGTGTGCCGGCGCGTTTGGCAGCTTCGAAAAGCCGGACGGTGCCGTCGAGGTTCAACCTGTGGAAGGTCTTCGGATCGTCGCCCTCGCCGCCACGATATTTGCCCGGAACATGGCTGAAGGCGGCGTGGACGAAGAAATAGGCGTCGTCGAAGACGTCGATCTGATCCTTGTCGGGGTCGAGCGAAAGCGCTGCGAACTCGACCGGGCGGGAGAAGAGGCGCGGCAGCGGCGCGCGGCGCCCGCCGACGATCACCTGATATCCGGCGGCCAGCAGTTCCTCGACGACATACCGGCCGACGAGACCCGTTCCACCCGATACCAGTACCTTCATGCTGTCCCTTCCGGATTGTCCAGCGCCGTGATCTCAGGCACATCGCCGCCATCGTGGAAACGGTGCCACAGATCGATCAAAGGTTGTAGTCGCGCTGCATTGGGATGATCCTTTTCCCACGGTTTTTCATACTGGTAATGCAGGATCGAAATGCTCTTCCAGTCCCAAAGGTCCGGCATGGTGAACCATACATATTGCAGCATGTTGAAATAAACCGGCAGGCCGTGCCAATCCGGGAAGAACGTCTCGAGAAAGGTCTGATCGGTGCGCCGCCAGAAGGCGTCCGGCCTGTCGAGCCTTTCGAGCATGTGCCGGAATGTGTCATGCGAGGGCGTGGCGACGAAGACGCCGGAATTCATGCGGCGGAAGTCGGCGAGGCTTTCGTAGACATTGGGGGCGGCGGAAAATTCCGGATAGAGGAAGAGCCTGTCGACGTTCTTCAGCACGAGGGCGTCGGCATCGATGAAGACGCAGCGCTGGTATTCGACGAGCTGCCAGAGCCTGAGTTTGCAGAAATTGTCGAGCGGCGAATGGAAATCCGGCTTGCGGCCCTTGGTGAAAGGGGCTGCCGAATGGAGCTGGCCACGCGCATGGCGTTCGTTGAAGGCCGCAGACAGCGGCAGGTGCTCGACCTCGATCAGGCGGCAGTCGAGCGCCTTCAGGGGCACGAGTGCGGCTGCATCGACGCCGCCGGTGTGGAGAATGATGATGTCAGCCCCGGTGCCGGTTCGGCGCAGGGAGCGGGCAAGTGCGGTCGCACCCATGGCGTAATCGGCATTGGTGACGAGGGTGACGTAGGCCAAGCGATGAGATAGTTGCGTGGTTACGTGCGCCATTGCCGCACTTCCTTGTTCCTGTCCTTGGTCAGGCCCAAGGACAGGGCAGAGGGGGGCTCACACTGTATGCCCTCTCCTTCCCACATAAACTGACTTGGTAAGGGAGTCTCTATGGAGCCTTCCATTATGAACACGCCCGCGCTCACGAGACGGATTTCAGCCGCTTGCCTTCGGGATCGTGATTGATCGTCGCGGCGATGTCCTTAGTCCAGGCGGAGACAGCCGGAACGCGCGCGCGGTCGACGCGATAGGCGAATTTCTTGGCGACGTCGACGATTTCGCCGAGCAGGCCTGCTTCCAGCGTGATCGGGTCGAGGCCGAGATCGCGGAACTTTTCGTTCCGGACGATCAGCTCGTTCTCGGCGGCTTCCTTGCGCGGGTTGGGCAGCCAGGCAATCTTGGCGCCGCTCATCCTGGCGATCATCTCGGCGAGGTCGCGCACCCGGTGAGTTTCGGTCATCTGGTTGAAGATCTCGACGCGGGCGCCGCGAGCCGGCGGGTTATCGAGAGCCAACTCGATGCAGCGCACCGAATCCTGGATGTGGATGAAGGCACGGGTCTGGCCGCCGGTGCCGTGCACCGTCAGGGGATAGCCGATCGCCGCCTGGATGAGGAAGCGGTTGAGCACCGTGCCATAATCGCCGTCATAGTCGAAACGGTTGATCAGCTGCGCATGGCGGCGCGTCTGCTCGGTATGCGTGCCCCAGACGATGCCCTGGTGCAGATCGGTGACCCTCAGGCCGTCATTCCTAGCATAGAACTGGAAGAGAAGCTGATCCAGGCACTTGGTCATGTGATAGATCGAGCCGGGATTGGAGGGATAGAGGATCTCCTGGCTGACCGTGTCGCCGCCTGCGGTTTCGATGCCGACCGGCAGGTAACCTTCGGGGATCGCGGCGCCGACCGTCGAATAGCCGTAGACGCCCATGGTGCCGAGATGGATGAGATGGGCATCGAGATTGAGTTCCGTCAGCGCGTTCAGCAGGTTGTGCGTGGCGCTGACGTTGTTGTTGACAGTGTAGTTCTTGTGGCGGTCGCTCTTCATCGAATAGGGCGCGGCCCGCTGTTCGGCGAAATGTATGACGGCATCCGGGCGGTGTTCGGAAAGCCAGTTCTTCAGGAGTTCGTAATCCTTGGCGAGATCGACCAGATTGAAGTGGATGCGGCGTCCGGTCTCGGCATGCCAGATGCGGGTGCGCTCCTGGATCGAATCCATCGGGGTCAACGACTGAACGCCGAGTTCGGTGTCGATCCAGCGGCGCGAGAGATTGTCGAGGATATGGATGTCGTGCCCGGCATCGGAGAGATGCAGCGACGTTGGCCAACCAATGAAACCGTCTCCGCCCATAACCGCAATCTTCATCGCATCGTCTCCTGATAGGTCGCTCGTTGTCGGGAATAGTTAGGAATTGTGACAGTTATTCAATGCTTGCCTGTCTGGAAGCGTTGCGCCAAAGAGGGCACCTCAGTTTGGAGAAAATTATGACGGAACGCCCTTTTTCCATTTCGGGAGAGCTGACGGAGGCCGGACACCGGCTCGTCCAGCGGGTCTATTATGAAGATACGGACTTTTCCGGCTTGGTCTATCACGCCCGCTACCTTCATTTTCTGGAGCGCGGCCGTACCGATTATCTGCGCTGTCTCGGCGTTGAGCAACGCGAACTCGTCAGCGCCGACGAGGAGGGGCTGGTTTTCGTCGTCCACCGCATGGAGATCGACTTCAAGAGCCCGGCGCGCATGGATGATGTGTTGACGATCCTGACGCATACGGAAAAAGCCGGCGGCGCCAAGATGGTGCTCAACCAGCAGATTCGCTCGGGCGAGACGCTGCTGATCGCCGCTAAGGTGATCATCGCCGTGATCAACGCCCGGGGGCGGCCGAGGCGGCTGCCGGAAACGCTGGCGGTGAAATTCCTGGAAGGCAGCCAGCCGTTGCAGTGAGAATCGTCTGAAATTCAGGTCTTGTCAGAACTTGAGTTTTATGTGAAGGAATTCCCGCGACGCAGGATGAGCGCTCTTTCGGCAGCCGGACCTTGCTCCGGTCAAGTAATCCATGGAACGAAATCTTCCAAACACAGGCTTGCTGTCACAGTCCGGCACTAACGATCTATTAACCATAATAGTGTCTTACTGGGAAAGTCGGAGTTTGTGCGGTGCACGCCTTCCTTTGACCAAATTTGACGGCAAGAAGGCGGAAGATGAGCTTGGAAGTTTGACCAGGGCTTTGGGCGGCGGCCGCCGGACACTTCTTGCGAGATCAGTTTGTGCCGCCCGGTCTAGCGCCGGGCGTTTGGATTCGGGGATTTTGGACCAATGGAACAAGTAGGATTGGCAGCAGCAACGACGGACGTCAGCCTCTGGTCGCTTTTCATGCAGGCCGGCATTGTCGTCAAGCTCGTCATGCTCGGGCTCATCGCAGCCTCGGTATGGACGTGGGCGATCGTCATCGACAAATACCTTGCCTATGGCCGCGCACGGCGCCAGTTCGACAAGTTCGAGCAGGTGTTCTGGTCGGGCCAGTCGCTGGAAGAACTCTATCGCTCGCTGTCGGAACGCAGCAATACCGGGCTGGCGGCAATCTTCGTGGCCGCGATGCGCGAGTGGAAGAAATCCTTCGAACGCGGCGCCCGCTCGCCGATCGGCCTGCAGATGCGTATCGATCGTGCGATGGACGTGACGCTCGCCCGTGAAACCGAATTTCTGGGCGCCCGCCTTGGATCGCTCGCGACCATCGGCTCGGCCGGGCCGTTCATCGGTCTCTTCGGCACGGTCGTCGGCATCATGACTTCGTTCCAGGCGATCGCCGGTTCGAAGTCGACCAACCTTGCGGTGGTTGCGCCCGGTATCGCCGAAGCGCTGCTTGCCACCGCGATCGGCCTCGTCGCCGCTATCCCGGCAGTTATCGCCTATAACAAGTTCTCTGCCGATGCCGGCAAGCTTTCGGGCCGCATGGAAGGTTTCGCGGATGAATTCTCCGCCATACTTTCGCGCCAGATCGACGAGAAACTGCAGCCGCGCGCTGCCGCTCAGTAACCAACGGAGTATTCTGACATGGGTATGGCTGTTGGAGGCAATGGCGGCGGGGGCGGCGGACGCCGCCGTCGTGGCGGTCGGAACAGGGCCGTAATTTCCGAAATCAACGTGACGCCGCTCGTCGACGTCATGCTGGTGCTTTTGATCATCTTCATGGTCGCAGCACCGATGATGACTGTCGGCGTGCCGATCGACCTGCCGGAAACGCAGGCCAAGGCGCTGAATTCCGAGACGCAGCCGATCACCATTTCCGTCAAGAATGACGGCGAGGTGTTCCTGCAGGAAACGCCGATCCCGGCCGCGGAGATCGCCGCCAAGCTCGAGGCGATCGCCACCACCGGCTATAACGAACGTATCTTCGTGCGCGGCGACGCCACAGCGCCCTACGGCGTCATCGCCGACGTCATGGCCCGTATTCAGGGCGCAGGCTTCAAAAATATCGGCCTCGTGACGCAGCAGAAGAAGGACCAATAGCGCTCAAAATGAAGGCCAGTGTCATCACATCTGCTGTTTTGCACGGCCTGGTGCTCACCTGGGCGATGGTGTCGCTCGGCGCTCCGGAATCCTTCAAGGTAGAGGATTTCGAGGCGATGCCGGTCGATCTGGTGCCGGTGGAATCCATTACCCAGATGCAGCAAGGCGACAAGAAGGCTCCGAAGAAGGAGATTTCCGCGCCCGTGCCGACGACGCGGCCGCCGATCGCGCAACCGGCGGAGAACGCCGGAGACAACAATGTCGACCTGAAGACGCCGCCGGTGCCGAACGCCAAGCCGAGCAATAGCGAAGCTGCCGCGGCGAATTCGAGCGAAAAGCCGATGCCGAAGACCGATCCGAAGCCGAATGATGTCAAGGACATCGTCAAGGAGGAAACGGAAGTCGAGCAGCCGAAAGAAGTGGCTTCCATTCCGCCGCCGAAGCCCGTCGAAGTGACGCCGCCGAAGCCGGAGGAAAAACCGCCGGAAGAGCAGGCCAAGCCGGAGGAACCGCCGAAGCCCGACGCCGAGGCGTTGCCGGACAATGTGCCGACCCCAGTCGCCAAGCCACAGGTAAAGCCGCCGGAACCGCAGAAGCCCGCCGAAAAGCCTCCGGAAAAGACCCCGGACCAGCCGAAGACCGCCGACGTGCCGACCGACAAGAAGAAGGCGGACAAGAAGCAGGAAACGGCGAAATCTGCTTCGGCGATGAAGAGCGACTTCAATGCCGACGAGGTTGCGGCGTTGCTGAACAAGACCGACCCTTCCGCTGGCGGCGCCAAGCGTTCGACGCAGGAGGCATCGCTCGGTGCGAAGAAGAGCAACGGTGGTTCCAAGCTCAGCCAGAGCGAAGAAGATGCGGTGCGCGGCTTGATCGAGGGCAATTGGCTTGTCACCCCGGGGATGGAAGGCCTTTCCGGCATGGTCATCAAGGTGCACATGAAACTCGACAAGGATGGTAATATTATTGGTCAGCCAGAAGTCGAATCATCGGGCGGCAGTAGCAGCGATGCCACACGCCGTGCGTTGGAAGGCGGGGCCTATAGAGCTGTCATGAAGTCCGCCCCTTTCTCGATGCTTCCGAAGGACAAGTATGAGGCTTGGAATGAGTTCGACCTGAATTTCGATCCGAGTTCTATGGGAATCTAGATGCTGACGGATCTGTCCCATGGCAACAAGTCTTTTGCAGCCGCCAGCATGCTTGGAGCGATTCTGGCTTGTGCGCCTGAGGCGTTAGCACAGTCGGTCGACGCGGCGACCTACAAGAAGTCAGCCATGGATTTACAGCACGCAATTGCTTCCTCCTTCAATGTTCCTCCCGGGCAGGCGAGGGGCGGCAGAGTTGTGATCACCGTCCATCTGCGGCTCGACAAGAATGGGGCGATCGTTGGTTCACCCGAGGTAACAGCCTCGGGCGGCAAAGAAGCTGCTCGAGAAGGCCTGTCGGCTGCGGCTCTCCGGGCGGTACAGCGCTCGTCGCCATTCCCGATGCCCCCGAAAGAAAAATACGAATCCTGGAACGAGGTCGTCCTGCACTTTGAATCCGGCGATCCGACTCCATAGATGCTGAAAGGCTGTTTGGTATGACAAAGTGTTCCTTTTTCCGCGCCATTTTGGTTGCAGTGGGTCTGATGACCGCTGCCGTCTTTGCAACGCCGGCCAACGCGCTGGTCACCCTCGACATCCGAAAAGGCAATGTCCAGCCGATGCCGATTGCGGTGACTGACTTCCAGGGCGACATGGGGGCGCAGGTCTCGCAAGTCATCGCCGCCGACTTGCAGCGGTCCGGTCTCTTCGCACCCATCAACAAAACCGCCTTCATCGAGAAGATTTCTAATCCCGACGCTTCGCCGCGCTTCGAGGACTGGAAGGTCATCAACGCACAGGCGCTGGTTACCGGCCGGGTTACCAAGGAAGCGGATGGCCGTCTTCGCGCCGAATTCCGGCTGTGGGACCCGTTCGCCGGGCAGCAGATGACCGGTCAGCAGTTTTATACGCAGCCGGAGAACTGGCGCCGTGTGGCTCACATCATCGCCGATGCGATCTACAAGCAGATCACTGGTGAGGAAGGTTATTTCGACACCCGTGTCGTCTTCGTCTCCGAATCCGGCACCAAGCAGCAGCGCAAGCGCCAGCTGGCGATCATGGATCAGGATGGCTTCAACGTGCGGATGCTGACGGATGGCAGCGATCTCGTGCTGACGCCGCGCTTCTCGCCGAGCCGGCAGGAAGTCACTTACATGTCCTTTGCCAACCAGCAGCCGCGGGTCTATCTGCTTCAGCTGGAAACCGGGCAGCGCGAGGTCGTCGGCAATTTCCCCGGCATGACATTCTCGCCGCGCTTTTCGCCTGATGGTCAAAAGGTGATCATGAGCCTGCAGCAGGATGCCAATTCCAACATCTATACGATGGACCTGCGCTCGCGCACGACGACGCGGTTGACCTCGACGGCGGCGATCGACACGTCGCCCTCCTATTCGCCTGACGGCGCGCGCGTCAGCTTCGAAAGCGACCGCGGCGGAAAGCCGCAGATCTACGTGATGAATGCCGATGGCTCGGGCCAGACCCGTATTTCCTTCGGCGACGGCTCTTATTCGACGCCGGTCTGGTCGCCGCGCGGCGATCTCATCGCCTTCACCAAACAGGCTGGCGGCAAGTTCTCGATCGGCGTAATGAAGCCGGATGGGTCCGGCGAGCGCATCCTGACGACCGGCTTCCATAATGAGGGCCCGACCTGGGCGCCGAACGGCCGTGTGCTGATGTTCTTCCGCCAGGCGGCGGGGTCGGGCGGTCCGCAGCTCTATTCGATCGATCTGACCGGTTACAACGAGCAGCTCGTGAAGACGCCGACCTACGGCTCCGACCCCGCCTGGTCGCCGCTTATGGAGTAGGCGATGCGCTGCTGCCTTCTTGTCGCCCCAAAGTCATGGAACCGAGCGGCCAAGGGACAAAGTAGCAAATTGTTAACCATAATCTTTGAGGGGCGGTTAACCGAGTGCGGTTACTGTCCGGAAACCCTGATGAAATCGCAAGGAGACCGGCCATGAGCCGAATTCATACCCCGGCAATGAGCCGCATGCAGAATTTCGCCCGCAACCCCGTCATGATCGCGCTTATCGCCGGCCTCGCGCTCGCAAGCTGCGCCAAGAAGCCGCCGAACAGCGCCGGCGACCTCGGCCTCGGCAGCGGTGCTGGCGGCGCTGCAACGCCGGGCTCGGCCCAGGACTTCACGGTCAATGTCGGCGACCGCATCTTCTTCGATACCGACTCCTCGTCGATCCGCGCCGATGCCTCGCAGACGCTCGACCGTCAGGCCCAGTGGCTCGGCCGCTACCCGAATTACCAGATCACCGTCGAAGGCCATGCCGACGAACGCGGCACGCGCGAATACAATCTCGCGCTCGGCGCCCGCCGTGCGGCTGCCGCCAAGGACTATCTCGCTTCGCGCGGCGTCCCGGCGCAGCGCCTGAAGACGATTTCCTACGGCAAGGAACGTCCGGTCGCCGTCTGCGACGATATTTCCTGCTGGTCGCAGAACCGCCGCGCGGTTACCGTGCTTGGCGGCGCCGGCATGTAATTGCCGAGCAACAATTCGCTTTTTCGAAAGGCGGTCCCGCGTGGGGCCGCCTTTTCTTTTTGACCACACTTTGGCCAGACTCCGTTGCTTTTTGAAAGCAATTGGAAAAATCTCCTGTTCGTGCCATCGAGGTGCGAAGAATCACTGGGACAGGACGATACATATGAAGAAATTTGTCGTGGCAGGCATGCTCTGCCTCGCGGCTGTGACCGGAAGCGAACGGGTGGCCTATTCGGCCTCCTTCTTCGGGCTACATCTCGGCGGCCGATCCGCGGAAAACCAGGCGGCGGCGCCCGTCATCAAGGTGCAGAGCGGCGATGCAGAGGTCCGCGTGCAGCAGCTCGAAGAGCAGTTGCGGCAGCTGAACGGCCGGATCGAAGAGATGAGCTTTCAGCTTCTGCAGATGCAGGAGACGATCCGCAAGCAGCAGGAAGACAATGAATTCCGCTTCCAGCAGCTCGAAAAGACCGGTGCCGGCGGCGGCGCCAAGGCCCCTGTCAAGAAGAGCGAGACAGATGCCGCTCCGGCAGCCTCCGGCGGCGACGATATTGCCAAGGTGATCCAAGCACCGCAGGGAGCCGAAACGGCTCCCTCCACCAGCGTGCCTGAGAATAGCGGTCTCGGCCAGCCGCCGAAGGAGCTCGGCTCGATCGATTTCGATCAGAACGGCAATCCGATCGGCGGAAGTGTCGACGAAAATGCCACGATCGGTTCCGGGCCGATCCCCGATGCCAACACCAAAACGCCGCAGCAGACCGCCTCGCTCGGCAGCGAGGCCGACCAGTACAAGGCCGCTTATGGCCACGTGCTATCCGGTGATTACAGCACGGCCGAGCAGGAATTCACGCAGTACATCACCCACTACCCGAGCAGCGCGCGGGCAGCGGACGCCAATTTCTGGCTCGGCGAAGCGCTCTATTCGCAGGGCAAGTACAATGAGGCGGCCAAGACCTTCCTCAATGCGCATCAGAAATACGGCACATCGGAAAAGGCGCCGGAAATGCTGTTGAAGCTCGGCATGTCGCTTGCCGCCCTCGACAATACCGAGACGGCCTGCGCGACGCTGCGCGAAGTGTCGAAGCGTTATCCGAAGGCCTCTCGCGCCGTCATAAGCAAGGTTGCGAGCGAACAGAAGCGCCTCGCCTGCTAAGGTCTTCCGGGATGTCTCCGGAAGCCGCATCGCCTCAACTGGCGATCCTCCAGTTTCTCACGTCGCTTCAAAGCCCCGCGCGCATTCTCGTCGCGATATCAGGCGGCAGCGATTCCACCGGCCTGCTTCTCCTCCTCGATGAAGCCGTGAAGGCCGCGCCCCATCTCAAGATTTCCCTTTGCGCTGCAACCGTCGATCATGCGTTGCGCGCCGGTTCCGCAGACGAGGCGCGCGAAGTCGCAGCCCTCTGCGCATCGCTCGGTATTACCCACAGCATTATGACCTGGCAGGGCGACAAGCCGAAAACCGGCATCATGGCTGCGGCCCGAGAGGCACGTTATGGCTTGCTTGCCACCGTCGCTAATGACTTCAAAGCCGATCTCATCGTCACGGGGCATACGTTCGACGACCAGCGCGAAACACTGCAGATGCGCAGCATCAGAACAGAGCAAGTCTCGACCGGCATTGCGGATGCGGTGCTCTTCGAGCGGCGTTTCTGGATACTGCGGCCGCTTCTTTTTTCCAGCCGGACAGATATCCGCTCTTTCCTCAAAGAGCGGGGCGTGCCGTGGCTCGACGATCCGAGTAACGAAGATGTGACATACGAGCGCGTGCGGATACGCCGGCAGCTTTCGGTCGCTGCAGGTGTCGAGAGGACTATCCAAGCGGCCTGCGAAGAGCGACTGGCTCTATCGTCCAAAGGAGCCGAATGGCTGGATCGTCATTTCCGGCTTCACGGCGGCCTGCTCGGGCAGGTGATGCCTGACGGGTTGAGGCAGGATCGGGCAGTCCTCGATTATGCACTCGGCCGTCTGGCAGCTGTTTTCGGTGGGCAGCCGTTTGCGCCGGGGAGGGCGCAGATGGAGCGTGTCCTCGCATTTGTCACCGGCAGTGAGCCGGGACGGATGACCGCTGGCAGAGTGGTGTTCGATCTCAGGCGTGACGGGCTTTATCTGGCCCGCGAAAGCCGGGGGATATTGCCTTTGCTATTGCAGCCGGGAGAGGCTGGGGTTTGGGATGGAAGGTTTTCTGCGCGAAATGGTTTGTCCACATCGATAGTGGTCGAGGCCGCCACTCCACCTGTGACAAGCACAGGAACGAGGGGGCGTATGCATTACCTTCCCAAGGGTGCACTGAAGCGCGCCATCGCTGCGGCGCCGGTTTTATCCGCAGAAGAAAACCTTTTATCTGAGCAATCCGCCCGCATGGTCGAACTAACACCCTATTTCGCACCCTTCGACCGCTTTTTGACACGATTTGACTTCATCTTTGCCAATAGGCTTTCGGCGGTTTTCGCGACGGCGCCCTATGCGAGGCTGCCTTTAAGAAGTATTGACGGAAAAACCATCTGACCTGGGGTGTCGCCTTGGCAATCGCACGGCGCAACCCTATGTTAGATACGAATAAGACGGTCGCCATGAGGCGGCTGTTCCATGCTGGGGAGTTCAATGAACCCTAACTTACGTAATTTCGCCTTGTGGGCGATCATAGCGCTTCTGCTGATCGCCCTTTTCAGTATGTTTCAGACGGCGCCGGCGCAGACGGGCTCCCGCGAAATCCCTTATTCGCAGTTTCTGCGTGAGGTCGATGCGGGCCGCGTGAAGGATGTCGTGGTCACGGGCAACCGTCTCTCCGGAAGCTATGTTGAAAATGGCACCACCTTCCAGACCTATTCGCCTGTGATCGACGACAGTCTGCTCGATCGCCTGCAGTCGAAGAATGTCCTGGTTTCCGCCCGTCCTGAAACGGACGGCTCTTCGGGTTTCCTCAGCTATCTCGGCACGCTTTTGCCGATGCTTCTGATTCTCGGCGTCTGGCTGTTCTTCATGCGGCAGATGCAGGGCGGCTCACGCGGGGCGATGGGCTTCGGCAAGTCCAAGGCCAAGCTGCTCACCGAAGCGCATGGCCGCGTGACTTTCGAAGACGTTGCCGGTGTCGACGAGGCCAAGCAGGATCTCGAGGAAATCGTCGAATTCCTGCGTGATCCGCAGAAGTTCCAGCGTCTCGGCGGCAAGATCCCGCGCGGCGTGCTGCTCGTCGGTCCTCCGGGCACCGGCAAGACGCTGCTCGCCCGCTCGGTCGCCGGCGAAGCCAACGTGCCCTTCTTCACCATTTCGGGCTCCGACTTTGTCGAAATGTTCGTCGGCGTCGGCGCAAGCCGCGTGCGCGATATGTTCGAGCAGGCGAAGAAGAATGCGCCCTGCATCATCTTCATCGATGAAATCGACGCCGTCGGCCGCCATCGCGGCGCCGGCCTCGGCGGCGGCAATGACGAACGCGAGCAGACGCTGAACCAGCTGCTGGTCGAAATGGACGGCTTCGAGGCGAATGAAGGCGTGATCCTGATCGCCGCTACCAACCGTCCCGACGTTCTCGACCCGGCGCTGCTGCGTCCCGGCCGTTTCGACCGTCAGGTCGTGGTGCCGAACCCCGACATCGTCGGCCGCGAACGCATTCTCAAGGTGCATGCCCGCAACGTTCCGCTGGCGCCGAATGTCGATCTCAAGATCCTCGCCCGCGGTACGCCCGGTTTCTCGGGCGCCGACCTGATGAACCTCGTCAACGAAGCCGCCCTCATGGCCGCCCGCCGCAACAAGCGCGTCGTCACCATGCAGGAATTCGAGGACGCCAAGGACAAGATCATGATGGGCGCCGAGCGCCGCTCCTCTGCGATGACCGAGGCGGAAAAGAAGCTCACCGCTTACCATGAGGCCGGACACGCGATGACCGCGCTCAATGTCGCCGTCGCCGATCCGCTGCACAAGGCGACGATCATTCCGCGCGGCCGTGCGCTCGGCATGGTCATGCAGCTTCCCGAGGGCGACCGCTACTCGATGAGCTACAAGTGGATGGTCTCACGCCTCTGCATCATGATGGGCGGCCGCGTTGCCGAAGAGCTCACCTTCGGCAAGGAGAACATTACCTCGGGTGCCTCCTCCGACATCGAGCAGGCCACGAAGCTTGCCCGCGCCATGGTCACGCAGTGGGGCTTTTCCGATCAGCTCGGTCAGGTCGCCTATGGCGAGAACCAGCAGGAAGTCTTCCTCGGCCACTCGGTTTCGCAGTCGAAGAATGTTTCGGAAGCAACCGCGCAGAAGATCGACAATGAAGTGCGCCGCCTGATCGACGAAGCCTATACGCAGGCCCGCACGATCCTGACGGAAAAGCACGATGAATTTGTCGTGCTTGCCGAAGGTCTGCTCGAATACGAGACACTGACCGGCGAAGAGATCAAGGCGCTGATCCGCGGCGAAAAGCCTTCCCGCGATCTTGGGGATGATTCGCCGCCAAGCCGCGGCTCAGCCGTTCCGAAGGCCGGCGCACGGCCTGCCACCAAGGGTGACGAGCCCGAAGGCGGCCTCGAACCGCAGCCGCATTGAACAGTGGCACTCCCTTGAACAAGGCCGGATTTCCGAAGTGGAGATCCGGCCTTTTCCATTGGTAACGGGATATAATCATTTTTCTTGCTAATTTACGTGCCGTTCGCCGCATTTTGTGGCATTCCGCTGAATTGAGGCAAGCATGAATCACGCTGCTGGATTGACGACATTCCACTGAAGCCGGATTCGCTTGGAACGGTGCGCTGCCTTGAATGGCGCGCGGAAAGCACAGGAGTGCAGATGAAAAGACGCTATTTCGGTACGGACGGCATTCGCGGCCAATCCAACGTCTTCCCGATGACGCCGGATCTCGCCATGCGGGTCGGCATTGCCGCCGGCACGATCTTCCGCCGCGGCAACCACCGCCACCGCGTCGTCATCGGCAAGGATACGCGCCTTTCCGGCTATATGCTGGAGAACGCCATGGTCGCGGGCTTCACGGCCGCCGGCCTCGATGCTTTTATTCTCGGCCCGATCCCGACACCAGCTGTTGCCATGCTGACGCGCTCGCTGCGCGCCGATCTCGGCGTGATGATCTCCGCTTCGCACAATCCTTACGAGGATAACGGCATCAAGCTCTTCGGCCCTGACGGCTACAAGCTTTCAGACGACATCGAGGCCGAGATCGAGGATCTGCTCGAAAAGGACCTGAACGCGCAGCTTGCCAAATCCGACGATATCGGCCGCGCCAAGCGCGTCGACGGCGTGCATGACCGCTATATAGAACATGCCAAGCGCACGCTGCCGCGCGACGTGACGCTGCAGGGCCTGAGGATCGCCATCGATTGCGCCAATGGGGCTGCCTACAAGGTGGCGCCGGCCGTGCTCTGGGAGCTCGGCGCCGAGGTCGTCACCATCGGCAACGAGCCGAACGGCACCAACATTAATCTCAATTGCGGTTCCACCAGCCCCGTCGCGTTGCAGAAGAAGGTCGACGAGGTGCGCGCCGATATCGGCATCGCCCTCGATGGCGATGCGGACCGCGTCATCATCGTCGACGAGAACGGCTCGATCGTCGACGGTGACCAGCTGATGGCCGTCATCGCCGAGAGCTGGGCCGAGAGCCAGCAGCTGCGCGGCAATGGTATCGTTGCGACCGTCATGTCCAATCTCGGCCTCGAGCGTTTCCTCGATGACAAGGGTCTCGGCCTTGCCCGGACGAAGGTCGGTGACCGCTACGTCGTCGAGCATATGCGCCAGCACAACTACAATGTCGGCGGCGAGCAGTCCGGCCACATCGTGCTTTCGGATTACGGCACGACCGGCGACGGTCTTGTCGCGGCGCTGCAGATCCTGGCCGCGGTCAAGCGCACCGGAAGAACTGTCAGCGAGGTCTGCCGCCGCTTCGAGCCGGTGCCGCAGCTGCTGCGCAATGTCCGCATCAGCGGTGGAAAGCCGCTGGAGGATATCCAGGTGCAGAAGGCGATCGCCGACGCCGAAGCTGAACTCGCCAGGAACGGCCGCCTCGTCATCCGCCCCTCGGGCACCGAGCCGCTGATCCGCGTCATGGCCGAGGGTGACGACCGAGCCCAGATCGAGCGCATCGTCAACGAACTGATCGGCACGATCTCGAACGTCCGGACCGCCGCCTGATTTTTTCGGGACGAAACGTCAAAAGCCGGTACGCAAGTGCCGGCTTTTTCGTTATTGGCGCCTTCGGTTAGAAGATCCACTCCAGATCGACTTCCCGCGGGAACCGTTTCCGCCCTTCCGAAGACAACATGTCAGTGACTTGCCAGCTTGGCTTCCGATAGGGAGCAAGCCTCGCAGCCGCGGCATGTCGGGGCGCAGTGGGCACTGAGACGGCATCCACGGAAATTTGCCGATGTCTTGGTGACGGCGCTGTCAACCTCCACATGCGGATGCTACACGGCGGCGTTTGCATTCAAAGGAAATATCATGAAAAAATTGGTGCGCCTGCTGCTGACGATCGCTCTCGCATTCGTCGTCTTTACCGGTTTCCGCTGGTATCGCTACATTACGAATACCGACAGCCCTTACGATGAAATCGGCATCACGCTCAACAATGCCATGCCAGGCCCGATCAATGCCTGGGGCTGCGCCAAGCTCAAAACGACCTTTGGCACTTCCTTGCCACCGTACGGCTGCGCCGCCGAAAACGCGACGCAATGGAGGTAACGGTAGGATTCGCCGAGTGAAGCCGACCGATTTGATGGCGAAGGAAACCGACTTGGCGATTTGACGGGGCGGGGTTGTTGGCGTTGCGGCTGGCGGTCTTCGGCAATTCCGGGGCTGCCAGCCTTTGGCCGAGCTTCACTATATCGAGGAACTTGCCGCCAATCTCTCTCTTAACGTTTCTTCCTATTTATAGTTAAGCAGCTTTTAACGTTTCCAATTCATTATCCATACGAAGCGTACCAGATTGGCGGCGATTGAGCCTGCCGACGCAACGAGATTTTGGAGTGGGATCCATGAAAAGAAGCTTGTCCGGCATCTTCGCCGCATTGTTGATCGCGACAAACGCCTATTCCGCGGACCTCGCCCCTGCCGAGCCTATCCCGGAGCAGCCGCCTGAGGTGACGGTCACCGAAGCGACCGGCTGGTACCTGCGCGGCGATGTCGGCTATGCCTTCACCGATCTGCGCGGCGCCCGCTATTTCCAGGGCAGCAACGCCACGGAAGTCGATTTCGACGACGCCGACCTGGACGACGCATGGACAGTCGGCGGCGGTGTCGGTTATCAGATCAACAGCTATCTGCGCACCGATCTGACCTTCGACTATCTTACCCAGGCGGATTTCAAGGGCTCGACAGTCGGGCAGTGCGGCTTCCCGCTGGTGGATTGCACCTCGAGCGACCGCTCCTCGCTGACCGCCTATACGCTGCTCGCCAACGCCTATGTCGATCTCGGCACCTACGGCTACGTCACGCCTTATGTCGGCGCCGGTATCGGCGGTTCCTACGTCAAGTGGAAGAACCTGCGCAACGTCGCCTGCGCCGATGACGGCAGCTTCTGCGACGACCAGGTCACCCATGGCGGCAAGGGCAACTGGCGCTTCACCTACGCCCTGATGGCAGGCGCCTCGATCGACGTGACCTGCAACATCAAGGCCGATGTCGGCTACCGCTACCTGCATATCGATGGCGGCAACATGTTCGGCTATGCCGAAAATGGCGGCCCGGGCCGCGACAAGGGTCTCACCGCCCACGAAGCCCGAGTCGGCGCCCGCTATCTCTTCGGCGGCTGCGCCCAGGCGAGCTACGAACCGCCGCCGGAAATCCCGCTGCAGCAGCCGATCTACAAGTAAGTCCGATCTCACTTACATCAGAAGCCGCCCTCCACAGGGCGGCTTTTCGTATTGCGGCCCTACCGCCCTGCGTCAAAATATGTTCCCCCCGCGACACTTCGATCTTGACTATGACGCGCCGGATCCATACACACGGCGGCGGGACACCCTTCCCCAACGAAGGGCTTTCTATCTGAGAGGATAGCATCATGGCGAAGACCGCAAAGCCGGACATCCGTCCGCACAATACCCATTTTTCTTCTGGCCCCTGCTCGAAGCGCCCCGGTTGGTCGCTCGAAGCCCTTTCCGACGCGGCCCTTGGCCGTTCGCACCGCGCGAAGGTCGGCAAGGCCAAGCTCAAGCAGGCCATCGACCTTACCCGTGAAATTCTCGAAGTGCCGGCGGATTACCGAATCGGCATCGTTCCGGCATCCGACACCGGCGCCGTCGAAATGGCGCTCTGGTCGCTGCTCGGCGAACGCGGCGTCGATATGCTCGCCTGGGAAAGCTTCGGCGCCGGCTGGGTCACCGATGTCGTCAAGCAGCTGAAGCTCAAGGATGTGCGCAAGCTCGAAGCCGGTTACGGCGAGCTTCCCGATCTCTCCGCCGTCGATTTCGACCGTGATGTCGTCTTCACCTGGAACGGCACCACCTCGGGCGTGCGCGTGCCGAACGCCGATTTCATCCCTGATAACCGCAAGGGCCTGACGATCTGCGACGCCACCTCGGCCGCTTTCGCACAGGAACTCGATTTCGCCAAGCTCGACGTCGTCACCTTCTCCTGGCAGAAGGTTCTGGGCGGCGAGGGTGCCCACGGTGTCATCATTCTTTCGCCGCGCGCCGTCGAGCGTCTGGTCACCTACACCCCGGCCTGGCCGCTGCCGAAGATCTTCCGCATGACCTCGGGCGGCAAGCTGACGGAAGGCATCTTCCAGGGCGAGACGATCAACACGCCGTCGATGCTCTGCGTCGAAGACTATATCGATGCGCTTGTCTGGGCCAAGCAACTCGGCGGCCTCAAGGGGCTGATCGCGCGTGCCGATGCCAATGCCAAGGTCATCCACGATTTCGTTGCGGCAAACGACTGGATCGCCAATCTCGCCGTCAAGGCGGAGACGGCCTCCAACACCTCCGTCTGCCTGAAGATCGTCGACAAGGACATCGCAGCGCTTGACGACGACGGCCAGGCGAATTTCGCCAAGGGTCTGGTCGGCCTGCTGGAAAAGGAAGGTGTCGCCTATGACGTCGGCCATTACCGCGACGCGCCATCCGGCCTGCGCATCTGGGCCGGCGCCACGATCGAGGCATCCGACATGCAGAAGCTGATGCCCTGGCTTTCCTGGGCCTTCGAAACGCAGAAGGCGCAGTTCACCCAGGCTGCTGCCTGAGGCGATCGCATCCGGCTCCGCCACAGGGCGGAGCCCAGCATTCCCGATTTTATTCATCGCTGAACACTTTTGAAGGAGGCCCTCATGGCACCTCGCGTTCTCGTATCCGACGAATTGTCGGAAACCGCCGTCCAGATTTTTCGCGACCGCGGCGTCGAAGTCGATTTCGAACCGCAGCTCGGCAAGGACAAAGACCGTCTGCTCGAAGTCATCGGCAAGTATGATGGCCTGGCCATCCGCTCCGCCACCAAGGTGACGGAAAAGATCATCGAGGGGGCGACGAACCTCAAGGTCGTCGGCCGTGCCGGCATAGGCGTCGACAATGTCGATATCCCGGCCGCCTCGCGCCGCGGCATCATCGTCATGAACACGCCCTTCGGCAACTCGATCACGACGGCCGAACACGCGATCGCGCTGATGTTCGCCGTCGCCCGCCAGCTACCGGCAGCCGATACCTCGACGCAGGCCGGCAAGTGGGAGAAGTCGAAGTTCATGGGTGTCGAGATCACCGGCAAGACGCTCGGCGTCATCGGCGCCGGCAATATCGGCTCGATCGTCTGCGCCCGCGCCATCGGCCTGAAGATGCACGTCGTCGCCTACGATCCGTTCCTCTCCAAGGAGCGCGCCGAGGAGATGGGCGTCACCAAGGTCGAGCTGGAAGAGCTTTTCGCCCGCGCCGACTTCATCACGCTGCATGTGCCGATGACCGACAAGACGCGGGGCATCCTCAACAAGGAAGCGCTGGCAAAGACCAAGCCCGGCGTGCGCATCATCAACTGCGCCCGCGGCGGCCTGGTCGATGAGGCAGCGCTTGCCGAAGCGATCAAGTCCGGCCATGTCGCGGGTGCCGCCTTCGACGTGTTCGAGGTCGAGCCCGCCAAGGAAAGCCCGCTCTTCGGCCTGCCGAACGTCGTCTGCACGCCGCATCTCGGCGCCTCGACGACCGAGGCGCAGGAGAACGTCGCTTTGCAGGTGGCCGAACAGATGGCGGATTACCTCGTCAATGGTGCGGTTTCCAACGCCATCAACATGCCGTCGATCACGGCTGAGGAAGCGCCGATCCTGAAGCCCTTCATCCGTCTTGCCGACGTTCTCGGCGCCTTCGTCGGCCAAGTCACCGAAGAGCCGATCAAGGAAATCGAAATCCTCTATGACGGCATTACCGCCAACATGAACACCCGGGCGCTGACGAGCGCCGCGCTCGCCGGCCTCATCCGCCCGCAGGTCGCCGACGTCAACATGGTTTCGGCGCCGATCATGATCAAGGAAAAGGGCATCGTGCTTTCCGAGGTCAAGCGCGACAAGACAGGCGTCTTCGATGGCTATATCAAGCTGACGGTGACCACCGAAAGCATGACACGCTCGGTCGCCGGCACGGTGTTTTCGGACGGCAAGCCGCGCTTCATCCAGATCAAGGGTATCAACCTTGATGCCGATGTCGGCTCGCACATGATCTACATCACCAATACCGATGTTCCCGGCATGATCGGCTTCATCGGCACGACGCTTGGTGCTGCCGGCGTCAACATCGCCAACTTCCAGCTCGGCCGTGACAAGCAGGGCGGCGACGCCATCGCGCTGCTCTATGTCGATGGTAAGGTTGATGACGCCGTGCTTGCTGAGTTGACCGCCCACCAGGCGGTTCGCCAGGCAAAGCCGCTGACCTTCAATATCGACTGAGTTTTTCCTCCCGAAGAAATGAAAAACCCGGCGTAGGAGACTGCGCCGGGTTTTTGCTGCGTCAAATGAATTTAGTGGTGCCGGCGTTTCCGGCGGAGGATTTTGCCGTAGCGGGCGACATCGTCTTCAGCCTTGGTGCGGTGAAGGAAGGCGAGCCTGCTGCCGTCGAGGCCCTGAAAGAATTCGTCCCAGGAAATCTCTTCCGGTTCCGAGGAAAAATCGACGCGGACGGTTTCGCTGTCCGGTGCGTTCTTGATCCGGGCGGGATGGCCGCCGCGTGCCTCGATCCAGTGTCTGATTCTGCTGTAATCCGTCGTCGTGCCGAACCTGCCCATGAAACCCTCCTCAGCAATTTCAATGCGACATCGATCACCCGCAACGCACGATCGACGGAATTGTTCCATGACGCCCAAATTATTTTATCGAGGGCCGAGATCGTGATGGCAGACCGCCGCTTTGCACATTCTGAAGGCGGAAGCCTAAAGTTTAACCCTGAGTATGATTCTGATTTTATTTAACTTTTCGCAGTATACCCCTGGCATCGGCATCAACGGCACGCGAAATTCCATGGCCCCCTTGCAGAAGACCGAGCAGACCGAAGCATTAAACGACGACTTCCGGTCATTGTTTGCAACGCATCCGTCGCCGATGCGGGTCTATGATCCGGCATCGCTGCATTTTCTCATCGTCAACGAGGCAGCGGTAGCACTTTACGGCTACGGCGCGGATGAATACCGGCGCATGACGGTTCTGGATATTCGCCCTGAGCATGAGCGGGAACGGATGAGCGACGCCGTCAGCGGCAGAACCGACATGGAAAAGGCGGAACGCTGGGTTCACCTCAAGGCGAGCGGCGAGACCTTCGAAGTGCTGACCTATGGCCGGGAAGTGCGTTTCGAGGGCCGGGCCGCAATCCTGGCGATCGTGCAGGACCGCACCGAGGTCAACGCCGCTAGACGCCAGATGAGCGATACGCGCTCGCTTCTCGACAGCATCGTCGACAACCTGCCGGTCGGCGTCTTCGTCAAGGACATGGAAGCGGACGGGCTTTACGTTCTCTTCAACGAGGCCTGCGGCGACATCGTCGGCATGAAGGCGGAGCATGTGGTCGGCCAAACCGACCGGGCGCTGTTTCCTCCCAGTCAGACAGACGCCTTTCGCGAGCAGGATCGCCGGGCCTTCGAAGCCAATGCGACGATCAGCTTCGAGGAGACCATGCTACGCGCCGATGGCGTGCCGCGCATCCTGCGCACCGTCAAACGCGCTCTGCCGACGCCCGAGGGTCATTCGCCGCGTTATCTGCTCGGCATCTCGCAGGACGTGACGGAGGAGCGCACCGTCGAGGCAAAGCTTGCCCATCTCGCCATGCACGATTCGCTCACCGGCCTGCCGAACCGGGCGGCATTTTCCAACCATATCAACCAGCGGGCGGTCGAAGCGACCGCCGACAGCGCGATCGCGCTGCTTTATATCGACGTCGATCACTTCAAGCATATCAACGACAGCAAGGGACATGCCGCCGGCGACGCGCTGCTTTGCCAGGTGTCGGAGCGGCTGCTGCAGCTGGCGGAGGAGGGTGATCTCGTCGCTCGTCTCGGCGGCGACGAATTCGCCGTCGTGCTGGAGCTCGACGAGCCGGAGCGGGCCGGGCGTTTTGCGCAACGGCTGCTCAAGGCGCTGAGCCATGCCTTCGATCTCGACGGCGCCCGGGAGCATGTCACCTGCAGTATCGGCATCGCCTTGGCGCCCGATCATGCAGGCGACGCGGATGTGCTGATGCGGCACGCGGATCTGGCGCTCTATGCCGCCAAGGAGAGTGGGCGCTCGACCTATCGTTTCTACGAGACGGAGATGCGGCTTGCCGCCGAGCGCCGGCACGTGATGACAGGCGAGCTGTGGGAGGCGCTGGAGAAGCGCCAGTTCGAGCTGCATTACCAGCCGATCGTGCAGCTCGACAATGACGGCATCGGCGGCTTCGAGGCGCTGATCCGCTGGCGCCACCCCAAGCGCGGGCTGGTGGCGCCGATGGAATTCATTCCGCTTGCCGAGGAAACCGGCCTCATCGTGCCGATCGGCGACTGGGTGATCCGGGAAGCCTGCCGCGCCGCCGCCGGCTGGCCCGCCCGTCTGAGGATCGCCGTCAATCTCTCCGTCAGCCAGTTTCGGCATGCGAGCCTGCTTTCGACAGTGGTCGCGGCGCTCGACGAGACGGGTCTCACTGCCGACCGCCTTGAAATCGAAATCACCGAGTCCGTATTCTTGACTGATGCCGACCAAAGCTTGCCGCGGCTCCGCGCATTGAAGGCGCTCGGCGTCCGCATCGCCATCGATGATTTCGGCACCGGTTATTCGTCGCTGAGCTATCTCAGATCCTTCCCCTTCGACAAGATCAAGCTCGACCGCAGCTTCGTTTCGGGCATCGAGACGGATGCCGGCAATCTCGCCATCGTGCGCGCCGTCGTCGGCATCGGTTCCGGCTTCAACGCGACGACGCTGGCCGAAGGGATCGAGACGGAAGAGCAGTTGCAGAAACTGCGTGCAGAAGGTTTCAGTGAGGTGCAGGGTTATCTGCTCGGCCGGCCGATGCCGCAGCACGAGGCGGAGGCGCTGATCGACGGCCGTGCGCTGAAGGCCGCTTCGTCTCGCAGATAGAAGCGCTTAAGCGACAGCTGGGAGTGGCGTCCGAGGAAAGGCATGCCGCCGGATGCCATCAAGCATTCGTCATTTTGAGAAAGGCGGGCGAAGCCGCATAATTGTCGTGGGCTGGAAAGGAGGATGTTTTATGAAACGCTTTTCATTCTCGATGATCGGACTGGCGCTCGTAACCGCCATCATCGCCAATCCGGGCATTGCATTCGCCTGCAACAAGCTGATCGGCACCTGAGCCGCACCCCCGCTCGAGGGCGCGGCCTCGGCTGCGCCTTCTCTTCACGCGGGAATGCGAAATATTGCTGCCTGAATGCTGCCCCTTGCGCCCAAGGGCAATCCTTTCTATATCGGTGCCTCATCGAGAGACGGCGGCCGATCCCGCCGGAGATCAGCAATCCGCCGCAATTGCAGCGCAAGGGCGGATCGTGACCGCGCAGAATTGGCACCATCGTTGAACACACTGGATTTTGACAAGAAGCCGGAAGAGACCCGCGTCGTCGTCGCCATGTCGGGCGGCGTCGATTCATCCGTCGTCGCCGGCCTTCTCAAACAGCAGGGTTATGATGTGCTCGGCATTACGCTGCAGCTTTACGATCATGGCGCCGCCGTTCACCGTGCCGGCTCCTGCTGCGCCGGCCAGGATATCGACGATGCGCGCCGCGTCTGTGAAACGCTCGGCATCCCGCATTACGTGCTCGATTACGAAAAGCGTTTCCGCGAGACGGTGATCAACCCCTTCGCCGAAAGCTATGTGGCGGGCGAAACGCCGATCCCTTGCGTTTCCTGCAACCAGACCGTCAAATTCGCCGATCTTCTGGCGACCGCCAAGGAGCTCGGCGCCGATGCGCTGGCGACCGGCCACTATATCCGCTCGGGCCTGAATCCTTCGCCCGAAAACCCCGGCCGCCGTGCGCTTTTCCGCCCGGCCGATGCCGACCGCGACCAGAGCTATTTCCTCTTCGCCACGACGCAGGAACAGATCGATTATCTTCGCTTTCCGCTGGGCGGCCTGCCGAAGGCCGAAACCCGCAGGCTTGCCGAAGAGATGGGCCTTGTCGTTGCCAAGAAGGCCGACAGCCAGGACATCTGCTTCGTGCCGCAGGGCAAATATTCCGACGTCATTACCAAGCTGAAGCCGAATGCGGCGCTCGCCGGTGAGATCGTCCATCTCGATGGCCGCGTGCTTGGAACCCATGAGGGTATCCTGCACTTCACGATCGGCCAGCGCCGCGGCATCGGCATCGCTACCGGCGAGCCGCTCTACGTCGTCTTTCTCGACGCCCGCTCGCGCCGCGTCATCGTCGGACCGAAGGAGGCGCTGGAAACGCACCGCGTCTACCTGCGCGACATCAACTGGCTGGGCGACGAGACGCTTGCGGAAGCCGCGTCCGGCAAGGGCTTTGCCTGCTACGCCAAGGTCCGCTCGACACGAGCGCCGGCGCCGGCCGTGCTGCATGTCGATGCAACAGGCACCTATGTCGACCTGACGGTCGGCGAGGCGGGCATTGCGCCCGGCCAGGCCTGCGCGCTTTATTCGGCGCCCGGCGACAACGCCCGCGTCTTCGGCGGCGGTTTCATCGAACGCTCCGAGCGTGAACCTTCGGCGGAAGCCTGCCTGAAGGCCCTTTTGGCCAGCCCCGTCGCCGCCTGAAACCCATAGGTAACGACGGCCGGCAAAGCCCACCGTTTTTCTCGATCATGCGCTTGACACAAAGCCGAAGCGCACCTTATAAGCCGCTCATCCCACGAACCGGCATCGCTTCGCGAGCGGGTATCGTTGACCAGTGGCGGAGTAGCTCAGTAGGTCAGAGCAGAGGAATCATAATCCTTGTGTCGGGGGTTCAAATCCCTCCTCCGCTACCATCTCCTCATTGCAGAATTGGCGATTTTTGCAGCTCGATTTTGAGCCGGTTCCGGCGGCCTTGGCAGCGCATTGGTCGCATCGCCAACCGTGGCGGCGAGGGGACAAAACCAGTCCGGCCCTGATCTGCAGGATTCCCGCCAACGCGAGGACAGGCCTATCTGTAGAGCGTCAGAAGCAACAGAGGCATCTTCGTCGCCCAAAGGTGGGATGCGACAGCGATAATAATAGCCCATACGGCGAGCGAGAACATGACCGCCGCTAACCTGATCCCGACTGGCTGCATCATTTCCTCCATCCCAGCATAACCGTGCCTCCTCGCACGATCCAATGCTAGCAAGATCCAGGCCCGTCAGCTATCGCAAGAAATTGGTACCCAGATAGGCGCCGCAGAGCGCAGTCGGTGAAGGCGCACAGATTTCGGTGATGCGGCGCCCTTTCCCCATCCATCAAACGATGAAATGAAAGTTGTCGTATTGCGCGCCGTAATAATCCGGGCCGCTCGTTTCGTTGATGACGGGTTCGGTGTCGAGCACGAGAGAGTCGATTTCGCCGTAGGCGCTGAGATCGATCACTTGCGGGTCATGAATGCTGTCGGCGGTGACGTTGACCGTGACCAAGAATACGGTATCGCCGTCCAGCTTACCTTCGATCGTCAGAACGTTGTCATAGTCCGATGTGCCGTTTGCGACACTGAATTGCTCGATCTGAAAGTTGCCGCCATCGGCGGCTTGGATGGGTGTCCAGAACACGCCTCCTCCCAGATAGTGGTTGCCATCCGCTTCCTCCCGCACAGAAGCGTCGTCACCATCGTACCAGGCGCCCCAATCGAAGCCTTTGTAACCAGTTGGGAAGTCACTTTGGCCAACATCCTCGAAGTTGGCGAACACATCGCCGCGTTCCGGCAGATCTATTGCGATACTGAACGCGCCGACGTCGGTGGCGCCTTTGCCGTCTGATATCTTGAAGGTGAATTTTTCGACCAGCTCATCTCCCGGTCCGAGCGCTGCGACCACCGGGTTGGAGTGATCGAGCGCGTAGGTGTAGCTGCCGTCGGAGTAAACGGTGAGCGTACCATACTCTCCTTCGATCGTCGTGCTTGTGGCCGGGGATCCATTGGCCGGTTGCGGAATGCGCTGTCCATTCACGAAATTGAGGCGTACCGCATCTCCGTCGATATCGGTGGAACTGGTATTTTCGAGGATGTCACCGCTAATCGGGTCGTTGATATCGAAAACAGGCAAGTATACGTCACCTGCGACCGGCTTGTGGTTTGCCATTTCTACCTCCCGTGTGATGTTCAATTCGACTATGCAACCCTATCGGGTATCTGGCAACCGAAATTGATGCAGCGGTAGAGCAATTCCGCCCGTCAATCCAACAGATTTCGATCGGGTACACCTCAAGCATTCAAGTAAAGAAAGCGGCTCGGACGTCGATCCTGTTTATGAACCAGGATTTGCGTCTGGTCTTACGTTGCTGCCGCTTCATCGATCATGGTGTTTCTCGCCTTTTCAGGCGATCCATCAATTCGGCCAGCGGAAAACTTTCGGGCATGATAATAATGACCGCTCAATCATGACGTCGTCATGACGATATACTGCATGAATTGCTCGGCGCGCCAAGAGCAACCTTGAAGACGGAATGGGACCGATCAGCAGAGCCTGAGCTTCTGCCGATCATCCCATCAATGCAGGCCGCCGACCCCGAGCAGGCTTTCGACAGCCTCGTGATCCCTGGTCAGATTTTCCGGCGTTCCGGTCCAGGCCAGTCTGCCGCGTTCGAGAATGACGACCTGATCGGCGAAATCGAGCGCGCTCTGGATGCGCTGCTCGACCAGCAGGATGGTCATGTCTCCCGTCTTGGCGAGGTCGGTGAAGGCCGCCATCAGTTGCTCGCAGATAACGGGTGCCAGGCCCTCCAGCGGTTCGTCGAGCAGCAGGACGGAGGGGCGACCGAGAATGGTGCGAGCCGTGGAGAGCATCTGCTGCTCGCCGCCGGAAAGCTGGCTGCTGAGGTTGCGGCGGCGCTCCTTCAGGCGCGGGAACATCGAATAGGCTTCCTCCAGCGCCGTCTTCGGTCGCGCCTTCAAGCCGACGAAGAGATTTTCTTCGACCGTCAGCGTCGGGAAGACGCAGCGTGCCTGCGGCACATATCCGAGGCCCTTGTGCGCGCGTGCAGCGCTCGGTGCCGTCGTGACATCCGAATCGCCGAGGCGGATGCTGCCCTCGTATCGCCTGGTCTGCCCGGCAAGCGTCGCGAGCAGCGTGGTCTTGCCCATGCCATTGCGGCCGAGCACGGCAAGCCGGGCGCCTGCCGGCACGGAGAAGGAAATGCCTTCGAGCACTCTCGTCGGCCCATATCCGGCCGACAGATTCTCGACCTCAAGCGACAGGGCTGGCATTGGCATAGCTCCCGAGATAGGCCTCGCGCACGCGCGCATCCTTGGTGACGTCTTCCGGCAGGCCATCGAAGATGATCGTGCCTGATGCAAGCACGATGACGCGTTTGGCAAAACGGAAGACGAGATCCATGTCGTGTTCGATCATCAGCACAGCGAGATCGGCGGGCAGATCGGCGAGCGCCTGCTCGATGCGGCCGGTATCGCTCTGCGGCACGCCGGCTGCCGGCTCGTCGAGCAACAGCACTTTCGGCTTCAGCGCCAGCGCCACGGCGATCTCGAGAAGTCGCTGCTGGCCATAGGCGATTTCGCTGACCTTGCGATGCATCAGGAAAGCCAGTCCGAGTTTTCCAAGGAGATCATCGACCTCGGCCATGACATCGGGCATGCGCAGGAAATTGCCGAACATGTGCCCGGTCTTTCCATCGCGCTGAAGGACGGCAAGTCCCACATGTTCGGCCGGCGTCATGTCCTGGAAGAGCCGCGTCACCTGAAAGGAGCGGACAAGGCCGCGTCTGACCCTGCCGATCGCATCGACCTTCGTCACCACCTCGCCGCCGAGACGAACCTCGCCGGAATCGGGCGATAGATTGCCGGTCACGAGGTTGACGAAGGTGGTCTTGCCGGCGCCGTTCGGGCCGATCAGCGCGATGCGATCGCCAGGCGACATCGTGAGCGAGACATTATTGGTGACGGCCAGGCCGCCGAAGGCTTTCTTGAGATTGGCGACTTCGAAGACCGGGCTCATCAGCGCTGCTCCCTGCGGCGGCCAACGAAGGCTGCGGCCGTGCCATAGAGACCTTTCGGCGCAAAGAGCACGACGGCGATCAGCAGCGCGCCGACCATGGTCAGCCAATGGAAGGGATTGGCGGCGGAGACATAGTCCTCGAAGAGCATGAAGATGAGAGTGCCGGAAAGTGCTCCGAAGAGAGAACCGGTGCCGCCGAGCACTAGCATGACCAGCGCTTCGGCCGACTGCGTGAAAGACAGGCTGTCGAGGCCGACGACCTGTGTCGAAATCGCGTTCAAGGCGCCGCCGACACCGGCAACGGCGCCGGAGATCGCGTACATCCTGATGAGAGCTGCCTTCGGCGAGGCGCCCATGGCGCGGATGCGCAGCGGGTCCTGCTTGATGGCGCGGCAGAGCATGCCGAAGGGCGAGCGAACCAGGACCCTCAGCAGCACGAAGACGATCAGCAGCAGCGCCATTCCGAAGAAGAAGGCGGTGTAACCGTAGAGATCGAATTCGAAGAGACCGAAGACCGGGTCCGGCGCGATGCCGGAAAGTCCGTCGCTGCCGCCTGTCCATGACGAGGCCTTGTTGGCGAATTCATGGAAGAGGTTGATCAGCGCAATCGACAGCACCAGCTGCGGCAGTCCATGCGCACGCAGGATGGTGGCGCCGCAGAGCAACCCGGCAACCGCGCCACCGGCAATGCCGGCCAGCATCATCAGCAGCGGGTCATTGATGCCGTAATGCGCCGACAGGATCCCGGCGGCATAGGCGCCGGAGCCGAAAAGTGCTGCATGGCCGAGCGTTGCGACGCCGCAATAACCGGTCACGAGATCGAGAGACAGGACGAGCAACGCGATCGTGATCATCCGGGTCAAAAGTGCGAGATTATCGGGGAAGGCGAAATAGCCGATCGCGGCAACGGCTAAGATGACCGCTATTCCGATAAGATCGCGGCCGATAAACCCGCGCCGATGCTGGAGACCTTCGTTTTCGTTGTTCATGACAAGCGCCATCTTATTTCGCCCTTCCGGCAAGGCCGCGCGGGAAGACGAAGATGATTGCGATCACGGCGAGATAGAAGAAGAATTCGCCGAATTCAGGCATCAGATACCGTCCTGTGGTATCGATCGCGCCCAGCAGCAGACAGGCGATCAGTGCACCTGGAATGGAGCCCGCGCCGCCGACGGAGACGACGACCAGGAAGGTCACCATGTAGCGCAGCGCGTAATAGGGTTCGACGGGCAGGAGTTCGGCGCCGACCACGCCACCGAAGGCGGCAAGCCCGACGGCAACGGCAAAGCTCACCGCATAGATGATCTCGGTGCGCACACCGAGTGCCGCAGCCATTGCCGCATCATCGACGGAGGCGCGCAGCTTGACGCCGAAGCTGGTCCTGTCGATCGCAAACCAGAGGGCGAGCGCCACGACCAAGCCGCAGAGGATGACGAAAAGCCGGTGAACGGGAATGGTGCGGAAGCCGAGATCGGCTGACCCCTGCAGTGCACCGGCAAGCGGTATGGTCTTCAGCGTCGGCCCCATGACATAATTGGCGATGCCGATGACGCAGAAGGTGATGCCGATGGTCATCAGCACCTGGGTCAGTTCCGGCGCGCCATAGATCCGGCGGTAGAGAAAACGCTCGATCGGAATGGCGACGATGATGGTGATGACAACGGCGGCGATGACCGCCGCGGCATAACCAAGGCCAAGGTCGCGGGCGACATAGGAGGCGATATAGCCGCCGATCATCGCGAAAGCGCCATGGGCGAGGTTGACGACACGCATCAGCCCCATGGTCACCGAAAGGCCAATCGAGATCACGAACAGCACCATGCCATAGGCAAGAGCGTCGACGGCTATGCTGAAGACTGTCTGCATGGAAATACCTTGCTTCCAAGCGACGGGCTCGGCCTGATCGCAGGCCAAGCCTGTCACCTGTCTTGACACTCGATGTTACTTGACGGCCGCCAGGCCCGGATCGCCCTGCTTCTCGAAAGTCTGGATCTCCTTGTTGATGTAGGTCCCGTCATCGGCTTTCGTCACTTCGCGCAGATAGATGTTCTGCGTGATGTGACGGCTTTCCGGATCGATCGAAACCGGGCCGCGCGGGCTCGTCCAGGCAAGGCCCTTGACCGCATCGACGGCCTTCTCAGCATCCTGTTTGCCGCCCGTCGCCTCGATCATCTTGTAGATGACATACATGCCGTCATAGGCGCTGACTGAGGGGAAGGAAAGTTCGGCCTTGTTGCCGATCGCTTTGGTCGCCGCCTCGACGAAAGCCTTGTTCTCGGGAGAATCGTGCGACACGGCATAGTGGAAGGTCGTCTGGATGCCGAGTGCGGCATCGCCGAGCGCCGGCAGATCGGATTCCTGCGTCAGGTCACCCGGCGCGAAGAACTTGATGCCGGCAGCCTTCAGGCCATTGTCGTTGTAAGCCTTGACGAAGCCGAGCGTCGTCGGACCGGAGGGCAGGAAGGCGAACACGCCCTCCGCTCCGGAATCCTTGATGCGCTGCATGATCGGGCTGAAGTCGTTGGTCGCAAGCGGCATGCGGATCGCCTCGACCACCTGGCCGCCGGCCTTTTCGAAGCCGGCCTTGAAAGCGTTCTCGGCGTCGATGCCGGGGCCGTAATCGCTGACGACGGAAATCACCTTCTTGACGCCGGCGTCGAAGGCGACCTTGGCAATCGGCGTCGAAGTTTGCCAGGTGGTAAACGAGGTGCGGACGACGAGCGGGCTCTTGGTGACGATCGCCGAGGTGGCGGCGTTCATGATGACCATCGGCACATTGCCCTGTTTCAGGATCGGCGTGACCGCCATGGCATCGGGCGTGAAGTAGAAGCCGGCAAGATACTGGACCTTTTCCTTGACGATCAGTTCCTGCGCCAGCGCCTTGGATTGGGCGGGGTCGGCCTGCGGCACGTCGCGATAGACGATCTCGACCGTATCGCTGCCGACCGTGTTGCCGTTGACCGCCATATAGGCGTCGATGCCGGCCTTGAAGTTCTTGCCCTGCAGCGCGAACGGACCGGAGAACGGGCCGATGACGCCGACCTTGATGGTGTCTGCATAGGCCGTGCCGCTGAGCACGACGGCCGCAACGGCGGCCAGAAATAGCTTCTTCATTCTCTCTCTCCCTTTTTGGCGCACTCCCGCGCCGTATTCGCTAGCCGCTCAAAATTGAGCGTTAGCTTGTCATGCGAAATGGTGATGTAAAATGAAATAAATGCCGTAATCCATGGCCAAACGATTATGAGTGTGGGATGCGGAACTATCCTCGTCTCAGAATGGCAATCCCACATAATTCTCCGCGAGCGCTGTCGAGGCGGCGCGGGAATGGGTGAGATAGTCGAGTTCCGCCTCCTGGATCTTCTGGTCGAAATCACCGGTATCCGGAAAACGATGCATCATCGTCGTCATCCACCAGGAAAACCGCACGGCTTTCCATACACGGGCGAGCGCCTTCTGCGAGTAAGCGTCGATGCCACTATTCGAGCCTTCTCGGTAATGCTCGATCAGCCCGGAGAAAAGATAATGGACGTCGCTGGCGGCGAGGTTCAATCCCTTGGCGCCGGTCGGCGGGACGATATGGGCGGCGTCGCCGACCAGGAAAAGCCGGCCGAAACGCATCGGTTCGGCGACGAAGGAGCGCAGCGGCGCAATCGATTTCTCGAAGGACGGCGCGGTCGCCAATGCTTCGGCATGATGCGTCGGCAGCCGCCGTCTCAACTCGTCCCAGAAACGGTCGTCGCTCCAGTCCCCGATCTTCTCGTCGAGCGCACATTGGATGTAGTAGCGGCTGCGGGTGGCCGAGCGCATCGAACAAAGCGCAAAGCCCCTTGGATGGTTGGCGTAGATCAGCTCATGGCTGACAGGCGCCACGTCGGCAAGGACCCCCAGCCAGCCGAAGGGATAGACCTTCTCGAAACTCCTGATCGCCCGCTCCGGAACGGCCTTGCGGCTGGCGCCGTGAAACCCGTCGCAGCCGGCGATGAAGTCACAATCGATGCGCTTGGCAACGCCGTCTTTCACATAGGTGACGAAAGGAGAATGGCCGTCGAAGTCATGCGGCGCGACATCGACGGCATCGTAGATCGACGGGGAGCCACTTTCTTCGCGCCGCTCCATGAGATCGCGCGTCACTTCGGTCTGTCCGTAGACGGTGACACGCCTGCCGCCGGTCAATTCGTGAAGGTCGATGCGATGGTCGCGTCCGTCGAAGGTCAGTGAGAAGCCGTCATGCGGCAGGCCTTCGGAATGCAGCCTCGCGCCTGATTTGGCCTGATCCAGCAGCCCGACGGTGCCTTCCTCCAGAACGCCGGCGCGAACCCGGCTGAGGATGTAATCCTTGTTCACACGATCGAGAATGACATTGTCGACGCCGGCTTCGGTCAGAAGCTGGCCGAGCAGCAGGCCGGATGGTCCCGAACCGATGATGGCGACCTGAGTTCGCAAATGCTTCCTCCCTGCATTTTTGCGTTTTGCCAGATTCTGCCTTGCCGCGCTTGCCGCAGCAATGGACATTCCAACCTAAAAATTGCACTAATCGAACATTGGATCGGGAGAATTCTCACGGAGCCCCATGAGCAAACATATCCCTACCTATGAACTCTACGGCGAAAAGACCGGGCGAGAGCCGGATTTTTGGGTGCATTGCGAAACTATTCGCTCCCGCAGCAGTTTGCATCAATGGGAGATTAGCCCGCATCGTCACGAGAGTTTCTTTCAGATATTGTACATCGAAAGCGGTTCGGGCGATGCGATCTTCGGCGAAAAGAGCCATGCCATCCTTCCGCCGGTGATCATCACCGTGCCGCCCGGGCTCAATCATGGTTTTCGTTTTTCACGCGATATCGACGGCCTGGTGATCACCCTGTTGAGATCCCATCTCAGCCATCCGCTCGGTGATCGAAGCCAGCTCGGCGAATGGCTGGCGGCGCCGCATCTGACGCCGCTCGATCCCGATAATGCCGAGGCAGTCTATGTCATGCAGACGTTGAAGCGGCTGGGCGATGAATTCGAAAACCGCCGCAGCGGCCGCAACGAGGCGTTGGCCGCCTATGTCGCCCTGGCGCTGCGGCTGACGGCGAGGATTTCCCATGAGGGAAATACGCGCGAGCTTCCGCCCAACGAGAACGAGCGGCGGATGGACATGCTGAGCGAGCTCATTCAGCAACATTTTCGATCCCACAAGCCCGCGTCTTTCTACGCCAGGGAGCTTGGGGTTTCGCCGACACATCTCACCCGCATCGTCCGGTCGATGACCGGCAACACTCCCCATGAACTGATCGCCGGCAAACTTGTCGAAGAGGCGAAACGCCAGCTGGTTTTTACGCTGGGCAGCGTTCAGGAGATCGGATTTCGGCTCGGCTTTGCCGACCCCGCCTATTTCTCGCGCTTCTTCGTTAAATACACCGGAGAAACGCCGCGGGTCTGGCGCATGAAGGAAAAGGTTCGGCTTGAAGGTGTATAGGCCACCCGCAAGGGTTGCTCGGTGCAACTTCTTACCAGGCTTCGGCACCCTCTTCCGTGTTGCGGGCGCGTTCGCCGGCGCGGGTCTCGTATGCGGCTCGTTGCTCAGCTGACTTGACGGCATCGTCTGAGCCATCGCGCTGGGCTTCGGGCGTCATGTAGAAGGCGAGCGCCTTTTCCAGCCGGGCGGCGGTAAGCGTGGCAGCGAAACTTTTCATGTCGTTTCCTCGGTCGACGGCCTTGAAGCTTGCTCGAGACACATAGCCTACGATGCGGTCTTCCAGGAACAGTGCGCCGATGGTTTTCACCAACTTTAGACTTTGCTTGACGATTGTTTCCGCCGGATGATCTCCGCCGACCAGTTCCGTGCGATTCAGTTTGGTTTTCGCTTCACGCCATCGGCCATGTCCAGTTCCGCACCTCCGGCATGTCCTCACCATATTCGCGGACATAGTCGTGATGTTCTGCAAGCTTGCCACGGAAGGCGGCGAGCGCTTCTCCTGCTTTTTCCTTCAGGCCCGGCACGCGCTCGATCGCTTCGATGGCGAGGTGGAAGCGGTCGAGTTCGTTGAGGACGGTCATGTCGAAGGGTGTGGTCGTCGTGCCTTCCTCGATGAAGCCGCGGACGTGGAAGTTGCGGTGGTTGGTGCGTTTATAAGTCAGGCGGTGGATGAGATAGGGATAGCCGTGATAGGCGAAAATGACTGGCTTGTCGGCGGTGAAGATCGCATCGAATGCCTCGTCGGTCAGGCCGTGCGGATGCTGATCCCTGGATTGCAGTGCGAGGAGATCGACGACGTTGACGGTGCGGATCTTCAGTTCCGGAATGGCCTTACGCAGCAGGTCGACGGCAGCAAGCGTCTCCATGGTCGGCACGTCGCCGGCGCAGGCCATGACGAGATCAGGCAGGATGGTGTCGTCCTCGTTGCTCGCCCAGTGCCAGATGCCGATGCCGGCCTCGCAATGTTTCACCGCCTCGTCCATCGATAGCCATTGCGGCTCCGGCTGCTTGCCGGCGACGATGACATTGATGCGGTCATAGGTGCGCAGGCAATGGTCGCCGACCCAGAGCAGGGTGTTGGCATCCGGCGGCAGGTAGATGCGGACGATATCGGCCTTCTTGTTGGCGACGAGGTCGACGAAACCGGGGTCCTGATGGCTGAAGCCGTTGTGGTCCTGACGCCAGACGTGAGAGGTCAGCAGGTAATTCAGCGACGAGATCGGCTTTCTCCACGCGAGTTCCCGCGTCACCTTCAGCCATTTGGCGTGCTGGTTGAACATGGAATCGATGATGTGGATGAAGGCCTCGTAGCAGGAGAACAGGCCGTGCCGGCCAGTCAGCAGGTAGCCTTCCAGCCAGCCCTGGCAGAGATGTTCGCTCAGCACCTCCATGACACGTCCATCCCGGGACAAGTGGACGTCGTAGGGTTCGATACCCTCCATCCAGACACGGTCGGTGACTTCGAAGACGCTGCCGAGACGGTTCGATTCTGTCTCGTCGGGGCCGAAGATACGGAAATTGGCAGCCTTCGTGTTGCGCTTCATCGTGTCGCGCAGGTAATGGCCGAGGATTTCCGTCGACTGCACCATGGCGCTGCCGTGCTTGCCGATATCGACCGCATAGTCGCGGATATCGGGAACGTCGAGCTCCCGGCGCAGCAAGCCGCCGTTGGCGTGCGGATTGGCGCCCATGCGGCGTTTGCCGACAGGGGCGAGCGCCCGCAGCTCGGGTTTCAGCCGGCCGTCGCTGCCGAACAGGTCTTTCGGATCATAGCTGCTCATCCAGTCCTCGAGGATCTTGCGATGCCCTTCATTCTCGCGGCAGTTGGAGACCGGCACCTGGTGGGCGCGCCAGAAGCCTTCGACCTTCTTGCCGTCGACTTCCTTCGGTCCTGTCCAGCCCTTCGGGCTGCGCAGCACGATCATCGGCCAGCGCGGGCAGATATCGGGCGCCCTACCATTGCGGGCTTCCTTCTGGATTTCGCGAATGCGGTCGAAGACCCTGTCGAAGGTTGCAGCCATCTGCTGGTGCATGTCGCGCGGCTCGTGACCCTCGACGAAGAAGGGCTCATAGCCATAGCCTTCAAAGAGGCTCTGCAAATCCTCGTGGCTGGCGCGGCCAAGAATGGTGGGGTTGGCGATCTTGTAGCCGTTCAGATGCAGGATCGGCAGAACGGCGCCATCGCGGGCAGGGTTCAGAAACTTGTTGGAATGCCAGCTCGCAGCCAAAGGCCCGGTTTCGGCTTCGCCGTCACCAACGACGCAGGCAACGATCAGACCGGGATTGTCGAAGGCGGCGCCATAGGCATGGACGAGGGCGTAGCCGAGTTCGCCACCCTCGTGGATCGAGCCCGGTGTTTCGGGTGCCGCGTGGCTCGGAATGCCGCCGGGGAAGGAGAATTGCCGGAAGAGCTTGCGCATGCCTTCGGCATCCTCGGAAATATCGGGATAGATCTCGCTGTAGATGCCTTCGAGATAGGTGTTGGCGACCATGCCCGGCCCGCCATGGCCGGGGCCGCACATATAGATGATGTCGAGATCGCGGGCGCGGATGAGACGGTTCAGATGTGCATAGATGAAGTTGAGGCCGGGTGTCGTGCCCCAATGGCCGAGCAGGCGGGGCTTGATGTGCTCTGGTTTCAGCGGCTCGCGCAACAGCGGATTGGTCAGCAGATAGATTTGGCCGATGGAGAGATAATTGGCGGCGCGCCAATAGCGGTCGATCAGGGTGAGTTCGGCATCGGTAAGGGCAGCGGTCGAGACATGCTTTTCCATGGGTTTCTCCCGTTCGAAAACGTCTTCAACGTCAATTCTACCGGCGGATGCCGGCAAGCTGTTGATCTGGATCAGTCACTGCGAAGAACGGACAGCGCCTCCTCGGCGATGGTCTGTTCCTCATCGGTGGCGATGACATGGGCGGCGATGCGGCTTTCCCGCGTGCTGATGGTGAAATCATTGGCAGCATTGGCCTTTTCGTCGGTTGCAAGGCCAAGCCAGGACAGCCGCTTGGTCACACCTGCGCGGATCTCCGGTTGATGCTCGCCGATGCCGGCAGTGAAGACGATGGCGTCAAGGCCACCAAGCGTTGCCGCCATGCGGCCGATTTCGCCGGCAATGCGCAGCGTGAAGAGCTCGATCGCCTGGCGCGCCTCCGGCCGGCTGTCCTTCAACAGCTCGCGCGTATCGGCAGTGATGCCGGAGACGCCGAGCAGGCCGCTGCGATGATAGAGCAGATCTTCGATCTCCTCGAAGGACTGCTTCCTCTGACCGGCCAGATGCAGGATGACGCCGGGATCGAGCCAGCCCGGACGCGTCGCCATCGGGATGCCGTCGAGCGTCGAAAAGCCCATGCTGCAATCGCGGCTGACGCCGTCATCCAGCGCACAGAGGCTGGCGCCGCTTCCGAGATGGGCGGCGACCACTTTTGCCGCGCGCGGCGCCTTGCGGCGAAGCTCTCCGGCGATGAATTTATAGGACAGGCCGTGGAAGCCGTAACGCTTGATGCCTTCGTCATGCAGCGTACGGGGAATGGCGAAGCGGCGAACGAGATCGTCCTGCGTGGCGTGGAAGGCCGTATCGAAGGAGCCGGTCTGGGCAAGATGCGGTTTCAGATGCTTGAGCGCGCGGATGAAACGCAGCGCCTGCGGCTGGTGCAAGGGCGCAAGCGGGGTCAGCGCATCGATGGCATCGATTGCGGCGGCGTCGAGCGCGATCGCTTTGGTAAACCGGTCGCCGCCATGGACGACGCGGTGGCCGGCGGCGCGCGCGGCGGTCATGTCGAAATGATCGGCGAGAAGCGCGAAGGTCTCATCGATGACGCCGTGCAGATCTTCGGTCACCGCGGCCTTCAACGGCATCTCGACTATCTGCGATGCTTTCGTCAGGCCGAGCGACAGCGGTTCGGCGCGGAAATCGATCACGCCCTTGCCGATGCGCCGCGCCTTGGGGCCGTCTATCGCGAAGATGCCGATCTTAACGGTCGAGGAGCCGGTGTTGAAGGTCAGCAGCAGGTCGGTCGATGACATGTCTTCCAAGACTCCGCGCGGGTGTGAGATGACCGAACTTAGCGTCGGATGTCCAGGCGGGAAGGATTTATTCGCTCGGGGCGCGCTTTTGTCATTGCGTAGACAACCATCGTCAGCCGCTTGGGATCGCAACGCGGCATCTATTATGGAGGCGACCCAGGCGCATCACCGTCAATATCGCCCAGCATCAGTGGCTTACGGGCGGTTCAGTCGGGGCGTCATGAGAGCTTCACGCGGCGGATTTATTAACAAAAGGCAAATTTGCAAAACGGAATAAGGAACTATGCCATGGCCGATATTGCCCCCAGCCAGGTTCATAGCGACGCTTCCCACCCGCTCCACAGTTCGAATTCGGCCAACAAGTGGTTCTTGCCGCTGTTCGCGCTCGTTCTGGTCTGCGGCCTTGGATATGTCGCTTATGCACTCGGCCGCGACCTGACAACCGCAGTCGCCGTTCCCTGGATTCTCCTAGGCCTTGCACTGCTCATCGCGCTCGGCTTCGAGTTCGTCAACGGTTTCCATGATACGGCCAATGCCGTCGCAACCGTGATCTACACCCGTTCCATGCCGGCGGAATTCGCCGTTATCTGGTCCGGCTTCTTCAACTTCCTCGGCGTGCTGACCTCGAGCGGCGCCGTCGCCTTTGGTATTCTGGCGCTGCTGCCGGTGGAATTGATCCTGCAGGTCGGTTCCGGCTCCGGCCTTGCCATGGTCGTCGCGCTGCTGATTGCCGCGATCGTCTGGAATCTCGGCACCTGGTATCTCGGCCTGCCGTCGTCGAGTTCGCATACGCTGGTCGGCTCGATCATCGGCGTCGGCCTTGCCAACCAGTTCCTGGCGCCGGCAGGCACAGCGACCAGCGGTGTCGACTGGTCGCAAGCGACCAATATCGGCCTGTCGCTTTTGATCTCGCCGCTCATCGGCTTCGGTCTTTCCGCTGTCCTCCTGCTGGTCATGAAGCTTCTGGTGCGCAACAAGGCGCTCTACGCAGAGCCGAAGGGCAACCAGCCGCCGCCGCCCTGGATCCGTGCGATCCTGATCTTCACCTGCACCGGCGTCAGCTTCGCCCACGGCTCCAACGACGGGCAGAAGGGCATGGGCCTCATCATGCTGATCCTGATCGGCCTGGTGCCGACGGCTTTCGCGCTGAACCGCACGCCGGATGTCAACTATCTCGAAGCCTACAAGTCAGCATCAGCCCATGTGGAAACCGCACTCGGCAAATATGTGAAGCCGGGCGTTACGGTTGCGGACTACAAGGCCGAAGTCGGCAACGCCGTCAAGAACAAGACCTGGACGGATGCGACGACGCCGGCCCTGCAGCAATATATCCACCAGACAAGTGCTGAAGTCGCCGGCTTCCCGACGCTCGAAGCGGTGCCGACCAATCTCGTCGGCAACGTCCGCAACGACATCTATCTGATCGGCGAGGCGCTGAAGTTGATCGACAAGCAGAAGCTGCTGCCGATGGATGCCGGCGACCTCAGCGCGGTGACGAGCTACCACAAGGCGGTCGACAACGCGACGAAGTTCATCCCGCTCTGGGTGAAAGTGGCGGTCGCGATCGCGCTCGGCCTCGGTACGATGGTGGGCTGGAAGCGCATCGTCGTCACCGTCGGCGAAAAGATCGGCAAGACGCATCTGACCTATGGTCAGGGCGCGGCAGCCGAAGTCGTGGCGATGGTCACTATCGCCTCGGCCGACCATCTCGGCCTGCCGGTCTCGACCACCCATGTGCTGTCATCAGGCGTTGCCGGCACTATGGCGGCCAACGGTTCCGGCCTGCAATGGTCGACCGTGCGTAACATGCTGATGGCCTGGGTGCTGACGCTGCCGGCCTCGATCGCGATCGCCTTCGTGCTGTTCGTGATCATGCGCCAGGTTTTTTAAAGCAAATTCCCGGCAAAGCGCGAAGCGGTTTTGCCGGGAATTGCGTCAAAACAAAAGGTAGAGCGTTCCGTCAGCCCGTCGAGGCCAATTTGGTATTGCGATCGCTGATGAAGATGCCCGCCTCGGCGGCGGGCATAGCCTTGCCGAAAAGATAGCCCTGGCCGATGTCGCAGCCAAGCTGCAGCAGGAAGGCGAGCTGGCCGTGCTCCTCGATACCTTCCGCCGTCGTCTTGATGTTGAGGCTCCTGCCGAGGCCGAGCATGGCGCGGACGATCTTTTCCTGCCGCTCGTCGTCGCGATAGGTGGCGATGAAGCTTTTGTCGATCTTGATCTTGTCGAAACGATAGCGGGAAAGCTGGGCGAGGCTCGAATAGCCCGTGCCGAAATCGTCGAGTGCGATCTGGATGCCGGCGGCGTGCAGCTCGTCGAGAATGAGGGCGGCGATGGCGGGATCCTGGATCAGCGCGTTTTCGGTGATCTCCACTTCCAGGCGCTGCGGCGGCAGCCGGCTTGCCGAAAGGACCTTGAGAATACGCGATGTCAGCAATCTGTCTTCCATCTGCACCGGCGAGACGTTGAAGGACAACGTCACATGATCCGGCCAGGCGAGTGCGTCGCTGCAGGCCTGGGTGAGGAGATCCTCGAATAATGCCGTGATCATGCCGGTTTCCTCGGCGATATCGATGAAGACCGGCGGCGGGATGTTGACGCCGTCGTCGCCGATCCAGCGCGCCAGCGCCTCGAAGCCGCAGAGCTGGCCGGTCTTGAGGTCGATCAGCGGCTGATAGAAGGGCTTGATCGCCTTGTTGGAGATCGCGGCGCGCAGCCTGGTTTCCAGCGCGGCGCGTTCCGTTACCTTGTCCTGCATCGAAGGTTCGAAGACGAAATAGTGGTTGGGTCCGCGTGATTTCGCCTCGTACATGGCGAGGTCGGCACGGTGGGCGGCATCTTCCAGCGGCTCGGCTCCCTCGGCCCAGCGGTCATAGCCGACGCTGGCGCCGACTTCGACGGCAAAGCCATCGATATGGATCGGCCGGGTGACGGCCTGGATCAGCAGCTTGGCAAAACGCTCCTCGCGCTGCGCCGTCAGGGCGAAGGCGACGATGATGAATTCGTCGCCGCCGAAGCGATAGACGCAATCGGCATTGCCGAGCGCGCAGATGCGTCTGGCAACCTCGATCAACAGGATGTCGCCGCCCTTGTGGCCGACGAGGTCATTGACCTTCTTGAAGCCGTCGAGGTCAACGGAGAAGATGGTGACGTTGCGGTCCCACTCCTCGATCTCGGCCTCGTCGTCCTTGATCGGCCGGGAGAGGATCTTGCGCTCGAAGGCGTAGCGGTTCGGCAGCTTGGTGAGATGGTCGTGGGTTGCGGTCCAATCGGCTTTTGCCTGGGCGGCCGCGCGCAGTTCCATTTCCTTACGCAGGTCGGCGATGCGCAGCACCGAATAGACGAAGCTCATGGCGCCGGCGATGCCGAGCGCCAGAACGAGCTTGTCGGCGCCGTACTCGCCGAAGCCGGTCATGAAGGCGACCAGGCTGTCGTCGAGCTGTAGCAGCGTGCCGAGAAGCCAGAGGGTCACTCCAGACACCACGATCGACACGCATTGCCGTCCGGCCCTGCTTTGGAAAAACACCGGCATTATGCCTTCTCCATCTCCACCTTCGCGGAAATATCACGAAAGTCTGAAATGTTTGTTGAAACCAGAAGGCGAATTATCAGAGGCGGCAGCCTGTTGCTGTGCCGCAGAGAGACCCGACGGGGCCTGTGGGGAACCAGGGCGTCGTTATCAGCGCGATCGCCTTCGTGGTTCGGGAGACCGGCTGATGCGGGAAAAGAACGAAGGCGAGCGTGCTAATGCATCGCTCGCCCTTTCTCGTGCTTCAGGCGGTGACGATCAGCAGCGGAACGCTGAAGATGAGACCGACCAGAACCGTGACTGTGGCGACACGCATAAAACGCAGGCGTCGCGTGCGCTCGCCACTCCAATCATATGTCATTCTTCCATCTCCTTGGGACAAGGAAGTAGTCCCCGCAAAGCCGGGTTCAACATAGATGACGCGATTTGCTTGTGCAAAGCTGGATAAGATCAGCAGTCTCTAATGCTGGAAGCGCAGAGACCAGCGCTGTCCGTTGCTGGTCATGCGGATGACGGAAAGCGGCTCGACGTCACTCAGCCAGAAGGAGGAGAGCGGCGCCTGCAGTACATGCACGATCGCTGCCCGGATGACGGCCGCGTGGCTAACGGCGATCACATGGCCGCCGAGGCTCGATTGCTCATCCATCCAGCCGGCGATGCGCGTGCGCAGATCAACAAGGCTCTCGCCGCCATGCGGGGCCGCTTCCGGATCGCTCATCCAGCCCATGAGGTTTTCCGGCTCTTCGGTCCCGATCGTCGTGATCGACCTGCCGGCCCAGCGGCCATGGTCGCAGTCGCGAAGTGCGAGGTCTATGCGGGCTTCGAGGCGGAGCGCTTCCGCGGTCTGGCGGGCACGCAAAGCCGGGCTCATGGCAATTCGATCGGCGCGGGGCGGGGCGATCATCCTGCCGGCCTCCTCCACTGCCTTATCCTCGAGCGGTTCGTCGAGCGGGAACAGGGCCTTGCGGCTTGCTGCCGTCGCGCCGTGGCAGATCCAGGTGAGGCGCGTGTTCACGGTCGTTCTTGTCTCCCGGAATGCGGCGACAGCGTCCTTCGCCGGCTTGTGAAGTTTCGTTGACAGTCTCTTCGGCGTGCAGATATAACCGTGCAGTTGCGGGTTTGGAAGCCGGTGTAAGTCCGGCGCGGTCGCGCCACTGTGACCAGCGTGTCGAAAGCTCTTCGCGCTGGAAGTCAGACCCTACTGCACAAGCACTCTTTCGACTGAACGCGTCATTCCCGGAGGAATACATGTCTGACACCACTTTCGCGCCCGTTGCGGTACCGGCGCCGATCCCTGTAGGCGAGATCCTGCCCTGGGCGATCTTCGGCGGCCTGCTGATGCTCATCGTCCTCTATTTCGTCGGCACCGAGGAAGGCGCAATGGCGCTGTTCAACGGCATGTATGTGCACGAATTCGTGCATGACGGCCGCCATCTCCTCGGCTTTCCCTGCCACTAAAGCGCGTCGCGATCTTTCAGATTCGCTCATCGCGCTATAGGTTTTTGTTTTACGCATGTCTTTATCGCAAAACCGCGGCACACTTTTGCGCGACGTGCCTTAAGGGAGTTCCGGACATGGTTGGAAACCTTTTGCTTCGCGGCATGCTCGCGGGCCTGATTGCTGGCATCCTGGTTTTCGCTTTCGCCCATACGTTCGGCGAGCCGCTGGTCGATGCGGCGATCGCCTTCGAGGAGGCGAGCGCCCAGGCGGCCGGCGAAGCTGCCGAACCCGAAATCGTCAGCCGCGCCACACAGGCCGGTCTCGGCCTTTTCACCGGCGTCATGGCCTACAGCGCCGCCGTCGGCGGGCTCTTCGCGCTCGCTTTCGCTTTCGTGCACGGCCGCTTCAGCAGCCTTTCGCCGCGCGGCACCTCGGCCGTCATCGCCATTGCCGCCTTCGTGGCGGTCGTCCTCGTTCCCGGGATCAAGTATCCGGCCAACCCGCCGGCAGTCGGCAATCCCGATACGATCGGCGCCAGGACCGAGCTGTTCTTCCTGATGATCGTCGTCTCGCTTGCGGCGCTGATTGCCGCAGTGGCGCTGTCGCGCCGCCTGTCCGAGCGTTTCGGTCTCTGGAACGGCGCGATCATCGCCGGCATCGCCTATCTCGTCTTCATCGGCGTGGTGCTCTATCTGCTGCCGCCGATCAACGAGGTGCCGGAGAACTTCTCGGCGATGGTGCTCTGGCGTTTCCGCACCACTTCGCTCGGAATGCATGTGATCCTCTGGGCAACGCTCGGCCTCGGCTTCGGAGCGCTGGCGGAAAAGCGGCTTGCGGTCGGGGGCGGGGAACGCGGCCGGCCGGCCACGGCATTGCACTGAACGCATCGAAGGACGCCGCTTTGCCGGCGCCCTGAACTTTTCGGGCGAGTATGAAAAACGACAGAGCCAGACCACTGCTGTTGACGGCGTTCTCTGCCGTCGCGTTTTTTTGTGTGGTCGCTGGAAGCGCTTTTGCCCATAGCCGCAGCGACGGCGGCAGCCATGCGGGTCTGGATATCCCGCAAATTTCCCACGGCGAGATGGCTGTCATGTCTGACTATCGCAGTGGGATTGTCGATCTTGCATCCCGTGCTGTCGATACGAACGAGCCGTTCCGCCGCGTGCTGAACTATGCAGAGATCCAGTATTCCTACTGTCTGTGGGGCCGGATGCCGGGCAGCGTGACGGATGAGGAAAGCCCGTTCAACGAATGCGCTCATGCCTATCTCGCCGCGACCAAGGCGGTCTTGCTTTCGATGCGCGAGATGCCGCGGGAGGCTGCCGCGGCGGGTGAAATCATTTCCGCGGTCGACGCCGACATGGTGCGGCGCGGGCTTGCGCTGATCAGCTGCCGGTTCAGCGACGAAGCCTTCAACACCGCCGATATCGTCAAGCCGCGCTGGAGCGAGATCCCATTCCATGCCGCCAGCATGGCGTCGCTGACGGGGCTTGCCGCGTTGTTCGGACTTGGCGTGTTTGCGCTTCGTCGCTTCTCGCGACCGAAAGCTCAGTCGTCGGAATAGCGCTGCTCGCGCCACGGATCGCCGTAGATGTGGTAGCCGTTCTTTTCCCAGAAGCCGGCCTGGTCGGCAGGCATCAGCTCGATGCGGCGCAGCCATTTGGCGCTTTTCCAGAAATAGAGATGCGGCACGACGAGGCGCATCGGGCCGCCGTGCTCCGGTGTCAGCGGCAGGCCTTCCCAGGCGGTGGCGAGGATCGCATCCTCGGCAGCGAAATCGGAGAGCGGCAGGTTGGTGGTATAGCCGTCATAACTCGTCAGCATGACGTAAGCGGCTTCAGGCTTCGGCATGGCGAGGTCGAGCAGATTGCGCGTCGAAACGCCCTTCCATTTGTTGTCGTAGCGCGACCAGGTGGTGACGCAGTGGATATCGCTCACCCCCGTGCTCTGTTCGATCGCCTGGAAGTCGGCCCAGGTGAGGGTGCGCGTCGTTTCGACGAGGCCGCGCACCTCGAGCCGCCAGGTCTCGGTCGAGATGACAGGCTGCTGGCCGAGATCGAGCACCGGCCAGTTCTTGACGAGGTGCTGGCCGGGCGGCAGGCGCTCGGCTTCGGGACGGCTGATACGGCCGGTCAGGAACTTGCCCTCTGCCGCCCAGCGGCGCTTGGATGTGGTGAGTTTGTTATCGGCGGGCGTCTGGTCGTCGCTCATGGGCGGGGGCCTCCTTGCGGTGCAGCAATAGGACATCCACCCCTGCCGGGTGTCAAGTTTCGACGGCCCCTTGGAATTCCCTACCCACCCCTCTAAACTCGGTCCGTCGGGTATGCCTCGCTGGGGAGTGGAGGCAGAAAGGGGAGGAGCCGGTTCTGTCTTCGAAATATCGTGCGATAGCGGCGTTGCTGGTGGTGCCGCTGATCATCTTCTCCTTCTTCACCTATGGGAGCGCGATTGCGACGCGCGCCTATATGGAGGAAGCCTCGGCGCAGGCAGGAACGGCGTTGCGCCTTGCCGTTTCGGCACTCAGCGGCCATCTCAACCGCTACGAGGCGCTGCCGGCGCTGATCGCCGATCACGACGACATCAAGGAACTGGTGAGCGCGCCTGAGGATGTGGCGCTGCGCGATGCGGCCAATCTCTATCTCAAGGAGATCAACGGACTGCTGAAATCCTCCGATATCTATGTGGTCAAGCCAGACGGAGAGACGATCGCGGCCAGCAATTACGATGGGCCTGCAAGCTTCGTCGGACAGAACTTTAGCTACCGGCCCTATTTCCAGGATGCAATCGAAGGCCGGCAGGCACGGTTTTACGCGCTCGGCACCACCTCGCTGAAGCGCGGCTATTATTTTGCCGCGCCGATCCGGATCGGTGCGGATATTCGCGGCGTCATCGTCTTCAAGGTCGATATAGACACGATCGAATCCTCCTGGGGCGGCGGCGAATACAGGATTTTCGTCTCCGATCCGGAGGGCATCATCTTCATGTCCGGCAGCCCGGAATGGCTCTACGGCGCGATCCTGCCGCTGACGGCCGACCGCGTCGCCCGCACCGAGGCCTCGCGGCGTTATGCCAATGCCAGGCTGGCGGCGTTGCCGGTGACGCGTCACCACTTCGAGCAGCATGAGCTGATGACGCTGGCCAGCGAGCGCGGTTCGAGCGAATATCTGGTGCTCTCGCATTACATGCCGGCCGAGGACTGGACGGTGAACGTGCTGATGGAGACGAGTTCCATCCGCGCCCAGGCGCGCACGGCGCTTGCTGCCGTGTTTCTCATCCTCTGCATTGCCGGGCTTACGGTGGCCGTCCTTCGCCAGCGGCGGGCGCGGCTTGCCGAGCGCATGCAGATGCAGGCCGAGGCCCGCAACGAGCTGGAGCGGCGCGTCGATGAGCGCACGGCCGATCTTGCCCGCGTCAACAGCCGCATCGAAGAGGAGATCGCCGAGCGGCGGCTGACCGAGCAGCAGCTTCGACAGACGCAAGCGGACCTCATCCAGGCGGGCAAGCTTGCCGGGCTGGGGCAGATGTCGGCTGCGCTTTCGCACGAGTTCAACCAGCCGCTCGCCGCTGCCAAGACCTATACGGACAGCGCCTCCGTTCTCATCGACCGTGGGCGGACGGAGGAGGCGCGAGACAATATCCGCCGTATCGGCGGGCTGATCGACCGTATGGCTGCGATCAGCCGGCACCTGCGCAACTTCGCCCGCAAGCCGAACGAGAAGCTCGGTCCCGTTTCCCTCGACGAGGCGATGCGCGACACGCTCGAGATCGTCGCCTGGCGGCTGAAGGCGGCGGATGCCGAACTGCTGCTCGCTCTCGGGCCGCGTCCACCGGTGGTGCGCGCCGGTTCGGTGCGTCTGCAGCAGGTGCTGGTGAACGTGATCTCGAATGCGGCCGATGCGGTGGAAGGGCTGAATGATCGGCGCATCGAGGTTTCGGCCTTCGAGGAGGCCGGAAAGGTGGTGCTGACGGTGCGGGATCATGGACCGGGCGTGCCGGCGGCGATCGCCGAGCGTATCTTCGATCCGTTCTTCACGACGAAGGGCGTCGGCAAGGGGCTCGGCCTCGGGCTTTCGATCTCCTACAACATCATCAAGGATTTCGGCGGCAGCCTGACTGCTGCCAATCATCCCGAAGGAGGCGCGGTGTTCCGCATCGAGCTGCAATCGGCGGCAGGATTGATGCCGGAGGCAGCGGAATGAACGATGCAAAGATCCTGCTGGTCGACGACGAGGAGGAACTGCGCCGCTCGACGGCGCAGGCGCTGGAGCTCTCCGGCTTCAGCGTCGAGACCTATTCGAACGGCGACCACGTGCTGGAGCTGATCGGCTACAGCTTTCCCGGCGTCGTTGTCAGCGATATCCGCATGCCCGGCATCGACGGCATGACGCTGATGCAGAAGATCCGCGAGCTCGACCCGGAGGTACCGGTCATTCTCGTCACCGGCCACGGCGACGTTCAGCTTGCGGTGAAGGCGATGCGCGAAGGCGCTTATGATTTCATCGAGAAGCCGTTCACGCCGGAGATGCTTGCCGGCGTCATCCGCCGGGCGATGGAGCGGCGCAGCCTGGTGCTCGAAAACCGGCTGCTGAAGGCAGTCGCCGGCAAGCGCGACGATATCGAGGCGCGGCTGCCGGGGCGCACGCAGGTGATGGTGGATCTGCGCTACCACATCCGGGCGATCGGGGCGAGCGATGCCGATACGCTGATCGTCGGCGAGACCGGGGCCGGCAAGGAGGTGGTGGCGCGGGCGCTCCACGACATCAGCGCCCGGGCGAGCCGGCCGTTCATCGCGATCAATTGTGCCGCACTGCCGGCGAACCTGATCGAGAGCGAGCTCTTCGGCCATGAGGTGGGGGCATTTCCGGGTGCGGTAAGGCCGCGTTATGGAAAGTTCGAACACGGGCGCGGCGGCACGATCCTGCTCGACGAGATCGGCTCCATGCCCTTCGACCTGCAGGCGAAGTTCCTGCGGGTGCTGCAGGAGCGGGTCATCTCCAGGCTCGGATCGAACGAGGTCGTGGCGCTCGACGTGCGCTTCATCGCGACAAGCAAGGTCGATCTGGAAGCGGAGGTGGCGGCCGGGCGTTTCCGCGCCGACCTCTTCTATCGGCTGAACGTCGCGACGCTGCACGTGCCGTCTCTGTCGCAGCGGCGGGCGGATGTTCCGCTGCTTTTCCTGCAGCTGGTGCGGGAAGCGGCTGCTCGCTACGGCCGCGACGAGATGGTCGTTCCGCCGGACGTGATTTCCGACATCGCTCAGCGCGACTGGCCCGGCAATGTGCGTGAATTGAGGAATGCCGCCGACCGTCTGGTCCTCGGGCTCGACAATGGCGGGCGCCAAGCCGAGGAGGCGACCGGACTTGCAGAGCGCGTCGCCGAATTCGAGCGAGGGGTCATTGCCAGCGCGCTGGTGGCGCATGGCGGCAGCCTCAGGCCGGTCTATGAGTCGCTCGGCATTTCTCGGAAGACACTCTACGAAAAGATGCAGAAATACGGTCTCGACAAGCGGATGCTGACTACCGAAGGCTAGCTCGGAGCTGGGGCGGCGCTGCAATCTCGCGGTGCGATGGGTGGATTTCCACCCACCGCCAGAGCCGTTTGTTTCCGAATCGACCCATGCTGCATCGCACTGTGGCAAAATCGTCTTTCGAAAGCGGCTGCAATGATTGCGGGTCGATTTTTCCCAGCGACAAATAGGTGATCCGAACCGGCGCGGAGGATGTGTCGGCGGGCTTGCTTATTTCATCAGGGAGGAAACGATGAAAATTCTAAAGGCCATGCTCGGCCTGACCGCGGCTGCTGCGGTCTCACTTCTCGCCAGCGTCGCTTCGGCGCAGACCTATCCCGAACGCACCATCACCATGGTCGTGCCGTTTGCGGCCGGCGGCCCGACGGATACCGTTGCGCGCCTGGTCGCCGAATCCATGTCGAAGGATCTCGGCCAGCAGATCGTCGTCGAAAATGTCGGCGGCGCCGGCGGCACGCTCGGCGCCGGCCGCGTGGCGAGTGCCGATCCCGACGGCTACACCATCCTGCTGCACCATATCGGCATGGCGACCAGCGCCACGCTCTACCGCAAGCTCGCTTACGACACGCTCGGCGCCTTCGACTATGTCGGCCTCGTCACCGAGGTGCCGATGACGATCGTTGCCCGCAAGGACATGGAGCCGACCGACCTCAAGGGGCTGATCGACTACATCAAGGCCAACAAGGACAAGGTGACGGTGGCCAATGCCGGCATCGGTGCGGCTTCGCACCTCTGCGGCATGATGTTCATGAGCGCCATCCAGACGCCGCTGACGACCGTTCCCTACAAGGGCACAGGGCCTGCCATGACCGATCTGCTCGGCGGTCAGGTCGACGTCATGTGCGACCAGACGACCAACACGACGAAGCAGATCCAGGGCGGCACGATCAAGGCCTATGCCGTGACCTCGCCCAAACGGCTCGACGTGATGAAGGACATTCCGACGGCCGTCGAAGCCGGGCTGCCGGGTTTTGAAGTCGGAATCTGGCACGGCATCTATACGCCGAAGGGCACGCCGGCTGAGATCAACGAACGTCTGTCGAAGTCGCTGCAGGTGGCGCTGAAGGATCCGAATGTCGGCGCCCGCTTCGCCGAGCTCGGTACGGCGCCATCCTCTGACGCCGATGCGACGCCGGCGGCGCTGAAGGCCAAGCTCGAAAGCGAGATCACCCGCTGGAAAACGGTGATCGAGGCCGCCGGCGAATATGCTGACTGAGGCTTGTCCTCGTCCAGGATATGCCGAAAGAGCCCCTCACCCCAACCCTCTCCCCCATGAACGGCGAGAGGGGACTTGCGTCACCCAACGGCGGCAAGGGGCGAAGGGCTTGCAGCATTTTTCCTTCTGCCCGTTTGTGGGGAGAAGGTGCCGGCAGGCGGATGAGGGGCTAGCTCCTTTGTGACGGCGTTACACGAACAATCTCCAACCCCAGGAGACACCATGAAGTCCATCAGTTTCGATACGACCAATGCGATCTGCGGCGCGCTTTTCGTCGCGACCGGTGCTTTCTTCGCCATCCAGTCGCTGGGGCTCGACCTCGGCACGGCAGTGCGCATGGGCCCCGGTTATTTTCCGCTGGTGCTTGCCGGCGTGCTCGTGCTTCTCGGCGCGATCATCTTCATTCAGGCGCTGCGGGTCGAGGGCGAGCCGATCGACCCGTTTGCCTGGCGCGGCATGCTCTTCATCCTGCCGGCACCGGTATTCTTCGGGCTGACGGTGCGCGGTCTCGGATTTGCACCGTCACTGTTCCTCACCGCCTTCATCGCCTGCTTCGCATCGCAAAAGATGAACGTGTTCCTCGCGATCGTGCTGTCGCTGCTGCTGACGATCTTTTCGGTTGGGGTCTTCAGCTACGGGCTCGGCCTGCCTTTCGAGCGCTTCGGCCCCTGGGTCCGGTTCTAGGAGACGATGATGGATCTTTTCAGCAATCTCGCGCTCGGCTTTGCAACAGCCGGCACTCCGGAAAACCTGTTCTTCTGCCTGATCGGCGTGCTGCTCGGCACGCTGATCGGCGTGCTGCCCGGGATCGGCGCCACGGCGACGATCGCCATGCTTTTGCCGATCACCTTCCAGCTTGAACCGGTCTCCTCGCTGATCATGCTCGCCGGCATCTATTATGGCGCCCAGTATGGCGGCTCGACGACGGCGATCCTGATCAACATGCCGGGCGAATCCTCCTCTGCCGTCACCGCGATCGACGGCTACCAGATGGCCCGCAAGGGCAGGGCAGGCGCAGCGCTTGCCATCGCAGCATTGGGTTCGTTCTTTGCCGGCACTGTGTCAACCTTTCTCGTGGCGATCTTCGCACCGCCGCTGACCGCAATCGCGCTGCAATTTGGTTCGGCGGAATATTTCTCGCTGATGATCGTCGGTCTCGTTTCCTCGATCGCTCTCGCGCACGGTTCTGTCGTGAAGGCGCTGGCGATGGTGGCGCTGGGGCTGCTGCTCGGTCTCGTCGGCACCGACATCTATACCGGCACGCCGCGCTTCACGCTCGGCATCCGCGAATATGCTGACGGGCTGAACTTCGTGGCGCTTGCCGTCGGCGTGTTCGGAGTGGCGGAAATCCTGCGCAACCTCGAGGGCGAGTCGACACGCACGGTGCTGATGGCCAAGGTCACCGGCCTTTTGCCGTCCCGCCAGGAATTCAAGGAGATGATCGCACCGGTCATTCGCGGTACGGCGATCGGTTCGGCGCTTGGCATCCTGCCGGGCGGTGGCGCCATTCTTGCCTCCTTCGCCTCCTATACGGTGGAAAAGCGGATGTCGAAGACGCCGGAGGAGTTCGGAAAGGGCGCGGTTGCCGGCGTCGCAGGACCGGAATCGGCCAACAATGCCGGTGCGCAGACCTCGTTCATTCCGCTCTTGACGCTCGGCATTCCCGCCAACCCCGTCATGGCGCTGATGGTCGGGGCGATGATCATCCAGGGTATCGTGCCCGGTCCGAACGTCGCCACCGAGCAGCCGGCGCTGTTCTGGGGCATCATCGCCTCCATGTGGATCGGCAACCTAATGCTGGTCATCCTCAACCTGCCGCTGATCGGGCTCTGGGTGAAACTCCTGACCGTGCCTTACTACGTACTCTTCCCGATCATCATGGCCTTCTGCTCGATCGGGGTCTACAGCGTCAACGCCAACGTCTACGATCTCTACGCCGTCGCCTTCTTCGGGCTCATCGGCTATGTGCTGGCAAAGCTTCGTTGCGAGCCGGCGCCGCTTCTGCTCGGTTTCGTGCTCGGGCCGCTGCTCGAGGAAAACCTCCGGCGCGCCATGATCCTGTCGCGCGGCGATCCGACGACCTTCGTCACGCGGCCGATCAGCGCCACTCTTCTCGCCATTGCTGTCGCCGTGCTGATCGTCGTCTTCCTGCCGAGCGTCAAGAAGAAGCGCGAGGAGGTGTTCGTCGAAGAAACCTAGAGCATGATGCCGAAAAGTGTGCGCGGTTTTCGGACGACATCATGCTCTAACTCATTAATTGAGAACAGTATTCAGATTTTAGTCCTAGCCAAAAATCATCCCGTTCCGGGGGTTGAACTTACGGTCTGGTTGATGAACAACAGATAATCTGACGCGGGCGCCAGTTGGGCGCCCGTTTCGCTTGACAGGATATCCAGGCCCCAGGAGCATTGCCCAATGAGCATTCCCGCCCGGATCAGCGACGATCTGCCGTTTCTCACTGCCCTGCGCCGCGACCTGCACGCCTATCCCGAACTCGGTTTCGAGGAGGAGCGCACCGCCGGTATCGTCGCGAGGCTTCTCGAAGAGGCTGGTATTGCGGTGCATCGCGGGCTTGGCGGCACCGGCGTGGTCGGTACGCTGCAGATCGGCAACGGCACGCGCAGGATCGGGCTGCGCGCCGACATGGATGCGCTCGCCATGCCTGAAACGGCGGAGCGATCCTATAAATCGACCGTGCCCGGAAAGATGCATGCCTGCGGCCATGACGGCCATACGGCGATGCTGCTTGGCGCCGCGCGACATCTTGCGGCAACGCGGGATTTTTCCGGCACGGTGCATTTCATCTTCCAGCCGGCCGAAGAAGGGCGAGGCGGAGCAAGGCGCATGGTCGAGGAGGGGCTGTTCACGCTTTTTCCCTGCGATGCCGTCTACGGGCTGCATAACATGCCTGGGCTTGCGGTGGATGAGATCGCCGTGGTCGAGGGACCGCAGCTTGCCTCCTCCGACAGCTGGCGCATGACCTTCCGCGGGGCCGGCACGCATGGCGCCAAGCCGCATCTCGGCCGCGATCCGATCACAGCCGCCGGCACCTTCCTGTCATCGCTGCAGACGATCGTCGGACGGGTGGTCGATCCGCTGCAGCCGGCCGTCGTCAGCGCCTGTTTCCTGCAGGCGGGCGACCCGAAGGCTCTGAACGTCATTCCTGACATCGTCGAGATCGGTGGCACGGCGCGGGCCTATTCGCCCGATGTGCGCGACCAGTTGGAGACCGAGATCGGACGATTGGCGCATGGCACGGCGGCCATGTACAGTATCGCTGTGGACTATGCATTCGAACGGCGGATTCCGCCTGTCATCAACGACGCGGATGCGACCGCACGGGCGTTGGCAGTGGCCGGCTCGGTCTTCGGCGGGAAGGTGCAGACAAGCTTTCCGCCGTCGATGGCAGGCGACGATTTTGCCTTCTTCGCCCAGAATGCGCCGGGTTGCTACGTCTGGCTCGGCAACGGTCCGGCGGTGGATGGGGCGCTGCATCACAACACGGCCTATGACTTCAACGATGAAGCGCTTGGATATGGGGCGGCCTATTGGGTGGCGTTGGTCGAGCGGGAGTTGAAGGTTTGATTATCTGCTGCCTAATTGCCCAAACCGGAATCGATTTTAGGGATTAGGCAGCAATTCAAAAGCGCCCGTTGCGCGCCTCTCTGCATTCTGCGTTGGTCAACAACTGCCTTCCGTGCAGCGACATTCGCCAATGTCCATCAGTCTACCGGCGATTCTTCAACCCGGGCCGTCCCGCGCGTGGCATGGATGAAGGCGAGCACGAAGCCGATCGCCAGCACAAGCACGATGGTCGGCGCCGGCGCGCTGTCGATGAAGAAGGACAGGTAGACGCCGACAAAGGAACCGATCACGGCGATGGCGACGGAGAGGAGCAGCATCGTGCTGAACTTGCGGGTGAGCAGGAAGGCGATGGCTCCCGGCGCAATCAGCATGGCGATCGAAAGGATGATGCCTACCGCCTGCAAAGCACCGACGATCGTCAGCGAGATGAGGGCGAGAAGGCCGTAATGCAGTAGGTTGATCCTGAGGCCCACCGCTCTCGCCTGGGCGGGGTCGAAGGCGTGCAGCAGGAAGTCCTTCCATTTCACACCAAGAATGGCGGCCGTGATCGCAGCGATGACGGCCGATTGCCCGATGTCGCGCCAGGAGACACCGAGCATGTCGCCGAACAGGATGTGGTCGAGATGCACGTCGGACTGGATCTTGACATAAAGAACCAGGCCGAGCCCGAACATGCCGGAGAAAACGATGCCCATCACCGTATCCTGTTTGATACGGCTGTTATCTTTCAGGAAACCGGTGGCGAGAGCGCAAAACATGCCGGCCGCGAAGGCGCCGACCGCGAAGGGTATGCCGACGATATAGGCGATGACCACGCCGGGGAAGACGGCGTGGCTGATGGCGTCTCCCATCAGAGACCAGCCTTTCAGAACCAGGAAGCAGGACAACAGCGCCATCGGAATTGCGACCAGCACCGAGATCACTAGCGCATTGACCATGAAGCCGAACTGGAAAGGCAAAAGAAGCGTCTCGACCATGTTCATGGCGCTGCCTCCAGCGCCTGCGCAGCGCGTCTACGTGCCGCCAGCATGCCGTGTTTGGGTGCGAAGAAGAACGCGATCAGGAAGATTGCCGTCTGCAGCACGACGATGATGCCGCCGGTTGCGCCATCGAGGAAGTAGCTTGCATAAGCGCCGACGAAACTGGTCATCGATCCGATGATGACCGCGATCACAAGCAGCCGCGGGAAGCGGTCGGTCAGCAGATAGGCAGTTGCCCCGGGCGTTACCACCATGCAGATGACGAGGAATGCACCGACGGTCTGCAGCGCCGCGACGGTTGAGGCAGACAGCAGCGTGAAGAAAATGACCTTGAGAACGGTCGGATTGAGACCGATCGATCGGGCATGGCTCTCATCGAAGAAAGTGACCATCAGGTCCTTCCATTTGACGAGCAGGACGGCGAGCGACACGAAGCCGATGATGGCGAGTTGCAGCGTATCCTCGGGCGTGATGGCGAGAATGTTGCCGAGTACGATCGTCTGGATGTTGACCGCCATAGGCTTGAGCGAAACCATGAACAGGCCCAGCCCGAAGAAGGAGGAGAAGATCAGGCCGATGATGGCATCTTCCTTCAGCTTGGTGCGCTGGTTGAGGAAAAGCATCGCTGCGGCAGCGAGCCCTCCGGAAAAGAAGGCTCCGATCGAAAAGGGAAGTCCGAGCATATAGGCGCCGGCAACGCCGGGAACGATCGCGTGCGAGAGCGCGTCGCCGATCAGCGACCAGCCTTTAAGCATCAGATAACAGGAGAGGAAAGCGCAGACGCCGCCGACAAGGGCGGACACCCACATGGCATTGAGCATGTATTCATAGGTGAAGGGCTGCAGGAGGTCGGCTATCATTCCCGGCCCCCATTGCCACTATCGGACCTCCGGGCGGTCGCTTTGCCACCCTGCATGATCAGGGGGCGCTCATCATCGGTTATGACGCCGATCGACGTTGGCCTGCCGCTCTGCGCTTCGCTGAACACGAAATGACGCAGCACGCCGCCAAAGGTCTTTTCCAGATTTTCCTGCGTAAAAGTCTCGACGGTCGGGCCGTAGGCAAGCACCGTGCCCTTGATCAGAATGGTCCGGTCGCAGAACTCCGGCACGGAGCCGAGATTGTGGGTGGAGACCAGCATGACCCGGCCTTCATCCCGCAGTTCGCGCAGGAGCTTGGTGATCTGGTCCTCGGTCTTTACGTCGACGCCGGTAAAGGGTTCATCGAGCAGAATGACCCGGCCGTCCTGTGCCAGGGCTCGCGCCAAGAAGACCCGCTTCCGCTGGCCGCCGGAGAGCTCGCCGATCTGGCGCTTGCGGAACTCGCTCATGGCGACGCGGGCGAGCGCGGAGGCCACTGCCTCGTGGTCCGCGGCCTTCGGGATGCGCATCATGCCCATGTGGCCGTAGCGCCCCATCATCACGACATCCTCGACCAGCACCGGGAAATTCCAGTCGACTTCTTCCGATTGCGGCACATAGGCGACGAGGTTCTTGCGCAGCGCCTCTTCGACCGGCATGCCAAGCACGCGAATGTGGCCCCTGGCGAGACGCACGAAACCCATGATCGACTTGAAGAGCGTCGACTTGCCGGAACCGTTGACACCGACCAGCGCGGCGATCGTGCCCGTGGGGATCTGGAAACTCGCGTCCCTCAGGGCCGTATGTCCGTTGCGGTAAGTGACGGTCGCATCCTTTACCGTGATCCCCGATCCCGCATCCGAGGATGCGGGACGGACAAGATTGCCAAGCAGCACGGTCATTGCGACAACCCATCGGCAAGACCCTTCGCGACGGTATCGGAGGTCACGCGCAGAAGATCGATATAGGTTGGCACCGGGCCGTCGGCTTCGCTCAGCGAGTCGACATAAAGCACACCGCCATAATGCGCGCCGGTTTCGCGCGCCACCTGCCGGGCTGGTTTATCGGAAACGGTGCTTTCGCTGAAGACGGTTGGAATCTGGTTTTCCTTCACCGCATCGATCACCTTGCGGACCTGCTGGGGCGTGCCCTGCTGGTCGGCGTTGATTGGCCAGAGATAGAGTTCCTTCAGCCCGAAATCGCGTGCGAGATAGGAAAAGGCGCCCTCGCTTGAAACCAGCCAGCGCTTGTCCTCGGGAATTTTTTCGAGGGTGGCGCGGATCGGAGTGATCGTCGCTTCGATCTTCTGCTTGTAGGCCTCGGCGTTGGCCTTGTAGGTCTCCGCATTCGCCGGATCATACTGTGCGAAAGCATCACGGATATTGTCGACGTAGATCAGGGCGTTCTTCGGCGACATCCAGGCGTGGGGATTGGGCTTGCCTTCATAGGGGCCTTCCGAGATGCCCATCGGTTCGATGCCATCGGAGACGACGGCACCGGGGACGTCGTGCAGGTTCTGGAAGAACTTTTCGAACCAGCGCTCCAGATTGAGGCCGTTCCAGAGAATGAGTTGTGCACCTTGTGCCCGCTGGATGTCACCCGGCGTCGGCGCATAGTTGTGGATCTCCGCGCCCGGCTTGGTGATCGATTCCACGATCGCGGCATCACCGGCCACGTTTTTTGCCATGTCGGCAATCACCGTGAAGGTCGTCACCACCTTGAACTTCGAATTGGTTGTCTGTTGGGCAGCGGCGGGAAAGGCAACCAGCACGGCTGCGAATGCCACCCCTATCATTCCGGCCAAAATCGACCGTCTTTCCCTATAGAGCATATATTTCTCCTCTTGCTGCTATTGCGACCGAATTGCAAAAGCTGCGGAAAGTCGAACAAGTTGCGATTCAGAATGATTTGCAAAAAAAAGCTTGATGACCCTTGCTTCGACTATTGTGCAATTAAGAATGAATTGCAACATTGATCCGAACTGGAGGCCGAAAAAGATGACAGCAGGCCCCGACGGGCTGGCTGGGGTCAACCTCATGTCGAACAACGCATACCGGGATTTGCCGCAACGGCGCATGGTTCGATCGGTTAGGCGTTTGAGGGGCACACGGCACGCTCTCATGACGGAGCTTGCGGCCCCCGGCCTTTACAAGACCTTCAGCACGGGGTTTTCCAGCACCTTGCCCGTTACCACATCGGCAATCCCCCGATCGGTCTGATGCGGGCCGACATTGCAGGCGAGCGTGGCGCCGAAGCAGGCCTTGAAGACCAGATAGGGCGGCTTCCACGTGACGATCTTTTCCATCGCCTTGCGGATGCCGGCAAAGGCCAGCGCCGTGTCCTTCAGCGATGCATCCGTCACCAGGCCGGAGAGCGGCAGCGGCAGCATCGCCTCGATCCGGCCGTCCTTGGCGACGGCCATGCCGCCGCCGGCTGATATGACGGCGTTGGCGGCGAGCGCCATGTCGCCGGCATTGCCGCCGAAGACGGTGAGGTTGTGGCTGTCATGCGAGACGGTGGTGCAGAAGGCGCCATTCCATTTGCCCCAGCCGGTGAGGAAGCCGACGCGCGGGGCGCTGTCGGCCTTGCCGTGGCGATGGGCGACTGAAATCAGGGCGCTGCCGGCCGGCGGCACGATGAAACCATTCCTGACCTCGGTTTCGGCCTCGCCCCATTGCGTGAAGCGCGGGCGGTCGATGGTGGCGACGCGGACGCGCTCGCCCTGCGCCGGAATGCGGAAATCATTCTCGGTCAGCCGCGGCAGCTTCACCGAATTGACAAGCGGCGCCGTATCAATCTGCTTGACGGCCACCTGCATGCTGCCGTTGCGGGCGACGAGGCGGCCGCATGATATCACCTGCCGCGCCCGGAATTCCGCGAGGTCTTCGAAGAGCACGATATCGGCGCGGCGGCCGGCAGCGAGGAGGCCGAGATCGGAGCGCTTCAGACGTTGTGCAGCGTTGAAGGTCGCGGCACGGATGGCCCATTCCGGCTTCATGCCGTAGCGCACCAGGCGCCTGATGACGTCGTCGAGGCCGCCGCCTTCCTGGAGTTCGTCCGGAAAGACGTCGTCGGTGCAGAGCGTGACGGTCGGAGGCAGGTGGCCGAGACCGTTCAGCACCTCGACGAACTCCTTCAGCAGATGGTCGTGAGAGCCGCGCAGCTCGATCGTCAGGCCGGCGGAAAGTTTGGCGAGGAGATCGGCGCCGGAGGTCAGTTCGTGGTCGGAGGTGATGCCCGAGGCCATGAAGGCGTTGAGATCGGCGCCTTCGAGGCCGCGGGCATGGCCGCAGACGAGCTTGCCGGCGGCTAGCCCGGCATTGACGATGGCAGTCATGCGCGGATCGCCGTCGATGACGCCGCGCATGTTCATGACTTCGGCGACGCCGCCGATGGCGGAGGAGTGCAGCATCTCGGTGATCATGGAGGCATCGAAATCGGCGCCGGCAAGTTCCAGGCCCGGCGCGGAGGGCACGCAGGAGGGCGCGAGAAGGATCATACGCAGCGGCAGGCTGCGCGCCGCCTCGATCGCCCAGCGCACGCCGTCGAGCCCATGGACGTTGCCGAATTCATGCGGATCCCAGACGATCGTGGTGACGCCGCGTGGCAAGACGGCGTTCGCATATTCGGCGGGTGTCACCATCGAACTTTCGACATGCATGTGCGTGTCGATCAGGCCGGGCGTCAGGATACTGCCCGCCGCATCGATGATCTCGATAGCATCCGTGCGGCTTGCCTGGGCATGGACGCTTGATATCAGCGCGCCGACGAGGCCGATATCGGCTTGTCGGATCAGGCCCGTCACTGCATCGAGCAGCCGTCCGCCGGTGATCAGCATGTCGAAGGGGGCATCGCCGCGCGCAGCAGTGACGGCGCGGGCCCGCAAGGCGGGATCGTTGAGATCGGCGGGTTCTTGACGCGGGATGACGTTCATTTGCGGGCCTCGTTGACCAGGGCAGCGAGAATGATGACACGCGCCATGTCGGCATCGATGTCGGCGGCGAATTGAGCATTGAAGGTCGCATGCGTGGCGCGGGTCTCGACGACGGTGCGGCCACGGGTCAAGGCGCCCTGCAACTCGACATCGATGCGCGCGGGGCGGAAGCTGACGATATCTGGAGCGACGAAGGCGACGGCGGCGCAAGGATCGTAAATTGCCATAGCCGGGCGGCCGCGGCTGGTGCCGATGCGGATATAACCCGAAAACATATCGGCGATCAGCTCGGCATTGGCGCCGCCGGCATTGCGCACCGGCTCGGCGTCTTCGGGCTTGGCCAGTACCTTGCGGCATAGGTCGAGATCGACCATGCGCAGCGGCAGGCCATGGGCGATGATGATCGACAGGGCCTCGGGATCGGCGAGCGCGTTGAACTCGGCGGAGGCCGTATGGTTGCCTGACGTGACACCGCCACCCATCCAGACGAGTTCGGTGATGCGGGCAGCAAGATCCGGCCGGGCAAGCGCCACAGCGGCGATGTTGGTCAGCGGGCCAAGCGCCAGGATGCGGTGCTCGCCTTGGCGCTCCAGCCAGCGGCAGAGTGCCGCGAAGGCATCGCTTTCGGCAAGGGCGGGAGCCTTGGGCAGGCTCCTACCTAATGTCGGGATGCCGGTTTCGCCGAGGATCGCCTGAGCAGTTTCGAGCTTGCCGAGCACGGGCGTGGCGCGGCCAGTGTGAATGGGGAATTTCCAGCCGAAGGCGCTGGCGGCGCCGGCGGCGTTTATCCTCACCTGCGCCAGCGGCGTATTGCCGAAGACCAGCGATAAGCCGTCGATCTCGAATTCAGACTGTGCCACCACCATAATGGCGGCGATGTCGTCGAAGCCCATGTCCGTGTCGATCCAGACGCCCATGATTTCACCCGAACTGTTTGAGGCTTGCCGCGCCGGCAACCGGCAGATCGAAGGCGAGCGCGGTATCGAGGAGGGGGGCTGCCCAGGCAATGAAAGCTTTTTTCATCTTACATGTTCTCCATCTCTGAAGTCTTTTGTGCCGGTTTCGCAGGCCCGGATGATTGGCGGACGACTAGCTGCATGGCGACGCGTTCGATCTTCGCGGTAACGAGCACGCCCTCCCGGATGCTGCTTGTTCTTATGGTATCCACCAGCGCCGACACCGCAATTTCGGCAATTCTATCCATGTCCATCCGGACCGTCGTCAGCGACGGCGTAACAACAGGCGACCAGATGAGGTCATCGAAGCCGGCGACACTGACGTCAGTGGGAATGTTGATGCCCGCCTGCTGCAACTCCGTCAGCGCCCGCAGCGCCTGCAGGTCGGAGAGGGCTGCGAAGGCGGTGAAACCTTGGCCGACTTTTTCGGCGAGGCCGAGCGGGCAGCCGCTGCCGTTCTCCTGCTCCAACCTGTCGATCCACAGCGTTTCCGAATGCATGCCCGGGCGCATGCCGGAGCGAATGCCGCCGGCACGGTCGTTCTGGACGTTGGATTCCTGATTGTTGCCGATGATGAGGATACGGCGATGGCCGAGGCCTGCGAGATGGCCGGCGATTTCATGGCCGCCCTGCCAATGGTCGGCGGCAACGGTGTTGCCGGGCGTCGAGGGAGTGTCGATGACGGCGACCGGACAGGCGGCGGACGAAATGCGGGTGGCGCGGCGGGGAATGACGACCATGCCATCGACGCCGCGCTCGACCAGCCGGTTGATAGCCTCGGTCTGGGCGGCGACATCACCGCGGGAATCGGCGATCAGCACGCCGTAACCTGCGGCGGAGGCAGCGAATTCGATCGCCTGCGCAATCTTCGGGAACAGCGGATTGGCGATATCGGGCAGCACCAGGCCGAGAACGCCGCTGCGGCCGGTCCGCAGCGCCCGCCCGGCCTGGCTCGGGACGTAACCGAGCTCGGCTGCATGCTCGCGGATTCTTTCAACCAGTTGGCCGGAAACCCGGCCCTTGCCGGAAAGCGCATTGGAGACGGTGGCGACGGAGACGCCGAGCGACGTTGCTATCCTGCTGAGGTTCGGTCCCGGGCGCGGTGCTGCCATGATTGACGATCACCTTGATTAATCGTTTAATCAAAGTGATAGCTCAGCTTATCCCGCCTGTCGAATCCGAATTCATCTTATCCGCAGTTATTCGGCTACGGCACGCGGCGGATAAGAAAAAGCCCCGCGAGACAATCGCGAGGCCTTGTACTTTCAGATCGATTGAAGAAGTTGTCAGCCCTTGACAGCCACAACCTTCACCGCCGGTGCGGTGGTCTTGCCGCCGGGGGCGAAGCCGCCGCCGACTGCGATGTTCAGCGACACGTAGTCCTTTGCCATCTGCTGGACGGCTGCGGCAAGGCTTGCCTGGGCGAGCGAAACCTGGCGCTGGGCGTCTAGAACGTCGAGCAGCGAAGAAGCGCCGTCCTTGTAGGATGCGGTCGAAAGTTCGAGCGTTTCCTGTGTGGTCTTCACCTGGGCTTGAAGCGCCGAAACCGTGCGGGCGTCGCGCCGGACAGCCGAAAGTGCATTCTCGACCTGTTCGATCGCGGTCAGTACCGTCGACTTCCAGTTGAGATAGGCCGCTGCGGCATTGGACTGCGCCGTCTTGACGCCGGCGCGCAGGGTACCGCCATCGAAGATCGGCAGGTTGAGGGTGGGGCCGAAGGACCAGGGCGTCAGGCCGCCGTGGATGCCACGCTGGTTGATGTAGGCCGGCGAGATCGAGCCGCTGAGCGAGATGCTCGGATAGAGCTGCGCCTGGGCGACGCCGATCTGGGCCGTTGCAGCTGCGAGGTCGCGTTCCGCCACACGGATGTCGGGACGGTTGCGGATCAGGTCGGCCGGGATGCCGGAGGTGATGCCGCCGCGGAATACCGGCTGGCCATAGCCCTTCAGCAGATCATCGACAAGGGTTGCAGCCGGCAGGCCGAGCAGCGTGGCGATGTGATGGGCCGAAATGCGGATGTTGGTTTCGAGGCCGGGAATTTCGGCGAGCGTCGACTGCACCAGGCCTTCGGCCTGAACGACGTCGAGACGCGAGGCGGCGCCGGCTTCCAGCTGGAACTTGGTCAGTTCGTAGGTTTCCTGACGGGACTTCAGGTTGGCCTTCGAAAGCGCCAGGCGCTGCTGATAATAACGAACGTCGATATAGCTGGAGACGAGGTCCTGCACGAGGGTCAGCTTGGCAACGTCTGCCGATGCGTAAGCAGAATCGAGCGAAGCGAGAGCGCTCTCGGTGTTGCGCTTGTAGAGGCCGAAAATATCGAGCAGCCAGGTCAGCTGTGCTTCGCCGCCGCTGGTGTTGCGCGTGTCGAACTGCGTGCGCAGCTCGCCCTTCTGGCCGCTGACCGTGTGCGAGGCGCCGACGGTCAGGTTCGGCAGGGCGCCGGCTCCTGCGACGGTGACGTTGGCGGAAGCCGCATTGATGCGTTCGATCGCCTGCTGGACTGACAGGTTCTGGTCGAGGCCGGACTGGACGAGGCCGTCCAGCTTGCGGTCTCTGAAGGCGCTCCACCAGGCCACGGTGGTAACATCGCCATCACTCTTGGTTCCACCCTCTCCGAATTTGGCGGGCAGCGGCATCTCAGGAGGAACATGATCCGGGCCCACAACGCAGCCCGACAACAATAACAATAATGCCGGTGTGGCAAAACGAAGAGATACCATTCATTTCATCCTGTACTCGAGCAAGTCAATTCTTGTCCAAAGCTTCATGCTTCACTATCGGCCGCCGCGCCTCGTTCTACCAAAAACACCATTCCGAAGCAGTCGGGCGCAATGTAGCAACGGGAACTGCATTATCACAGTGCATTTATATCACAGTCCTGCCGCATTTTTGCCGCGTGTGGCAAAGATGCGTCGGATGACGACGAAAAACGACGGCACGAAGAAAATTCCGAGCATTGTCGCCGCCAGCATGCCGCCGAGAACGCCGATGCCGATGGCATTCTGTGCCGCCGAGCCCGCGCCTGTCGCGATCGCCAGCGGCACGACGCCGAGAATGAAGGCAAGCGAGGTCATGATGATCGGCCGCAGGCGCAATCTCGCCGCTTCCAATGTCGCCTCGTAGAGCCCCATGCCGCTTTCCATGCGGTCCTTGGCGAATTCGACGATCAGGATGGCGTTCTTCGCCGCCAGCCCGATAGTGGTCAGCAAGCCGACCTTGAAATAGACGTCGTTCGCCTGGCCGAAGAGGGTTGCCGCCGTCAGCGCCCCGAGGATGCCGACAGGCACCGCCATGATCACCGAGAAGGGGATCGACCAGCTTTCGTAAAGCGCTGCCAGGCAGAGGAAGACGACCAGTACCGAGATCGCGTAGAGCATCGGCGCCTGCGAACCGGACAGCCGCTCCTGATAGGAGATGCCCTGCCAGGCGACCGTATAACCGCCGCCGAGCTGATTGGTCAGTGCTTCCATTTCGTTCATCGCATCGCCGGAAGAAACCCCGGGTGCGGAAGCGCCGTCGAGCGGAATGGCGCTGACGGCGTTGAAGCGGGCAAGCGAGGGCGCGCCCTTCACCCATTCCGTGCGGGTAAAGGCGGAGAAGGGCACCATTTCGCCGTCATTGTTGCGGGCGTACCAGTGGTTGAGGTCGCTCGGCTGCATGCGGAAGGGCGCATCGCCCTCGACGTAGACCGGCTTGATCTCGCCGTTCAGCGTGAAGTCGTTGACGTCACGGCCGGTGAAGATGATCGACAGCATCGAATTGACCGAGGCGATGTCGACGCCCATGGCGCCGATCTTTTCCTGATCGAGCACGATGCGCATCTGCGGCTCGACTTCCTTGTTGCTGCTGCGCAGCGCCACGATCTTGCCTGAGCTATTGCCCATCTGGATCAGCCGCTTGGAGGCGGCCGTCAGGGCGTCATTGCCGTGGCCGCCGGTGTCGACGAGATACATGGAGAAGCCGCTCGACACCCCGAGACCCTGGATCGCCGGCGGCAGCAACGCGAAGACCTGCGCCTCGCGGATCGCAAAGAAATTGCCAAGCGCACGGTTGACGACTGACTGGGCGCTCAGCGTCGGATCGGTGCGCAGCGAGAAATCCTTGAGTTTGGTGAAGACGATGGCGCTGTTCTGGCCGGAACCGCTGAAGCCGAAGCCGAGCGCGCCGAACACGGAATCGACGGCGTCCTTCTCGTTTTCACGATAGTATTTCTCGACCTTTTCGACGACTGCCTGGGTCTGCTGCGTGGTCGAGCCCGGCGGCGTGGTGACGATGGTCAGCAGCACGCCCTGGTCTTCCTGCGGCAGGAAGGAGCTCGGCAGGCGGGTGAAGAGATAGGCGCAGCCGGCGCCGACCAGAAGGAAGACCAGCATGACGCGGATCGGACGCTTCAGCAGATAGCCGATGGTGCTGATATAGCCGTTGGTCGAGCGCGTGAAGTTGCGGTTGAACCAGTCGCCGACGCGGTGCTTCCTGTGTTCGCCGACCGGCTTCAGCATCGTGGCGCAAAGTGCGGGCGTCAGCACGAGGGCGACGAGCGCCGACAGCAGCATGGCCGAGACGATGGTGATCGAGAACTGGCGATAGATGATGCCGGTCGAACCGCCGAAGAAGGCCATCGGAATGAAGACGGCGGTGAGGACGAGCGCGATGCCGACGATGGCGCCGGTGATCTCGCCCATCGATTTTTCCGTTGCCTCGAGCGGCGAAAGCTTTTCTTCGGACATGATGCGTTCGACGTTTTCGACGACGACGATGGCATCGTCGACGAGAAGGCCGATCGCCAGCACCATGGCGAACATCGTCAAGGTATTGATCGAATAGCCGGTGACCGCCAGCACCCCGAAGGTGCCGAGCAGCACCACGGGAACCGCAATCGTCGGGATCAGCGTCGCCCGGAGATTCTGCAGGAAGACGAGCAGCACCACGAAGACGAGCACGATCGCCTCGATCAGCGTGTGCACGACCTTCTCGATCGACAGTTCCACGAAGGGCGTGGTGTCGTAGGGATAGGTGATCTCGACACCTGCCGGCAGGCCGCGGCCGATAACCTCGAGCGCGGAGCGCACACGGGCGGCGGTATCGATGGCGTTGGCGCCAATTGCAAGATTGACGGCGAAACCGGTCGACGGCTGGCCGTTGTAGCGCGAACTGCCGCCGTAGCTTTCCTGCCCGATCTCGATGCGCGAGACGTCGCTCAAGCGCACCGTCGCGCCGTCCTTTTCGACCTTCAGGATGATGTGCTCGAAATCGGCGACGGTGGTCAGCTGGCTTTGGGCGGTGATGGTGACGTTGATCTGCTGGCCGGGGATCGTCGGCTGGGCACCGAGCGAACCGACGGAGACCTGGGTGTTCTGCGCCTGGATGGCTGACGTCACGTCGCTCGGCGTCAACTGGTATTTCAGCAGCTTGAACGGATCGAGCCAGACGCGCATGGCGTATCCCGAACCGAAGACATTGATGCTGCCGACGCCTTCCAGGCGCTGGATCTGATCCTCGATCGAGGTCGACATGATATTGCCGAGGTCGACAGAATTGCGCTTGCCGTCGGTCGAAACGAGCGAGCCGACGAGAAGGATGCTCGAGGTCGAGCGGGTGACGCTGATGCCGGCATCGATGACGTCGCTTGGAAGCTGCGACTGAACCAGCTGCAGCTTGTTCTGCACCTGCACCTGGGCGATATCGGGGTCGGCGCTCGTTCCGAAGGTGAGCTGGATGCTGGCCGAACCCGTCGATGAGGTCGAGGTCATGTAGGTGAGGTCGTCGAGGCCGGTCATGCCGTCCTCGATGATCGTCGTCACCGATTTCTCGACAGTCTCGGCGCTGGCGCCGCGATAGGTGGCGTTGATGCGAACCGTCGTCGGGGCGATGTCGGGATATTGCGAGATCGACAGCGTGAAGATCGCCAGCAGGCCGGCGAGCATGATGGTGATCGCAATGACCCAGGCGAAAATCGGACGTCGGATGAAAAACTTGGCCATCGGTTATTCCTGTGCGGCTGAGACGGTGACGATGCGGGCCTGCGGCGATTACTTCGCTGCGGGCTTCTGCGCGTCACCGGCCGCGGGCTGCTCGGCAGGCATGACCACGCCGGTGTCGTTGATCTTCATCGGGACCGGCTTCACCGGCATGCCTGAAGTGATCGATTGCAGGCCGCTGACGATCAGCTGATCGCCGTCCTTGATGCCTTCGGTCACGAGCCAGGAATTGTTGGAGGGCGAGCTGTTCTCGAAGGCGCGGGTTTCGACCTTGCCGTCGGCGGAAACGAATTGTGCCGTCAGCCGGCCGTTGGCGTCACGGCTCGTCGCCAGCTGCGGCAGCGCATAACCGGCCTCGGCGCCGAGCTCGACGGTTGCGCGGACATACATGCCGGGCAGCACGATACGGTCAGGATTGGGAAAGAGCACACGAATGATGAAGGTGCCTGTGGTCTCACTGACCACCTGCTTCGACATGTCGAGCTTGCCCTGCTGGTTGTATTCCTTGCCGTTTTCGAGGATCAGATGGAAGACGACATTGGCTTCGCCCTTGATGTCGCCGGCGGCCATCGCATCGCGCAGCTTCAGCAGGTTGGTGCTCGATTCCGTCAGCGAGATGTAGATCGGATCGAGCTGGCGGATCGTCGTCAGCGCCGTCGTCTGGTTGGCAGAGACGACATTGCCGACATTAACGGCCGTCTGGTCGATGATGCCGTCGAAAGGGGCGACGATCCTGGTGTGGTCGAGGTCGATCTGTGCAGCGGACAGCGAGGCCTTCGCCGACTCGACTTCGGCCTTGGCCTGGAGCAGCGTCGTCTTGGCCGTTTCGAATTCGATCTGGGTGGCGCCGCTGCCGACGAGGCGCTGGTAGCGGTCGAGATTGCTTTCAGCGCTCGGCACGCTCGCCTGCGCCTTGGAAATCGCCGCCTTGGCCTGCTCGACGGCAGCGATATAGGGAGCATCCTCGATCTGGTAGAGAAGGTCGCCCTTCTTGATCTCGCCGCCGTCCTTAAAGGCGACCTCGCGGATCAGGCCGCTGACCTGCGGCCGGATATCGGCGGTCTGAAATGTCTCGGCGCGGCCGGGCAGGATCGTGGTGATCGGGAAGCTGCCCTTGGTCAGCGTGATGACGCCGACGGGGGCAGCCTGCTGCGCCGCGCCTGCACCCGCATTGCCGGCGGGCTTGGAGCCACTGTCGCTGCAGGCGGCGAGAAGGGCTGCGAATGCCAGGGCCGAGGAGATGAGGAGGGCACGCCGTATCATGCTGAATTCCTGTGCGGTGGCAATCGCCGTTCAATCCACGAGTTCGGGCCTGCGGGCTCGGCTTGATCGAGCGCAGGCATATATAAGCGTCAGGATTGGGTTGGCTTCAAATGCCGTCATCCGAATTTAAGAAAAGCTTTACGAAGTGACGTAATTCAGCAATCATCACTTAGCAAGCGCTATTTTGCAGTGCGGCATGGACGAAACACACGATTTTTTCGGCGCGGTGCACGAGTGTCTCCTTGTCGTCGCGAGCGATCAGGACAGGGTGCAGCACGCAGGCCAGGACGTCTGCAACGGTATGCGCCGCGCTCTCGGGATCGCGGCAATGATAACTTCCCTCCGCCATGCCCTCGCGGATGATCTCGCCGAGCTTTGCCTCGATGCGGGCGCGATAACGATTGCCGGCCTCGAGTTTGGCTTCGATCGTCGAAAGCACCATTTCGAAGATATAAGGGTTCTTCTGGATGTCCTGCAGGTGGCTTTCCAGCAGGCGCAGGATGAAGCGGAGCAGTTGTTCCTTTGGCGGCAGCTTCTCATCGAAGGCGGCGAAGCGCTCGGCGGCATCGTCGAGATGGCGTCCGGCGATCGCATCGACGAGTGCCACCTTCGAACGGAAATGCTTGAAGACATTGGCGGGCGACATGTGGAGCGCGCCGGCGATATCGGCGATCGACACCGCGACGAAGCCGCGCTCACGAAACAGCATCTCCGCCATGGAGAGAATGTCTTCCCGCGTTTCCTCGGCCTTGCGTCTTGGCCTTCTTACCATCTGTTCCCCGCCGGGCTGAGCCCGATACCCCTTTTTGCCAATGCTAGCGCGATTGGGCGAAACGCCGCAAGCCGAGCGGCCCTCGCGTTCGCCTTTTCAGGGAAAATAGCGGGTGAGGTTGGTTCGGACACGGGCAAGCGGCGTCTCGCCGCTATCGTCGGGAACGAAGCGCTCACCGGTGATCGCCTCGTAGGCCTTGATGTAGACGGCCGATGTCTGCTCGATCAGTTCGGCGGGGATTTCCGGGATCTCGTCCTTATAGGGATCGCAGCGCTCCGCCACCCAGGCGCGGACGAAATCCTTGTCGAAACTCTCCGGGCGTTTTCCGGCGGCAAAGCTTGCCGGATAGCTTTCGGCAAGCCAGTAGCGGCTGCTGTCCGGCGTGTGGATCTCGTCGGCGAGGATAATGTTGCCGTCACCATCGGTTCCGAACTCGTATTTGGTATCGACCAGGATCAGCCCGTTGTTCGCCGCCATCTCCTGGCCACGGGCAAAGAGGGCGAGCGCATATGTCGACAGCGTCTGCCATTGTTCATTGGTGAGAAGGCCACGCGTGACGATTTCGGTGGGTGTCAGCGGTTCATCGTGGCCGCCGTCGAATTCCTTGCTGGTCGGCGTGATGACGGGTTCCGGCAGGATCTGGTTGTCGCGCATACCGTCGGGCAGACGCATGCCGTACATCTCGCGTTCGCCCTTTTTATAAAGCGTCAGGATCGAGGTGCCGGTGGTGCCGGCGAGATAACCGCGCACGACGATCTCGACCGGCAGGATGTCGAGCCGCTTGCCGATGACGACATTCGGGTCGGGATAGTCGAGAACGTGGTTCGGGCAGATGTCCTTCGTCGCCTCGAACCAGTAGCGCGCCGTCTGCGTCAGCACCTCGCCCTTATAGGGGATGCAGGTGAGGATGCGGTCGAAAGCGCTCAGCCGGTCGGTGCTGATAATAATGCGTCGTCCGTCCGGAAGATCGTAATTCTCGCGCACCTTGCCGCGATAATAGTTCGGCAATTCCGGGAAATGGGCTTCGGAAAGAATTCGCACGGTGCTCGACTGTCCTTAATTATTGGGTGAAGACTTCCTGCTCTAGTTTCATTGCTGGGGAAGTCAAGCCGATCGGGTATCGCGTCACAGCCAGAACAGACCGGTAAGAAGCAGGGCGAGGCCGTAACTTGTGACGGCAAGCGGCCAGCCGGCACGCAGGAAATCGCCGAAGCGGTAACCGCCGATGCCCATTGCCAGCGTGTTGTTGTGATGGCCGAAGGGCGTCAGGAAATCGAGCGACGCGCCGGCGGCAACCGCGATCAGATAGGCGTCCGGCGCATGCCTGGCGGCTCTTGCGAATTCCAGTGCGATCGGGGTCAGGACGATTGCGACTGTCGCGTTGTTGACAAAAGGCGTCAATGCCATGGCCAGGAAAAGGATGAGGGCGATGCCGAAGAGCGGATGGGTGATCGGCACGACGAGGCTGAGCCAGCCGGCAATGGTTTCGGCCGCTCCGGTGGTCGCCACCGCCTGGCCGATCGGGATCATCGCCGCCAGCATGATGATGATCGGCCAGTTGAGATCGGCCATCGCCTGACGGATGTTGAGGTGATTGAGCAGAGCGAGCACGAGCACGACGCCGGCAAAAGCGACGTCGGGACGCAGGCCGGCCGCCGAGGCGGCGACGCCGCAGGCAAAGAGCGCAAAGGGCCGCCAGGATAGGAGCGGCGCCGGTTCGCTCGGTGCCGTCGAGGCGAGCGGCAGGCTCTCGCTTTCCTCCAACGCTTCGCCGATTGCAATGCGCGGCCCCTCCAGCGTCAAAATATCGCCGATCGACAATTGCAGGTCGAGGAAGCGGCCCTCGATGCGTGGCGCGCGCATGGAAAGGGCGGCGACGGCGATGCCGCGATGGTGGAAGACTTCGAGCGAACGGACACGCGAACCGACCAACGTGCTCTCCGGCATCACGACGGCTTCGACACGGGTGAAATCCGGCTGCAGGCCATGCGGATGGGCATCGGCGATCAGCGCCTGCGTGGCGGCAAGGCCGGCAAAGACTGTATCGGCGCCTTCGGCAAGCAGCACGTCGCCGGGTTCGATTATCGACTGGTCGAGCGGACCGAAGACGAAACTGTCGCCGCGGATCAGCGCATGCGGCTTGATGCCGAAACGCACCGGACAATCGGAAAGTCGCACGCCGATCAGCGGCGAGACGTCAGGGATGCGACGCTCGACGACGATGCGGCGCGCGGCCGGAGAGATCTTTACCGGTGTTTCGTCGGGTTCCGGAAACAGGCGCTGCACGCGAAAGGCGATGAGCAGAATGCCGGCGATGGCGACCGGCAGGCCGACATAGGCGAAATCGAAGAAGTGAAAGCCGGTTCCGGTCGCCTTGGCGAGCGCATCGCTGACGAGCAGGTTGGCCGGCGTGCCGATCAGCGAAACGAGGCCGCCGAGCAGGGCCGCGAACGAGACCGGCATGACGAGCTGGCGGCGGGGGATCGCCAGGACCGTGCCGAGACGTAGCGCGACCGGTACGGTGATCGCAAAGGCGCCGATATTGTTCATGAAGATGGACATGAAGCCGGCAAGCGCGGACGTGCCGGCGATGACGGTGAAGTCCCCGGGTCTTGCGGCCGCGAAACGGGCGGCGAGACTGTCGAAGAGCCTGGCGCGCGCCAGCACCTGGACGATCAGCAGGATCTCGACGACGGTGATGACGACGGGACTGGCGAAGCCCGTGAAGGTCTGCTCGGCGGGATAAAGGCCGAGCGCATAGCCGCCAAGCAAGCCGGCGATCGAGACCACCTCGATGCGGATGCGATCGAGCGAGAAGAGAATGAGCATCGCCAGCAGAAGGATCAGCAGGGATGCTTGCTCGAACGACATGGGCAGGTCCGTTGTTTCATCGATCAGGCGGGACTGTAATCGTTAGAGGCGCCTTCAGGCAAAGATTGAACAATCCTCATATCTCGCGTCAGGCTGGTGGTGCCTGCCACTGGCCTCTGGCGTTCCGCTGCAGAATGGGGGTTGCGAAGACGCCGATGGTGCGGGGGCTCCATTGCGGCCCGGCGGCTGCGAGGCTTTCGCGCCAGCGCTCCGATTGCAGCATGGCGGCACCGATGACGACGGGTTCGATGCCGCAGCCTGTCAGCAGATGAAGACCGGCGGCGATCGAGGCGCCGCTGGAAATGACGTCATCGATGAGTGCGACGCGCTGTCCCTGAAGCAGCGGCAGCATGCGCGGATCGATATAGAGACGTTTCTGCTGTGTCGGCGTAGTGATCGAAGACAGGGCGACGGAGAGCTCGTCGCGATACCAGAATTTACGCGAGGTGCCGAGCGGAACGTAGCGGCCATGGCCGAGCTTCTGCGCCACGGCGGCGGCCAGCGTCAGGCCGAGCGTCGGCAGGCCGGCGACGACGTCGATGCGCATGGGCCTGATCTTTTCGGCAAGGCTTTCGGCCAGTGCATCGAGGACGGCGAAGCTCGCCTGGTTGACGATCAGCGAGGCGAGGGCGTGGGCGCCATCCGCCAGCTCACGGATCGGCAGGCGAAGCTGGCGGCCGTCTTCGAGCGTGGCGACATAGAAGGAGGTGAACTCCCCATCGCCGGCAAAGGTGCCCGGCGGGTGAAGCTCCTGCCAGAAATCGTGCGGCGCCATCTCCGTCACAGCGGTCAATTGCGTCTCGTCCTCTCCATGCCGGTTTTCCGGCGTAGCGCCTGCAATTCCGGTTCGCTCAGCGCACGCACGGCGCCTTTCGGCAGTTCGCCGAGTTCGAGCCCGCCGATTGCCACGCGCACGAGGCGCAAGCATTCGGTTCCGAGCGCCTCCAGCATGCGGCGGATCTGGCGGTTGCGGCCCTCGTCGAGCTCGACCTCGATCCATGAATTCCTGTCGCCCTGGCGCAGGCGCCGCGCGGCGGTCGCCGTCAGCAGCTCGCCGTCGTGGCGGATGCCCGCTGTCATCGCGGCAATGTCCTCGTCGTCCATGATGCGGTCGATCTGGACATGATAGGTCTTCGTCACATGCGTGACCGGATCGAGCAGGATCTGGGCGAATTCAGTGTCGTTGGTGAAAAGCAGCAGGCCCTCGCTCGCCTTGTCGAGCCGGCCGACCGGAGAGAGATGCGGGATGTCGAAATCCCTGAGGCAATCATAGACCGTCGGCCTGCCTTCCGGATCGTGGCGGGTGGTGACGAGACCGCGGGGCTTGTTGAGCATCAGATAGATTTTCGTTTCGGCAGCGATGACAAGGCCGTCGATGCTGATGCTTGCTGTGGCAAGATCGACCCATGCGGAGGTATCGCTGACAGTTCGGCCGTCAACCGCAACGCGATTTTCGGCGATCAGGCGTTCGGCCTGCGTGCGGGAGCAATAACCGAGCTTGGAAAGGGCGCGGGGAAGGGTGACCCGTTTGGCCGCGGCGTTATCGGTGGGCTTTGTCCGTTCACGCGTCTTGTGCGGTGGGCGCCGCTCCCTCATCTGCCATCCTTATCCTGCTTCCGATGCCGTTTTCTTGGCATGAACGACAGAAGGATGCCAGCAGCGTGAATAAAAAACGAGGGGAATAACAGGCGCTGCAAAAAGGTCTCAGCGCTTTGGATAAAGCGCCGTCGCGGCTTTGTTAGGGTGGCGCTGCCTCAGCGGCAGACCATGAAGCCGGCCAGTTCCTTGCGGCTGACGACGATACCGGCGGCGGCCTTGACCGGGTCCGGATGCGTGTAGGACAGACTAGGCATTTCCGGCAGATCGAGTGCCTGGCGCATATTCATAATGCCGACCGCATAGCGACCATCGGCGCTGTCGACACTGACTTCGATAATGCAGTTGGCCCTCTTGTTTTCCATGGTAGTCCTCCCTTCGTTTTTTATGTTCCCATAGCTGGCATTAAAAATTGGTTTTTCTAAGACATAAGCATTTACGCACCCTGCCGAAAACGGATCGGCGGGTGCGCAAAAAACTGGTTTATGAGTGGATATGGCGTGTTCAGCGCCACCAATGGCGAGGCTGCGGCTGCGGACTGCCGGAAAGCAGGTATCCGGCAAGGAAGCCAATGGCGCCTGCAAGCACCAGGGCAGTGGTCGTTGCAGTCGGATGCTCGCGGGCAGCGTCGGCGGCAGCCACACCTTCGGCCCGGATCTGGGCGACGGCGTTCTTTGCCCGGGGCAGGGCTTCGTCATAGACCTTGCCGGCGCGGCCACGCACTTCGTAATAGGCTTCAGCGCCCTGAGCGGAAATCATCTTCTGCAGGCGCGAGACTTCCTGTTGGAGTGCGGCGATGTCCTTACTGACAGATGCTCTGATATCATCGGTATTGGCAGCCATGTCGGTCTCCTTCCTTCAATGGGAAAGACAACACCCAACTCGGTGATAGGTTCCGAAATCTCAGCCGCTGATTTGTGACGGAAATTTAAAGCTTGCCGGTCGGAGGCGCTTTAATCCTCCGTTAACCATAATTTCGCGCAAGATCCTGTTTTCTTATGATCTTTCGGGGGTCGAGAACGACTTTCCGATGGATTTTTGACCAACTGATAAAGGAATTTTCGGGAATCCGTCCCGAAAGGGCGCCCTGTGGATAATATCGACCGGCAAAAATGCCAGCCGAATCAACCTGTTACAAAAATGTCAAAAAACTTTGGTTGGGTGTGTTGACTGTTCTCCTGGGTTAGTTCTATAAGCCCACTCACTGAACGAGGGCGGCGGCGCTGCTGGCGACGAAGTCTTTCGTTCTAG
>NZ_JBLYZH010000023.1:0-109592 GCF_048551595.1 Rhizobium sp. CRRU65 | reverse complement strand
CGCCCCCGCCGCCCCCGGGATCGGAATTCTTGCCGTTTCCGCCGCCGCCGGTGCGCAGCCGCCTGTCGTTCTCGCTGATCGGACCGCTTTCTCCTTCGATGGTCTTGCCGAAAGGCATCGTCGGGCTCGATTTAAGCTCGGTCTTCTCTTTCGGCAGTTCGGGGGCCACCCGTGCTTCGATCTGCGGCTGGGCCGGCGCTTCCGCCGGTTTTGCTGTCGCCGGGGCCTGCGCCACCGCGACAGGAGGCGCCGTTCCCCCTTTAGCTTCCAGCACCGCCGTCTTTTCCGGGAGGGGCGCCTGCGTTGCGCTTGCGCGTCCGGTATCGGCAGCCTCGTTTGCCGCAGCTTCGGACGTCTCCTTGCGGCCAACGGGAGACGAAGCAGCGGCGCCGCTCAGCCTGCGAAGGTTCTCGACCGCCTCGTCGATCGCCGAGATGCACACATCGGTCGTCGTCGCTTCCGAGGGAGCAGCGGAGGGAATAGTGCCCGATCTCAGATCGAGGGCGCTGCCTGCCGCAAAGATTTGTTTCGAGATCTGGTTCATCGTGGTTTCCTCGCAATACTCAAGGTCACGCGACCATGGCTTGCATTACGTCGGCGGGGTGGGCCGACGACCATGAATAATCATTCCCGGCATTGATGACGCCGTCAGCGCAATCGCCGCCCGCCGGATCGTCATTGTCGAGAAAGGCGATGACTTCGTTAGCGAGCCTGTCGCCAGCCGGCTGAGGCTGTGTAGTGTCATGTTCCACCAGCCCGCCCTGAATGAGGATGGCGTCTGAATAGAGCTGGCCTGCCAGATAGGTCGTCTGGCCGAAACTATCGTAGTCGACGATCTCGGCGATGTTGACGACGGCATTGCTGCCCGTGTCGATCGTAACCGTTGCGTCGGGATTGTTTTCGAGGATGGTCGATGCCGCCTGGGTCACATCGTCGGAATCGCCGAGGATGCTGACCTGCTTTATGATCGTCATGTCGTAGAGATTGCCGGTGATGTAGAGCACGTTGAGGCCGGCATATCCCTGGAAATTTACATCAAAGGACAGCCCTTCCGGCATGTTGGGATCGCGATCTTCGATCGCTTTCTGCGTTGCGGCCATATAGTCCGGCATGGCCGCGAACGGGCTGTCCGTCCCGACATTGTGGATCGAGGCGAAATTCCAGAGCAGGTTGTTGCCCGTCTGAATGTCGGCGCCGGGATCGACGCCGTCTTCCGCCCGCACCCAGTCATTGTCGTAGAGCAGCGAGATCTGCGTGATGCTGTTGATGTCGAGCACATTGCCGCCGATGATCACCAGATCATACTGCATGCCCATCCCGAAAAAGGAGGAGAAGTTGATGGAGGTATTACCGCCCGTCAGAACCGTGGCTTCGGATCCCGAGGTGGTGACCGTCATCGTGTCGTTGTCGCTGACAAAGTGATATTGCTCGATCCACTGTACGAAGGAGACGTCGCCGTCGATGACGCTGACGCGCCAGCTGTTCGGGAAAGTCGGCTCGACAGCATCGTTGTCAGCATGGCTCGATGCTTCGAAGGTGCTGTGTTCGAAGAGGGCGATATTCTTGGCGACCGTTCCCGCGTCATCGGCGGAATGGCCGGATGAATGCAGCGTCGAAGCAATCTCGTCGTTGTCGCTGTAGACAAAGGCTTGGGAGATCGCGTCGATCTGGTGATAGTTGCCCATCACCGCCGTGACCGAGGCGATGACGCCGGTATTGATCACCGAGGCGACGTTGACAAGGAGGTTTGCACCGGCGGTCACATCAAGGCTGTTGCCACTCGGGTCGGTCTGCTCGACGGATGTATTGCTGTCGTCTGGTTCTTCCTCGAGCTTGGCGAGACCGCGGTCGGGCAGGAAGTCGTCGAGGACAGGGATATCGGTCGTCTCCTCGCCGTTAACATAGACCGTATCGTTCTTGGGGGCGGTGGTGCTGAAATCATGCGTCGCGTCGCCGCTGCTGGGCGAGGCCGGCCCACTGTCCTTGCTATTCTGGATATAGCTTTCGAGATCCTCGGCGATTTTCAGCGCGCCATCATAGGTATCTGTCCGGTGGAGGCTCGCAAAAGGCGTGAAGATCTCGGCCTCGGTGCTGAAATCCGCGAGCCGCTCGATGACGAAACTCGTGTCTCGAAGGGGATGGACGCCGTCCGTCATATCCAGATAATCGTCGTCGTAGAGGACGTTGACCTGGAGGACATGACTGATCGCCGAACCAGGCCCGGCAAAGACCGTCAGTTCCGGCTCATCCGTGAGCACGATATCCGTAGGATCGCCGAAATGCGGTAGCGGGATGTCCTTTCCGGCAATCGCCGCCAGCTTCTCGAGGCTCTCCTCGAAGACGCGGCCGAAATGGCGCGTCGGACCATATTCGATGTCGTAGCTGCCGCTTTTGTAAATGACGCCCGGATCGTAGTCCTTGAGCTGGAGATCGGAAGAGAAGGCGGCGGTAAAGGCATCCTGATCCGGCAGGGCCGGTCCATCCGCGCCCGGTCCTGCGCCCTCGGCATAATTGGTGCGCAGCCTCATCTCGTCGGTCGTCATCTCGAAGAGACCGATGAAGTGCGCAATGATTTCCGAAATCTTCTCGATATGCATGGTTCGGCCCTCCCATTCGAGATGACGATCGGCCTTGGAGGCGCCCGCCGGGAGCCGTCGTGTGGTCGTCAAATCGTTTTCAAGCAGTCAAACTGCACCGGCTTGAGCCGGTGCAGTTCTCTTGGTCGTTGGAGGTCAGTGTCAGGTGCTGGTATCCTCGCCGACGTCGGAGACATGAGAATTGCCGCCGATGACGCTGGAGTCGACCGTATTGCTGAGCAGGTTCGCGCCCTGAACGAGCTCGAGGTGGAAGCCCGAATTGGCAAGGATCGCCGAAGCATCGGCCGCACTCGAGCCAGTGGCGTCGTCGCCAGCCTTGAGATCCCAGCCCTTGCCGTCCATCTCCATGCCTTCTGCGCTGCTGGCGTCGCCGCCATCGGCCTTAAGGTGGTTATCGGCATGCTGGTTGTTCATCGTGGTGTTCCAGGCATTATCCTGGTCGGCCAGATGGTTTGCCTGGATGGCGCTGAAGCCGCTGTCGTTGCCTTCGCCGGTCAGCGAATTGTTGAGGATGCTGTCGACGTCGAGAGTGAAGGAGAAGTCGTCGCCGAGGTCGAAGGTGAGGTCGTGTCCGGCAACGCCGAGGTTGGAGTCCTTGACGTCCTCGATGACGGCGAAGTCTGTGTCCGTCTTGTTGAAGCTGTCGGAGGTGTTGTTGCTGTCGGAGACCGTCTTCGTATCCGTATCCGTCTCCGTAACGGTCTTGATATCGGTGTCGGTCACGGTTTTCGTATCGGTGTCCGTGATCGTCTTGGTGTCGGTGTCGTTGTCGCTGTACGACTTGCTGTCATAGCTCCAGTCGTAGTCGGTCTTGGTGTCGGTATCGGTGATCGTCGTGGTCTTGGTGCTCGTATCGTCGTCGGACTTGTAGCTCCAGTCATATTCGTTGTCGCGGTTGTCGCCATTGTTGGCGGCGACGTCGATCTCCGCCTTGACGTCCACGTCGACGCTATTGTCGGTATTGTCGCGATTGTCGCCATTGGCGACGCCGCCGACATAACCGGTCGAATCGTCTTCGATTTCAGTCGAATTGATCGCGCTATTGGCAAAGCCGTCGGCAAGCGCCCCGACCTTTGTGATTTCGGTGTCGTCAGACATTGCATTCTCCAGAAAAAACCGGAGCAGCTTTTCGAAATCCCTCTCATCTCAAATGGGATTTTACTCGCGCTCGCTCCGATACGGTTAAGATCGGCAGATGTATTCGATACTAGTCATCTGCAGCTTCGTCGCGATTTGTTGATCAAATCGTTGGTATTGGGAACGTACGTACTCAGTACAAGGCCGCACATATCCAGCTCAGAATCCTGAAAAGGATAAGGAGTATTCAGGCTTTCTTTTCGTTGAGTTGCCCTAAATGGAAGCCATGTATCAAAAACGCATGACGATACCTGGATTTTCCAGTCGCCACTTGGACGACGATCACAGAATGCTGGAAAAAATGCGGATCCGATAGACACCAATTCGGGCTAAGGCGGATCCGCCCTGTCCGGATAGCCCGCAGATAGTCCCTGTCGTCGGAGTACTACGATCTGTTCGGCAGCGGCGTCGGCGAGCAGCGACAATCCGGGGCTCCCGGCATTCGCTGCAGGGTTGAGGGGCACCTTTCGACGTTTCCCTGTCTCATATCCGACCCACCCTGCATGACGAAAATATGACAATTTGTACTGAAATATTACATTCAACTGAACATCTATAGTCGAAGCAAATATAGCCTTGAAGTATATATCATAGTGAAAATACAACCAAGGCATTGTATCGTATCGTTTTTCGTCCGCGAAAACTAATCACTTTGGGCCATTTCCTTCCTTCTCAATCCGTATTAACATAATTAAGAAATGTCTAAAAAATAAAGCGGTGACATCCGGGGTCGGCATTTCTTACTATCTTATACCCGCCATCGCTCCACGTTTGAGTAAAGTGTAACGCTAGGGGAGGCGTATATGTTCATGACAGGCTCAGGGATGGAGAATTCTGACCAGGGAAGAAAGTTGAGTACGTCCGGAGATACTATACTAGTGGTAGCCAAGGCGGATCTGTTTTCGGAATGCATGGTAGAAGCACTGGCAAAGAAATTTCCGAACTGTGAAGTGGCAAGCATAACGAGTACAAAGCCGATGCTGGAAAAAGATACCAGCGATTTTAAGCTTGTTTTATTCTATCATATACCCGGCCCGGAGCTTCATGAAGCGCTGCAGGCTGCCCGCGAAAACCACCCTGAAACCTCGATTGGACTTGTCGTCGAAGCGATCGATATGCTCGAGCCCTATGTCAGCCGGCTGGTAGAGGCGCGGATCATCGATGGCGTCCTGCCACTCAACCTGCGGCTCGATGTCTTTATGGCTGCAGTGGATCTGCTAATGAAGGGCGGCGAACATTTTCCGTCAGCACTTCTCAATCGCCTCACCAACAATAACGCCCAGCTGGAGCCTTCGCTCTATCAGACAAAATCGGTCGATGCGGCGCGCAGCAATGCGCTCAAGCTGAGACGCGACAGCATCTCTGCTTTGACCACCCGTGAGGTTCAGATTCTGGATCTCATATGCAAGGGCACGCAGAACAAGATCATCGCCGACAAGCTGCATCTTTCCGAAAATACCGTGAAGGTTCACGTCCGCAACATCTACAAGAAGATGAACGTCCGAAACCGCACGGAAGCTGCATCCCGCTTCTTCAATGAGCATTCCGCCGGTGAAGGCGACATGTCCGGTCGGTGGCGCAACTGATCTAACGCTTTCTTTTGCTTCAGATCGAAGGACGCGCAAAGCAACGCGACTTCTGTCCGAAGCCGCTTGGAGAGCAGATATAAGGCGCCGAGCCATGATAGGCTACGCTGCGGGCCGTTGCTGCAGTCGGGCGCTCGGCCCGATTTGCCGGATAGGCATAGGCCTTCGAGACGCGCGGTGCCTCGACCACGACGATGTTCTTTTTCGCGACGACCGCGATATCGTCATCAACGACCGCGCAAGCCGTTGGTCCGATTGCAACGAGCGCCGTTCCCCAGACGAACATCGCCAAGCGGAAACGCCGGCCTTTCAGCTGCGGTGTATCTTGTTTTTCTAACATGGCCAAAACCCCTCGCATATGGCGCTTCAGGATGCAAGACCGGCCGTGCCGTTGAGCGCGGCCAATCTCCCGCCTTCCCTCGTATATTAGCTGCATTGAGTGAAGCTTAAGCGGCGAGTGAGAGGCGTTGTTGCGGATCGGAAAATGACTAGAGTGATTAATCATTCGTTATCTTGAAGAATACTTGTGTAATTATTTTGGATACTTGGAATTTTTAAAGTTGACCTTCACGCTAATCGTCTTATCATTTGAGTAGTAATTCAGTTATCCGAAGAATAACTACAAAGTTATTCACGTCTTGATAGGAGGGTTCACGAACATCCAGGCGGATAAGGAAGACTTGAGGCGCATAAATAAATCAAAAGACTAAATACCTGGGAAGGAGTTTGTAATGCGTAGTTTCGTTCCCAACGAAGGCAATTCTAAAGTGTCAGGCATACCGGTGCTCCAAGGGCGACGCACCGTTCTTGTGAATGGCGGGGGCGGCTTCCTCGGTTCACATCTCTGCGAAAGGCTCCTGCAGCGCGGCCACAGCGTCACATGCCTCGATAATTTTTCGACCGGCCGCCGTGCGAATGTCGCTCATCTTGCATCGAACACCCGCTTCCGCATCGTCGAGCACGATGTTAGGCAGCCCTTCGATATTGACGCGTCGCTCATCTTCAATTTCGCCTCCCCCGCCTCTCCGCCCGATTATCAACGGGATCCCGTGGGAACGCTGCTCACCAACGTGCTTGGCGCCGTCAATACCCTTGATTGCGCGCGAAAGACCGGTGCGATCGTCGTCCAATCGTCGACGTCGGAGGTCTATGGCGACCCAACCCAGAGCCCGCAGCACGAATCCTATTTCGGCAATGTTAACCCGATCGGACCGCGCGGCTGTTACGACGAAGGCAAGCGCAGCGCCGAAACGCTGTTCTTCGATTACCACAGGACTTACGGTGTCGACATCAAGGTCGGCCGCATCTTCAATACCTACGGACCGCGCATGCGCCTGGACGACGGGCGGGTGGTTTCCAATTTTATCGTGCAGGCCCTGCGCAATGCCGACCTGACGATCTATGGCGATGGTCAGCAGACCCGTTCTTTCTGCTATGTCGACGATCTCATCGAGGGTTTCCTGCGTTTTTCGGCCGCGGGCAGCGCCTGCAACGGCCCGATCAACCTCGGCAATCCAACCGAAATGACCGTTCGACGCCTGGCGGAAATCATCCGGGACCTGACGAACTCGCGTTCTCGGATCGTCCACCTGCCTGCGGTCACCGACGACCCTCGTCAGCGGCGGCCGGATATTTCCCGCGCCATGGCCGATCTTGGCTGGAAGCCCCGCATCGGGCTCGAAGCCGGCCTGGCTCGCACCGTCGAATATTTCGACGGACTGCTGGCCGGCACAGAGAAGGCGGAGGTCCTATGAGATGCCCCGCTACATTCTCGTCACCGGCGGCGCCGGTTTCATAGGCAGTCATATCTGCAAAGCGCTGTCGCGCGCCGGCATGATCCCGGTTACCTACGACAATCTCTCCACGGGACATGCCGACAGTGTACGCTGGGGGCCGCTCATCCGGGCTGAGCTTGCCGATGCCGCCGCGTTGCGCCGGACTCTTGCGGAGTTTTCGCCCGATTGCGTCATCCATTGTGGTGCCAATGCCTATGTCGGCGAATCCGTCGACATGCCCAGGAAATATTACCGGAATAACGTCGTCGGCAGTCTGACGTTGCTCGAGGCCTGCCTCGATCAGGAGATCGATCGGATCGTCTTTTCGAGCAGTTGCGCCACCTATGGCGTCCCCGCTTCATTGCCGATACGGGAGGAAAGCCCACAGCATCCGGTCAATCCCTATGGGCGCACCAAGCTGATCTTCGAGATGGCGCTGGAGGACTTTGCCGCCGCCTACGGCATCCGCTTTGCCGCATTGCGTTATTTCAATGCGGCCGGAGCCGACCCTGATGGTGAGCTTGCCGAGCGCCATCAACCCGAGACCCATCTCATCCCGCGCGCCCTTCTCGCTGCCGCCGGCAGGTTGGAGCGGCTTGATATCTTCGGCACCGATTATGCAACCGAGGACGGAACCTGCGTTCGCGACTATATTCATGTCAGCGATCTCGCGCAGGCGCATCTCGCCGCCGTCAATCATCTGATGGCGGACGGCGGCTCGCTCAGCGTCAATCTCGGCTCCGGCCGGGGCACCTCGGTGCGCGAGATTCTCGAGGCGATCCGTCGCGCCAGCGGCCGCGAAGTCCCCGTGCGTTATCGCTCCCGCCGCGCCGGCGATCCGCCGATCCTCTTTGCCAATACCGCAAGGGCGAAAGCGGAACTCGGCTTCGCGCCGGCTTTCTCGGATATCGATACGATCATCCGCACTGCCGGCCCCACCTTCGGGCTGGAGATGAGGGCATGAGCAATGTTTCGCAAATCGGCCATGGCGTCAGGACCGCCAAAGCCGTCAATGCTGATGCATTCGATCTTGTTTTCACCGGCTGGAACCGTGTCGCCTATGGCTTCGGCATTCTCTGCTGGCTGACGGCACTCGGCTTTTTCTGGATCTGGTGGTGCCAGTCCGCCCATATCATTTCTTGGGCCACATTCGTGCTCGTCACCCTCGTGCTTGCCTGGATCACGCTTGTACCGGCCTATTTCATCCTGATCTTTGTCGATGCGAGGACGGTCAGCCCTCGCGCAGGGCTGCCGGAAGGGCGGGTGGCTATGGTCGTCACCAAGGTGCCGTCCGAGCCCTTTGCCGTCGTCCGCACCACTTTGCAGGCGATGCTCGACCAGATCGGCGTCGATTTCGATGTCTGGTTGGCTGACGAGGACCCTTCGGAGGAAACCAGGCGTTGGTGTGCGGCGCACGGCGTGCTGATCTCCACCCGAAAGGGTGTGGCGGAGTATCATCGCACCACCTGGCCGCGCCGGACGCGTTGCAAGGAAGGCAACCTCGCCTATTTCTACGATCACTTCGGTTATGCGCGCTACGATTTCGTCGCCCAGTTCGATGCCGACCATGTGCCGACGCCGACCTACCTCCGTGAAGTCCTGCGCCCCTTTGCCGATCCCGGCATCGGTTATGTCTCCGCTCCCAGCATCTGCGATGCCAATGCCGGGGCAAGCTGGGCGGCGCGCGGCAGGCTCTATGCCGAGGCAAGCCTGCACGGTTCGCTGCAGACGGGTTACAACAATGGCTGGGCGCCTCTTTGCATCGGTTCCCATTATGCGGTTCGCACATCAGCCCTTCGTCAGATCGGCGGCCTCGGCCCAGAACTTGCGGAAGACCATTCGACAACGCTGATGATGAATGCCGGCGGCTGGCGTGGCGTGCATGCGGTCGATGCGATCGCTCATGGCGACGGACCGGCGAACTTCACCGATCTCGTCGTCCAGGAATTCCAGTGGTCGCGCAGCCTGGTCACCATTCTGCTGCAACATTCCCGCCGCCACATCATGCACCTGCCTTGGCGGCTGAGGTTCCAGTTCGTGTTCTCGCAGCTCTGGTACCCGCTCTTTTCCGTCTTCATGGCCATGATGTTCCTGCTGCCGGTTGCCGCGCTGCTGACGGGCCGTGTCTTCGTCAATGTCACCTATCCGGATTTCCTGCTGCATTTCGTGCCGATGTCGATCGTACTGACGCTGTTTGCCTTCTTCTGGCGGGCAACGGCAACCTTCAGGCCGCACGATGCGAAACTGCTCGGCTGGGAAGGGCTTGCCTTCACCTTTCTGCGCTGGCCGTGGTCGTTGGCCGGCAGTCTTGCCGCTGTTCGCGACTATATCTGCGGCTCCTTCGTCGATTTCCGCATCACGCCGAAGGGAAAGCAGCAGCAGCGGTCTTTGCCGCTGCGCGTCATCGCGCCCTATATCGGGCTCGCTGCCCTTTCCGCCGCTGCAATGATGTTTGCGACCGATGCCGCGGCCGCCCAGGGTTTTTATGTTTTCGCCATGATCAACCTCTCGGTCTACCTGTCGCTGACGGTGCTGATCGTCGTTCGCCATGCGGTCGAAAACGATCTGCCGCTGCTGCCGCAATCGCGCGGGCTGTGGCTTGCGACAGCCACCGGACTGGCGATTTTCGTCGCTGGCGGCACGCAGGCGGGGAGCCACGGCCTGCGCGGCCTCGAAGCTCTTTCGCACGGCCAGACGTTTGTCAGTTTCACCGAAACGCAATTTGCCGTGGCCGGCGCCGGCCTCGGCGGCGGCAAGACCAGGATCGTGAAATTCCACCTGAGATGGAATGGTTTCGGCAGAACCGGCCGAGACGAACAGGGTGCGTGAGCCGGCGGAACCGGCAGGTGTCGAGTATGGAGGATGTAATGAGTATCGGATCGAGACTATGGGGAGCAGCGCTTGCTCTCAGCCTGTGCCTGCCGGTGGCAGCGCACGGCGCCGAGGTTGCCAAAATGAAGGCGCCGACGCCGCTCAGCGCCTATGAGCTCTATCGGATCTATGGCGACAAGACCTGGACCTGGAACACCGGCGGCGGCCGTTTCTTCGATGAGGGCCGGCGGTTCGTCGCCTGGAGCAATGATAAGGGGAGGCCGTCCTTCGCCGAAGGCAGATGGGTGGTCGACGATCTCGGCCAACTCTGCATGCGCGCCACCTGGACGAATGCCGAGGGCGCGGCCCGCGCCAGCACCTGTTTCGGGCATCGCAAGATCGGCAACACGATCTATCAGCGGCGCCAGCCGGACGGCAAGTGGTACGTCTTCCGCCATGCATCGGGACTCCCGGACGACGAGTTCGGCAAGCTCGTCCCCATGGACACCGTGAGCGCGAAGGCAAGCGAAGTGAAGCAGATCCTGCTGAGCCAGGAAGTAGCCCGAAAAGGAGGGTGAGCCATGAAGAAGCTGATGAAAAAAAACCTCTCGACCGCCGCGTTAGCGCTGTTGCTGTTGTGCGTCGCGGATCTGCCGGGCCGAAGCGAAGTGCAATATGCCGGCATTGCCCCGAACCCGGCGGCGGCCGTGCGGACGATCATCGATAAGCGCCCTGTCCTTCATACCGACGGCATTAAGTTCGGGGCCTACGATCCGCACGGCGATTTCGGCGCGCAGGCGAATGTCGCGACCGAAGCCCTGTTTCTGCCATGGGAGGACGTCGATCTCGAGACGTTGCGCGTCGCCGATGCCTATGCGCAGGCCAGAGGCCGCAACCTGCTGATCACCGTGGAGCCATGGTCTTGGGACGTCGATTGGCGGCTGACCTCCGCAGAGCTTCGCGCCAAGGTTCTGCGCGGTGACTATGATGTCAACATGCGTTCGATCGCGCATATGATATCTGAGCTGAAAAGCCCGGTGATCGTCCGCTGGGGACAGGAGATGGAGGACAAGTCAGGGCGGTTCTCATGGTCCGGCTGGAGCCCGCAGGACTATATCACGGCCTACAAGCGGATGATGGACATCGTCCGCCAGGAGGCGCCCAGCACCGAGCTCATGTGGTCACCAAAGGGAGAGCCTGGCCTTGAGGCCTATTATCCCGGCGACGATTATGTCGACCTCGTTGGGCTCTCGGTCTTCGGCCTGCAGCGCTACGACGAACTCGCCTACAATGAGCACCGAACGTTCTCGGAAGCGCTGAAGCAGGGATATGATCTCGTCGCCGGCTACGGAAAGCCGATCTGGGTGGCGGAGCTGGGCTATGAAGGCGGCGACGCCTATATCAGGCCGTGGATCGAAACTGCCACCTTGAAGCAGAGCGCCTTCCCGAATCTGCAGGAGGTCGTCTATTTCAACGACCGGGATGTGCATGCATGGCCGTTCGATCTTGGCCGGCCGGACTGGCGCGTGGCCGAAAACCTGGGCAACTGATAGTCCGGAAAACAGAGGCTTGAAAAACGGAGAGGCCCGCCGGGGTGTTGCGGGCCTCTCCTCATGTCGGGCGACCGATCATCCCTTGATCGTTGCCTTACCCTCTTCGATGAGCCGGGTCGCCGCATCGGCGGGCGAAATCCGTTCGAAGGCGAGTTCGTCACAAAGCGGGCGCAGCACGCGCTGGTCGAATTGGGTTGCGCCCATCGGCACCGGTGGCGGATATTCGCCGACCTGATCCTTGAGCAGATTCACGTATTTGACCGTTTCCTGCTCTGTCGGGTTGAGTTGCGGCAGGATGGCTTCGCGCACGGTAGGCGACATTGGCACGCCGCGTTCCACGCCAAGGATCTTGCCGGCTTCGGGATCGTTGACGAAGAAGCTGATGAATTTCGCGGCAGCTTCGCCATGCTTGCTCGTAGCGCCCACACTCCAGATCAGTGCCGGACGGTAATAATGGCCGGACGGACCGCCCTTCTTTTCCCGTGGCAGCATGGTGATGCCAAGCTTGTTCTTGATGATCAGTTGATATCCGACCATCTGGTTTGAATAGGCCATGCCAATCACCGATTTGCCGAGACCAAGGCAATTGGTGTCGATCGTGTTCTGATCGAGCGTCTGCACGTCGGCAGCAACGGTGCCACCCGCTTTGCGCAGTTTCTCCCAGTAGTCGAACCATTCCCTGGCATCGTCGGCCGTGAAACCGAGCCCAACGCTTTCTCTCGCAAAGAGGCTCTTGCCGCGCTGGCGCAACCAGGCATCGAACACATAGGCGTAGCGCGCCGCATAGGGGCCGCCGCCCTTGCCGGAAGACTTGGCGAGTTCGACGGCGAGCTTGGCGTACTCATCCCAGGTGAGGTCGGGCGTCGGCAATGGGATGCCTGCCTTTTCGAATTCGACTGTGTCGAAGAACATCGAGAAGGAATTGAGGCCGAGGCCAACACCATAGAGCTTGCCGTCGATGGTGGTCAGTTTCAGCATGTCGGCGCCAAAGGACTGAACGTTCAGCGTGGAGGGGACGAATTCATCGAGTGGCAGGCAGGCGCCGCGCTTCGAATAGTCTGAAATTGTTCCCGGCTCGAGCTGGAAGATGTCGGCGATCGAGCGCCCGGCCATCTGCGTTGCGAGCTTCGTCCAGTAGCCGTCGCCCGAAAGTGATTCACCGACGAGAGTGACGCCAGGCGACTTCGACTGATAGAGCTTGGCAACTTCAAGCGTGCGCTTGGCGCGGTCGTTGGATCCCCACCACATGGCGCGGAGCTGTGCGTCTTCGGCAAAGGCCGGAATGGCGCTTCCGGCACCAAGGGCGAGACCGGCGGCCGCACCGGCTGAACCCATCAGAAATGAACGGCGATTGACCTGCATTGATAATCCTCCTTGTCCCAACTGCCCGCTGCCATCCTCCAACGGCGTTGCGGGGCACTTCGGCAAATAGAGTACGCAAAAAAATATTTATTGCAAGAAGTAACCATTTTCTTGCAAATTTGCATTATTTGCATAATGTTTGCCCCATGAACGACCAAAAAATCAGACGGCCGCGTCAAGCCGATATAGCAACATTGGCCGGCGTCTCGGTCTCCACGGTGTCACGCGTGCTCGCCAACGAACCTGGTATCAGCGAAAGCGTGCGCCGGCAGATATTGAAGGTGGCAGCCGAGAACGGCTATCCCGTCAAGCCTGCTTCCGAAGCCGTTGCCGGGGGACTGGCGCTGATTGCCAGCGACGGCGTCACCGGCACTCTCAGCGTCTTTTATGAAGCGATCGTCGACGGCCTGCGCGCCGGCGCTGCCGAAGCGGGCATGCCCTTCGAAGTCCGGCTCGTCCGCGAGGACCGAACCACCCCGGATGCCGTGCGCGACTATATGCAGACCGCGCGCGCTGAAGGTCTCTTTCTCGTCGGTATCGACCCGAACGAGATGTTGCGCGACTGGCTGCAAGCCAGCATGACGCCCACGGTTCTTGTCAACGGCACCGATCCGAGGATGCAGTTCGATGGCGTTTCGCCGGCTAATTTCTTTGGCGCCTATGAGGCGACCAGCCGACTGATAAAGGCCGGCCATCGCCGCATCCTGCATCTGAGCGGCTCTCACCGCCATACGATCCGGGAGCGCGTGCGCGGCTTCGAGGCGGCGATCGCCGCCGCGCCCGGCGCCGAGGGCCGTCTCGTGTCCCTGGCTCTTCAAGGCAGCGCCAGCCGAGAGGCGCATGAACGCACGGCAGAAGCACTTGCCGAGAATGCCGGCTTTACCGCCGCCTTCTGCATGAATGATTTCATCGCCGTCGGCGTGCTCGAGGCCGTCACCGAGGCCGGGCTGCGTGTGCCGGAGGATTTCGCGATTGTCGGCTTCGACGATCTGCCCTGCGCGCTGATGACCAATCCGGCGCTGTCCACCATGCGTGTCGACCGCGCCGCCCTCGGGCGCGAAGCCGTTTCGCTGATGCTGTCCCGTTTCCGCAACAGGACGGCCTCCGCGCGCCACATCTGCCAGGCGGTCGTTCCCATTCCGGGAGGGACCGTTCCGAACGCCTAGAACAGGATGATTTAGGCGGGTCGGCCTGAATCTGAATCCTGTTCTAAATTAGATAGTTAGAGCATGATGTCGTCCGAAAACCGCTCACACTTTTCGGCATCATGCTCTAGAACCCGTGAGTGATACCGATGACCTATGATCCCGCCGGCGCCAACCCACTCGCAGGCAATCCGCTGGAAACCCGCGCCGATATGAGCCGCGCCCTGCTTGCGCTCTTCGATCCGCTGCTTGCCTGTTTCTCGAACGGTTATGCCCGCGTCACGCTCAATGGCGGCGGCGCCCATTTCGACCGGGCGGCGGCCGATCTGGAAGGGTTCGCCCGCCCGCTCTGGGGCTTGGCGCCGCTTGGCGCCGGCAACGGCGAATTCGCCCACTGGCATCGTTTTGCCGAAGGTCTCGCAAACGGCACCGATCCCGCCCATCCCGAATACTGGGGAACGGTCAATGGCCGCGACCAGCGGATGGTCGAGCTTGCGGCTCTGGGTTTTGCGCTGGCTCTGGTGCCCGAAAAGATCTGGGAGCCGCTCGATGCGCGCGCCCGTAGCAATGTCATCGCCTATCTCAAGCATGCCCGGCAGTTCGATTATGCCGACAACAATTGGAAATTCTTCCGGATCTTTGTCGATATCGCGCTCGATCGTCTCGGCGCCGATTTCGACCGCAGCCTGACGCGGCAATATCTTGAGGAGCTCGAAGGCTTTTATATCGGCGACGGCTGGTATCGCGACGGAAACGTCCGCCGCATCGACCACTACATTCCCTTCGCCATGCATTTCTATGGCCTGATCTATTCGAAGCTCGTCGACGACGATTATGCAAAGCGCTACCGCGAGCGCGCGGTCCTCTTCGCTCGCGATTTCCGGCATTGGTTTGCCGCCGACGGGGCGACGATCCCCTTCGGCCGCAGCCTGACCTATCGTTTTGCCTGCGCCGGCTTCTGGTCGGCGCTCGCCTTTGCCGATCTCGAGGCTCTGCCCTGGGGCGAGGTCAAGCATCTCTGCCTGCAGCATCTGCGCTGGTGGAAGGACAAGCCGATTGCCGATCGCGACGGTGTGCTGTCGATCGGTTTCGGCTATCCGAACCTGCTGATGTCGGAGAGTTACAATTCCGCCGGCTCGCCTTACTGGGCCTTCAAGGCCTTCCTGCCGCTGGCGATCGCTGAGGATCACCCATTCTGGACGGCGAAGGAGAAAGTGCCGGAACAAGCACCTGAGATCGTCCCCCAACGTCATCCCGGCATGGTGATCATGCGGGCGGGCGGCGATGTCATTGCGCTGTCGTCCGGCCAGGAAAACCTGCAGATGCGGTGCGGCACGGAAAAATATGCGAAGTTCGCCTATTCGGCCCGCTACGGCTTCAGCGTCGAGGCCGATGAGCGTGCCTTTGCGCTTGCCGCCTTCGATTCAGCGCTTGCCTTCAGCGATGACGGCCTGCACTACCGCGTCCGCGAAACGAACGAGGAAGCCAAGCTCGCAGGGGAGGTGCTTTATGCGAAATGGTCGCCTTTTGCCGATGTCGACGTTGAAACCTGGCTGGTGCCCGCTGCACCTTGGCATATCCGCCTCCATAGGATCAGGACAAGCCGGCCGCTACGGATTGCCGAAGGCGGATTTGCCATCGGCCGCCGGGACTTTGAGCTGGATACCCTGTCCGCTTCGGGTGGGTTTGCCTATGCGGTCGGCGAAGCCGACTTCACAGGCATTCTCGATCTCGGCTCTTCGGTCAAACGTTCGGGTGTTGTCCAGAAGGCAATGCCCAACACCAATGTGATCGTCGCGAAAACCCTCGTGCCGCAGCTGCGCGGGCAGATTCCGACCGGTGAAACCATCCTGATGACGGCAGTGCTGGCGCTTGACGATCCCGCCGCCCTCTTGTCTGCCTGGACGAGACCGCCGAAAGCGCCTGAGATTGCAGCGCTGGAGGCCCTGGTGAGGGAAAAGGGCGTGACAGTCAGTGCCATCGAAGCGCCCGGACAAATGCCATGAGCCAGCCGGCCATTATCCTTGCCATGCAACCGTCGCGCACGCAGCATGTCCTGCCGGATGAGGTCCTGCGCCGCCTGGGCGGCATCGGTCGCCTGCTGGATTCTGAGCCGCTACAGCGCTTCGACGACGAGCGTGCGAGGCGTCTGCTGGCCCAAGCCGAAATCCTGATCACCGGCTGGGGCGGGCCCTATGTCGGGCCTGAAATCCTCGCCGCAGCACCGCATCTGAAGCTCATCGTCCATGCCGCGGGCACGGTAAAGGGCGTCATCGACGACGCCATCTTCGAAGCCGGTATCCCGGTCAGCCATTCGGCCGAGGCCAACGCCGTGCCGGTGGCCGAATTCACGCTGGCGGCGATCATCTTCGCCGGCAAGCGTGTTTTCCGTTTCCGCGACCTCTACGTCGCCGACCGAAATCGCAACCGGACACATTTGATGCAGCGCGAAGCGATCGGAAACTACCGCCGCACTGTCGGCATCGTCGGCGCTTCGCGCATTGGCCGGCGCGTGATCGAGCTCCTGAAACCCTTTGACTATAGATTGCTGCTCGCCGACCCGACGCTTGATGCCGCCGAGGCAGCGGCCCTCGGAACGGAAAAGGTCGATCTCGACGAATTGATGCGGCAGGCGGATATCGTTTCCCTGCATGCGCCGTCGCTGCCGTCGACACAGCATATGATCGATGCGCGAAGGCTGTCGCTGATGAAGGACGGCGCGACGCTCATCAACACGGCACGCGGCATTCTCATCGATGAGGCCGCCCTGCTTTCGGTGCTGAAGACCCGCCGTATCGACGCGGTCCTCGACGTCACCGACCCGGAGATCCCGGAGGCGGGCTCCGCTTTCTACGATCTGCCGAATGTCTTTCTGACGCCGCATATTGCCGGCGCCATCGGGCTGGAACGGGCGCGCCTCGGCGAGATGGCGGTGGATGAAATAGAACGCTTCGTGACCGGCCAGCCGCTGCTTTACCAGATCCACCAGGCAAATCTCGAAAACATCGCCTGAGGCGGGCTCAGGCGAAGGGTATCAGCGCGACGTCCTCAGCGAATTTGGCGAACCGTCATTGGCAAGTTCGGGCATGAGATCGGCAATGTTGACCACCTTGCCGGTGCGCGAGCTCTCCAGCGCCGCAATGCCGCAAAGCACCGACATGGCGCCCGCCCGCGTGCCGGCGCGTTGCGCAAGCTTGTCTTCCATATCGGGCTTGAAGATCATGTTACGCATCCGGTCGTCGCCGCCGTAATGGCCGCCGGTGAAATGCGGAACAACGATGCGCTCCACTGCCTCCTTACCATCAGGGAAATTGCGGATGAGCAGGATCGTGTCCTGCTTCGGCTCTTCCCAGGGCTGGGCTTCATACTGGCGAAGCTCGATCCGCCCTTTGGTGCCGTTGAAGGCAAGGTGATGGCCTTCGATCGGCTGGAAGGTGTTCAGCGAATAGGAGACGTGGACATTGTTGCGGTAACGGAGCGACACCACCATCGTATCGGGAATGTCGATGTCCTCGCGGAAGACGCAGCCGTCACGGAAGTAGCCGTCGATCTTCGAGGGATCCTCGTAGAGTGAATCAAGGAAGGGATCGGCCTCGAGATCGAGATAATAGTCGCATTCATGCGCGTGCGGACAGAGCTTGCAGCGCGGGCCGCGGAACGGGCCCTTGCGGCCGTAATTCTGCAGGTCGGCGAAAGAGGTGACGGCATCGGGATCGCTGTCGAGGTACCAGTTCAGCAGATCGAAATGATGCGTTGCCTTGTGGACGAACAGACTGCCGGAATTTTCCGTATAGGCATGCCAGCGGCGGAAGTAGTCGGCGCCGTGCTTAGTGTTCAAATACCAATGAAAATCGACTGAGGTGACTCGGCCGATCTCGCCGGCATTCAGCAATTCCTTGATCTTCGCGGCCGTCGGCGCATAGCGATAGTTGAAGGACACGTCGACCCGGCGACCAGTGCGCTTTTCGGCATCCAGAATCCGGCGAATCTTCTCGACCGAGGTCGTCATTGGCTTTTCGGTGATGACGTCGATGCCGGACTCCAGCGCCCGCACGACGATATCGTCATGCGTATGGTCGGGCGTACAGACGATGACGAGATCCGGCTTCTGCTCAGCAAGCATCGAATCGATGTTTTCGTAGAGCGGCGCATTGCTGCCGATCATGTTGCGGGCGCGCTCGCCGCGCAGCGAATTCTTCTCGACAATGGCGGTCAGGTCGACATGCTCGCGCCAGCCGGCAAGCAGATCCTTGCCCCACATGGTGGTGCCGCGGTTTCCCGTGCCGATCAAGGCAAAACGGTGTTTCTCCATCGAATGATCCTCCTGCATACGTGATGAAACAAATACTGAAATCAGGCCTGGCAGCAGCTCCTGAAGCGCTCGACGCAGGTGGCGATCACTTCGTCGGCCGGGCGTTTCCACCAGTTTTCGGCCGAAAAGATCTCCACCTCCTGAGCGCCGAAGAAACCGGCGGCCTCCACCATCCGTCTTATGCCTTTGAGGTCGATCACACCATCGCCCATCATGCCGCGGTCGAGCAGCATGTCCTTTGTCGGCACCAGCCAGTCGCAGATGTGGTGGGCAAAAATACGTTTCATGCGCCCGGCGCGAGCGATCTGATTGGCAAGATCGGGATCCCACCAGACATGGTAGACATCGACCGCAACGCCGACATCCTCGCCGAGCTGCTCGCACATATCGAGCGCGTGGCCGAGCGTATTTACGCAAGCACGGTCGGCGGCATACATTGGATGCAGCGGTTCGATGGCGAGCTTCACGCCGGCAGCCTGCGCATGCGGCAAAACGGCGGCGATGCCGTCGAACACCATTCGGCGCGCGGCGGCGATGTCCTTCGAACTATCCGGCAGACCGCCGACGACGAGCACGAGGCAATCGGCGGAAAACGCTGCCGCCTCATCGATGGCCCGCCTGTTGTCGTCGAGGTTTTTCTGCCAGTCGGCATCGTTCGCCGCCGGGAAGAAGCCGCCGCGGCAAAGGCCGGTCAGCTTGATGCCGTTCGATTTGACGATCCGCACCGCCTCGTCGAGACCGACCTTGGCGACCTGGTCGCGCCACGGCGCAATCGAAGTGATGCCGTGTTTCAGGCAGATATCGACGGCCTCGGCAAAACCGCATTGCTCGCGGATCGTCGCCAGATTGATCGAAAGTCCTTCGACCTGCATGTCATTCTCCTCCCGTCACTACAGCGCCGCGCGTCTTTTCAGACGCGCAAAGGACGCTGTAGCACTTTGAATTGCTGCATAATTTTGTCCTCAAATCGGTTCCGACTTAAGGACAAAATTATGCAGCAGCCCGTGCTTCAGTTGACGCCGTGGACGGCAAGCACCTGTTTCATGCGCGTCGTTGCGAGTTCCGGATCGGCGAGAACCCGGGCCTTGTCGGCCAGGCGGAAGAGTTCGGCCAGATGTGTCAGCGAGCGCGTGCTCTGCTGGCCGCCGACCATGACGAAATGATCCTGCAGGCCGTTGAGATAGGCGAGGAAGACGACGCCGGTCTTGTAGAAGCGGGTCGGCGCCTTGAAGATGTGGCGCGACAGCGGCACGGTCGGCTCCAGCAGGTCGAAGAATTCATGGTTGCTCTTGCGGCCGAGCGCCTCGAGGGCCGCCGAGGCTGCCGGAGCGATGGCATCGAAAATGCCGAGCAGTGCGTCGGAATGGCCCTCTTCGTCGCCGGCGATCAGTTCGGCATAGTTGAAATCGTCGCCGGTATACATGCGCACGCCTTTCGGCAGCCGGCGGCGCATTGCCACTTCCTTCTCCTTGGAGAGCAGCGAGATCTTGATGCCGTCGACTTTTTCGGCATGGGCTTCGATTACCTCGAGGCAGGTGGACATTGCCTTGATATGATCACCATTGCCCCAGTAACCTTCGAGCGCCGGATCGAACATTTCACCGAGCCAATGGATGATGACAGGTTCCTTGACCTGGCGGAGGATCCGGTCATAGACGCGGATGTAGTCGTCCGGCCCTTTGGCGGCAGCGGCAAGCGCCCGGCTTGCCATCAGAATGATGCGGCCGCCGGCCGCCTCCACGGTTTCGATCTGCTCTTCGTAGGCCCTGAGGATCGTGTCGATAGTGACGTCGGGTCCCGGCGTCAGATGGTCGGTGCCGGCGCCGCAGGCGATCAGCGCATCCTTGCGGCCGGCCGCCTCACTGAGCGCCCGGCGGATGAGGTCGCGCGCTTCCGGCCAGCCGAGGCCCATGCCGCGCTGCGCCGTATCCATCGCTTCGGCAACGCCGAGGCCGAGATCCCAGAGCCGATGGCGGAAGGCGAGCGTGCGCTCCCAATCGATCGCCGGCGTCAGCCAGGGATCGTTGTCGGCGAGCGGATCGGCGACGACATGGGCGGCGGCAAAGGCGATGCGCGGAAAGGCCTTGGCGTCGCGCTTGGCGAGCACGATCGGCGTGCCGGTCAGCGTGTAGGGAACGATCTTGCCGTCGAGAGGGAGATTGATCGTCGTCACGGCTCAGAACTCCAGTGCGGGAACGTCGAGCCAGCGACGCTCGGCCCAGGATTTCAGGCCGAGTTCGGCAAGCTGCACGCCCTTGGCGCCGGCTTCCAGGCCATAGGGCCACGGCGCGTCTTCGACGACATGGCGGATGAACATTTCCCACTGCGCCTTGAAACCGTTTTCGAAGGCCTGCGTGTCTGGAACCTCATCCCAGGTCTTGTAGAAGTCGATCGTCTGCGGCTGGTCCGGATTCCAAACCGGCTTCGGCGTGTTGACGCGGTGCTGACTCCAGCATTTCGTCAGACCGGCGACGGCCGAACCATGCGTGCCGTCGACCTGGAAGGTGACGAGGTCGTCGCGGCGGACGCGGACGGCCCAGGAGGAATTGACCTGCGCGATCGCGCCGCCTTCGAGCTCGAAGGTCGCATAGGCCGCATCGTCGGTGTCGCAGTCATAGGGCTTGCCCTGCTCGTCGATGCGGCGCGGAATATGCGTAGCACCGAGGCAGGATACGGCTTTGACCTCCCCGAACAGGTTGTCGAGCACGTAGCGCCAGTGGCAGAGCATGTCGAGGATGATGCCGCCGCCGTCGCCCTTGCGGTAGTTCCAGGACGGGCGCTGGGCCGGTACGCCCCAATCGCCTTCAAAAACCCAGTAGCCGAATTCGCCGCGCACCGAGAGGATCTTGCCGAAGAAGCCGGAATCCCTGAGCAGCGCCAGCTTGCGCAGGCCGGGCAGGAAGAGTTTGTCCTGCACGACGCCATGCTTGAGGCCGGAGCCGCGCGCCTTGCGGGCAAGGTCGAGTGCCACCTGAAGATCGTCGGAAATCGGCTTTTCGCAATAGACATGCTTGCCGGCATCGAGCGCCTTGGACAGCAGCTCGGCCCGCATCAGCGTCGTGCCGGCGTCGAAGAAGATCGTGTCGCCGGGATTGGCGAGCGCGGCATCGAGATCCGTCGACCAGCGCTTGATGCCGTGCTTCTTCGCCAGCTCTTCCATCTTGGCGCCGTTGCGGCCGACGATGATCGGGTCGATCTCGAGTTTCTCACCCGATTTCAGCGTAATGCCGCCCTCGTCGCGGAAGGCGAGAATCGAACGCACCAGGTGTTGATTGTAACCCATGCGGCCGGTGACGCCGTGCAAGATGATCCCCAAGCGTGCCATTTTTTCCTCCCAGCAGATTTTTGCGGCGGGAGCGGGCATCCTCGTCCGGTCCTCCCGAGCCGGTAACTAAACAGTTACTTGATGGCAGAAGAGCAGCGCGGCTGTCAATAGTCAAATCGGAATTTCGAGATCAGAGCCTTTCCGGGTCAGATTGCGGCATTCTGCCGGAGCAGGTTTTCGTCAGGGCAAAGGCGATTGGCGAAGGGCATACCTTGGTACGTCCGAGGCGATCGCCTTTGCCCTGGCGGAAAGATGCCCGGCCCTTCGGGTTGGCTGAAACGGGCCGGTCGGCCATCCGACTCCGTTTGAGCCGACAGAATGCTGCAATCTAACCCGGAAAGGGTCTAGCGCTTGATCGAGGTCAGCGTGACGTGGACGATATGCCTTTCCCAGGCATTGAGATGGGTCGGCTCGATCAGGTCGCGGCCGAAGATCGTCGAAAGCGTGTACTGGTTGGACAGGTAGAAATAACCGAGCGAGGCGATCGTCAGGTAGACATGCAAGGGATCGGCGGTCTCGATGAAGACGCCCTGCTTCTTTCCCCGCTCGAGCACGTCCGAAAGCTCGCCGATCAAATGCGAATGCAATTCTTTGAGCCGGACGGACTGGCGCAGCCAGCGGGCCCGATGCAGATTTTCCGTGCCGAGCAGGCTGAGGAATTCCGGATGCTGGAGGAAGTAACGCCAGGTGAAGAGCGCCAGTTCGCCGATGCCTTCCTCGGGGCTGCGGTCGCCGATATGCAGCGCGCGTTCGGCGGTGCGGATGCCGACATAGGCCTCTTCGAGCACTCTGAGGTAGAGCTGCTCCTTGTCGCCGAAATAATGATAGAGCATGCGCTTGTTGGTGCCGGCGCGCTCGGCGATGGCGTCGACACGAGCCCCGCCCATGCCGTTTTCGGCAAATTCCCGGGTTGCCGCGTCAAGGATCGCGGCGCGCGTCCGCTCCGGATCGCGTTGGGCCGTTCGTTCGGCAGGTGGGCGCCGAGACCTTTTCTTTTCCCCGTTCTCGCCGCTGTCGTTCATTTCTCCACCTCCGCCTTCCCATGTTGCGCTCATAAGCCTTCGGTGCGAAATTGTAAAAACCGAATTTGAAAAGCCCGCGAGCGACACCGCTTGACACGCTCGCCGCTTTGCCCGTAGCTTGTAACCAATTAGTTATTTATGCAAGGGTAACTAGGTCCGGAAGCGTGTGGAGGCGCTTCCCTTTGGAGGAGGAAAAGAAATGACATTCCGTGTAAGCAGACGTAATTTCGTTGCGGGAGGAGCGACGCTTCTTTCGCTCTCGGCGCTGGGAACCAGCGCTTTGGCACAGGAAACGCGCTTGCGTCTCCTGTGGTGGGGCTCGCAGCCGCGTGCGGATCGCACCAACAAGGTGTCGCAGCTCTATCAGTCGAAGAAGCCAGGCACCTCGGTGACCGGCGAATTCCTCGGCTGGGGCGACTACTGGCCGCGCCTTGCGACCCAGGTCGCCGGCCGCAACGCGCCCGACGTCATCCAGATGGATTATCGCTATATCGTCCAGTATGCGCGGCGCGGCGCGCTCGCCCCGCTCGAATCCTATATGCCGGCCAAACTCAACCTCGACGATTTCGACAAGGCGCAGATCGAAGGCGGCAGCGTCGACGGCCATCTCTATGGCGTCAGCCTCGGGGCGAATTCGGCCGCCACGGTCCTGAACACCACCGCCTTCAAGGAGGCCGGCGTCGATCTGCCGACCCAGGCGACCACCTGGGAAGAGTTCGCCCGCATGGGTGCGGAGATCACCAAGGCAGGCAAACGCAAGGGCATGTTCGGCTTGGCCGACGGCAGCGGCGGCGAACCGCTGTTCGAAAACTGGCTGCGTCAGCGCGGCAAGGCGCTTTATACCGCCGACGGCAAGATCGCCTTCGACGTGGACGATGCCTCCGAATGGTACGACATGTGGGCCAAGTTCCGTGCGGCCGGCGCCTGCGTTCCTGCCGATGTCCAGGCTCTCGACAAGAACGATATCGACACCAACACGGTTTCGCTCGGCAAGTCGGCCGCCGGTTTTGCCCATTCCAACCAGTTCGTCGCCTATCAGGCAATGAACAAGGACAAGCTGGCGCTGACCAACTACATGCGCATTAAGCCGGAATCGAAGGGCGGCCACTATCGCAAGCCTTCGATGTTCTTCTCGGTCTCCGCCCAGTCGAAAGCCGTGGACCTGGCCGTGGACTACGTCAATTTCTTCGTCAAGAACCCCGAGGCAGCGCTGCTTCTGGATGTCGAACGCGGCATTCCGGAATCGAGCGCCATGCGTGAGGTCGTCGCGGCGAAGCTTGATGAGAACGGCAAGGTTGCGCTGGCCTATGTCAGCGGCCTGGGCGATCTCGCCGGCAAATTGCCGCCGCCGCCGCCTGCCGGCGCCGGTGAAGGTGAGTTGATGTTACGCAACATCGCCGAACAGGTCGGCTTCGGACAGCTGTCTCCCTCCGACGGCGGCAAACAGCTTGTCGCTGAAATCACGCAGATTCTCGCACGAGGCTGATCCCGTATGAGCAATGCGATGCGCACGCCCGCAGGAGCCATCAATGTGGAAAGATATCAGGGGGCCGTGGCCGAAGGACGCTTCAGGCGTCTGTGGAATGCCAATGCTCCCGGCTATCTCTTCCTTCTTCCATGGCTCATCGGCTTTTTCGGGCTGACGCTCGGGCCGGCCCTGATTTCGCTCTACCTTTCCTTCACCGACTTCGACATGCTTCAGTCGCCGCGGTGGGTGGGAATGGCGAATTACGTGCGCATCGCCACGGCGGACCCGAAATTCTCGGCCGCCATGCATGTCACCCTGACCTATGTCGTCTTCTCGGTGCCGTTCAAGCTGACCTTCGCATTGCTGGTCGCCATGGCGCTGAACCGCGGCTTGCGTGGGCTGTCGGTCTATCGTGCCATCTTCTATCTGCCGTCACTGCTGGGCGGTAGCGTGGCGATCGCCGTGCTCTGGCGTCAGCTTTTCGCCAGCGATGGCCTCGTCAATGCCGCGCTTTCATATTTCGGCATCGAAGGTCCAAGCTGGATCTCGCATCCGAACTATTCGATCTACACGCTGGTGGCTCTTTCCGTCTGGCAGTTCGGCTCGCCGATGATTATTTTCCTGGCCGGCCTGCGCCAGATCCCGCAGGATATGTATGAGGCCGCGAGCCTCGATGGCGCCTCCAAGTTCCGGCAATTCTACAAGATCACGCTGCCGCTTCTGACGCCGGTGATCTTTTTCAATGCCGTCGTTCAGACGATTGATGCTTTCAAGGCCTTCACGCCGGCCTTCATCATATCAGGCGGCACCGGCGGTCCGATCAACTCGACGCTGTTCTACACTCTCTACCTCTATCAGGAAGCCTTCGGCAATTTCCGCATGGGCTATGCCTCGGCGCTCGCCTGGATCCTGGTGGTGATCATCGCGATCTTCACCGCCTTCTCTTTCCTGACCTCGCGTTACTGGGTGCACTACGATGACTGAGATGACCGCTTCCGTCACTGCGGCCAGGCCGCCATCCGACATCACCAAACGCAGCCTGCCGGCGTCGCTGATCATCCACGCCCTGCTGATCGCTGCTTCACTTTTAATGCTTTATCCGCTGTTGTGGATGGTTTCGGCATCGGTCAGGCCGGAAAACGAGATCTTTTCGTCGACCTCGCTCATCCCGTCGTCGATCGATTTCTCCTCCTATGCGCGCGGTTGGGTCGGCCTCGATGTCAGCTTCGGCCGGTTCTTCTGGAATTCGCTGGTCATCTCGCTGCTGGTGGTGACAGGCAATGTCATCGCTTGTTCGCTGACAGCCTTCGCCTTTGCGCGGCTGCGTTTTGTCGGCCGGAACTTCTGGTTCGCGATCATGCTCGGCACGTTGATGATCCCCTATCACGTGACGCTGATCCCGCAATATGTGCTCTTTCTCGATCTCGGCTGGGTCAACACCATCCTGCCGCTTGTCGTGCCGAAGTTCCTGGCAAGCGATGCCTTCTTCATCTTCCTGATGGTGCAGTTCTTCCGAGGCATCCCGCGCGAACTCGATGAGGCGGCGATGATGGATGGCTGCAGCGCTTGGCGCATCTACTGGAAAATCATGCTGCCACTGTCGCTGCCGGTGATGGCAACGGCTGCGATCTTCTCCTTCATCTGGACCTGGGACGATTTCTTCGGTCCGCTGATCTACCTGAACGATATGAACACTTATACGATCCAGCTCGGCCTGCGCACCTTCGTCGATTCCACCAGTGCATCGGATTGGGGCGGTTTGTTCGCCATGTCGACGCTGACGCTCGTGCCGGTGTTCTTCTTCTTCCTGTTCTTCCAGCGCCTGCTGATCGAGGGCATCGCCACGACGGGTATGAAGCGTTGATGGCGATAACGGGAAAGAGCGACATGAGCATCAGGACGGTGGCGATCGTTGGTTGCGGTATCGGCCGCTCCCACATCGTCGAAGGTTACCTGCCGCATTCCGATAAGTTCAAGGTCGTGGCGATCTGCGACCTGAACGAGCAGCGCATGGCGGCGGTCGGCGACGAGTTCGGCATCGAACGGCGCACCACTTCTTTTGCGGAACTGCTGGCCGACGACACGATCGAAATCATCGATATCTGCACCCCTCCCGGCATCCATCTGGAACAGGTGGTCGCGGCCCTGGCTGCCGGTAAACATGTCGTCTGCGAAAAGCCGCTGACGGGCTCGCTTGCCGCCGTCGATACCATCATGGAAGCGGAAAAGACTGCCAAGGGCGTGCTGATGCCGATCTTCCAGTACCGTTACGGCGACGGCATTCAGAAGGCCAAGCGGATCATCGACGCCGGTATTGCCGGCAAGCCCTATACCGCTTCGGTCGAAACCTTCTGGCTGCGCAAGCCGGAATATTACGCCGTGCCTTGGCGCGGCAAATGGGCGACGGAGCTTGGCGGCGTGCTCGTCACCCATGCCCTGCATCTGCACGACATGCTGATGCATCTGATGGGCCCGGCGGCCAGGGTCTTCGGCCGCGTCGCCACCCGTGTCAACGATATCGAGGTCGAGGATTGTGCCTCCGCCAGCTTGCTGATGGAAAACGGCGCCTTTGTCTCGCTGTCTTGTACGCTTGGTTCGCAGGAACAGATTAGCCGGCTCAGGCTGCACTTCGAGAATGTCACTTTCGAAAGCAGCCACGAGCCCTATACCCCCGGCAAGGACCCCTGGAAGATCATCGCCGCGAATGACGATGTGCGGGAGCAGATCGAACGGGTGGTTGGCGACTGGCAGCCGGTTGCGCCGCGTTTCACCACGCAGATGGGCCAGTTCCACGCTTTCCTCAGTGGCCATGCGCCGCTGCCGGTGACGACGAAGGACGCCCGCCGCGCGCTGGAACTCGTCACCGCCATCTACCAGTCTTCCGACAGCGGCGCTGACGTGCCGCTACCGGTTGGTCCCGACAGTCCGAAATACGCCGATTGGCGCGCAAGAACGAAGTAACCGGTAAAATAAGAAGAGAGGGTTTGAGAAGATGGCAACCAGTGTCGTTCTTCAGAAGGTCGAGAAGCGCTACGGCTCGCTGGATGTGATCCATGGCATCGATCTGACGATCGATCCCGGCGAATTCGTCGTTTTTGTCGGCCCCTCGGGCTGCGGAAAATCGACCCTTCTGCGCATGATCGCCGGTCTCGAGGAGATCACCGGCGGCGGGCTGCTGCTCGACAACGAACGCATGAACGAGGTGGCGCCCGCCAAGCGCGGCATCGCCATGGTCTTCCAGTCCTATGCGCTCTATCCCCATATGTCGGTCTACAAGAACCTCGCCTTCGGCCTGGAGACGGCGGGTTACAAGAAGGCCGATATCCAGCCGAAGGTGAAGCGCGCCGCCGAGATCCTGCAGATCGAGAAGCTGTTGGAGCGTAAGCCGAAGGCGCTCTCCGGCGGCCAGCGCCAGCGTGTCGCCATTGGCCGCGCCATCGTGCGCGAGCCGCGGATCTTCCTGTTCGACGAGCCGCTGTCGAACCTCGATGCCGAACTGCGCGTGCAGATGCGCGTCGAGATCTCCCGCCTGCATCGCAGCCTCGGCAATACGATGATCTATGTCACCCATGACCAGGTCGAAGCCATGACGATGGCAGACAAGATCGTGGTGTTGAATTCCGGCCGTATCGAGCAGGTTGGCGCGCCACTCGATCTCTATAACAACCCGGCCAACCGCTTCGTTGCCGGTTTCATCGGCAGCCCGAAGATGAATTTTTTGAAGGCCCGCATCGAGCAGGTCGGCGAGACCGAAACCAGCATCCATGTCTGCGGCAATTCCGTCCGCCTGCCGCGCCGGCTGAAAGGCGGGGCAGGAGAGGAGGTCACCTTCGGCATTCGCCCCGAGCATCTTTCGCTGGCCGAAGGCGCCATCACGCTCTCGACCGTCAATGTCGATCTCGTCGAAAATCTTGGCGGCGCCACCATGCTCTACACCACCACGCCGGATAACCAGCTCCTGACCGTCGCGCTTGACGGCCAGCAGAAGGTGGAGCGCGGCGCCAATGTGAAGGCTTCCTTCGATCCGGCCCGCTGTCACGTCTTCGACGCGTCCGGCAAGACGATCTGACCCCACGGCATAATTCCTTAAATCGGAATCGATTTAAGGATAAATTATGCAGTAATTTAAAAGTGTTACAGCGTCCTTTGCGCGTCTGAAAAGGCGCGCGGCGCTGTAGCGGCTGCTTGACAGCCGATCCTCCTCTGGCCCATCATTTCACGAGGGGCCGCAAGGGGGTTGAGCATGACGCCTGAAGATAGGATTCATGCGCTTGGCATCTGGCAGGGGCCGATCGCAATCTCGCCGATAGCAGGCGGCATCACCAACAGGAACTATCTGGTCAGCGATGCCGTCGCGCGCTGCGTGGTCAGGCTCGGCACCGATATTCCGATCCATCACATCAACAGGCAGAACGAGCTTGCCGCAAGCCGCGCGGCGCATGCCGCCGGCATATCGCCTGCCGTCATCCATCATTCGCCGGGCGTGTTGGTGCTCGAATATATCGAGGCGCGGGCGCTTTCGCCGGAGGATATCAGGACGCCGCAAATGCTCGCCCGGGTCTTGCCGCTGGTGCGCGCCTGCCATCGCGACATCGCCCGGCATTTCCGCGGCCAGGCGATGATCTTCTGGGTCTTCCACGTCATCCGCGATTACGCCGCCAATCTGAAGGCGTCGGAAAGCGTCTATCTTTCTCTGCTGCCGGGGCTCACCGGCAGGGCTGAGGCCCTGGAAGAAGCGGCAGGGCCTTTCGAGATTGCCTTCGGCCACAACGACCTGCTGGCCGCCAACTTTCTCGATGACGGCAAGCGGCTCTGGCTGATCGACTGGGACTATGCCGGTTTTAACTCGCCGCTTTTCGATCTTGGCGGTTTGGCCTCCAACAACGAGTTCTCGGAAGCGGCCGAGCACACGATGCTGGAGACCTATTTCGACCGGCCGCTGACCGATGATCTTAACAGGCGCTACGCCGCAATGAAATGCGCTTCGCTGCTGCGCGAGACGCTCTGGAGCATGATTTCGGAAATCCATTCCACCATCGATTTCGATTACGCCGGCTACACGGCCGAAAATCTCGCGCGCTTCGAGCGCGCCTATCAAGCCTTTGAACAGGATCAATAAATGACGAAGGAATTACCGAAGACGGCAAAGGCCGTGGTTATCGGCGGCGGCATCATCGGCTGCTCGACGGCCTACCATCTCGGCAAGCTTGGCTGGACCGATACCGTCCTGCTGGAGCGCAAGAAGCTTACCTCGGGCACCACCTTCCACGCCGCCGGCCTCGTCGGCCAGCTGCGCACCAGCGCCAACATCACCCAGCTTCTTGGCTATTCCGTCGATCTCTACAAGCGGCTGGAAGAGGAAACGGGTCTCGGCACCGGCTGGAAGATGAATGGCGGCCTGCGCCTTGCCTGCAACGAGGAACGCTGGACCGAGGTCAGGCGCCAAGCGACCACCGCGCAGTCCTTCGGCCTCGAAATGCAATTGCTGACCCCGCAGGAAGCCTTCGATCTCTGGCCGCTGATGACAATAGACGATCTCGTCGGTGCCGCCTTCCTCCCGACCGACGGTCAGGCCAATCCCTCCGACATCACCCAGGCGCTGGCAAGGGGCGCCCGCATGTCGGGCGTTTCGATCTTCGAGGATACCGAAGTCCTCGACCTTGAAATCGACAAGGGGAGGATTCGTGCCGTGATCACGGCGCAAGGGCGCATCGAATGCGAGCGCGTCGTCGTCTGTGCCGGTCAATGGACGCGTGCCTTCGCCGCCCGCTTCGGCGTCAACGTGCCGCTGGTCTCCGTCGAGCACCAATACATCATCACCGAATCCTTCGGCGTGCCCTCCAACCTGCCGACGCTGCGCGATCCCGATCGCCTGACCTATTACAAGGAAGAGGTCGGCGGCATCGTCATGGGCGGCTACGAGCCGAACCCCATTCCCTGGGCGAAAAACGGCATCCCCGACGGTTTCCACTACACGCTGCTGGACAGCAACTTCGACCATTTCGAGCAGATCATGGAACAGGCGCTCGGCCGCGTTCCGGCGCTGGAAAACGTCGGCGTCAAGCAGCTGTTGAACGGCCCGGAAAGCTTCACGCCGGATGGCAACTTCATTCTCGGCGAGGCGCCGGAGCTAAAGAATTTCTTCGTCGGCGCCGGTTTCAACGCCTTCGGCATCGCCTCGGCCGGTGGCGCCGGCATGGCGCTTGCCGAATGGGTGACGAAGGGCGAGCCACCCTATGATCTCTGGCCGGTCGATATCCGCCGTTTCGGCCGGCCGCATTTCGATACCGACTGGGTGCGGACACGCACGCTCGAAGCCTACGGCAAACATTACACCATGGCCTGGCCGTTCGAGGAACATTCAAGCGGCCGCCCCTGCCGCAAATCGCCGCTCTATGACCGGCTGAAGGCGCAGGGCGCCTGTTTCGGCGAAAAGCTCGGCTGGGAGCGGCCGAACTGGTTTGCCGATCTCTTCGCCAACGAAGAGCCGAAGGATATCTACAGCTACACCAGGCAGAATTGGTTCGACGCGGTCGGCCGCGAGCATAAGGCCGTGCGCGAGGCGGCCGTCATCTTCGACCAGACCTCCTTTGCCAAATTCGTGCTGAAGGGCAGGGATGCTGAGGCAGCGCTGTCCTGGATCGCCTCCAACGATGTCGCAAGGCCGGTCGGCTCGCTCATCTACACGCAGATGCTGAACGACAAGGGCGGCATCGAATGCGACGTGACGGTCGCCCGCATCGCCGAGAACGAATATTACATCGTCACCGGTACAGGCTTCGCCACCCATGACTTCGACTGGATCGCACGTAATATCCCGGCGGAGATGCAGGCCGAGCTGGTCGATGTCACATCCGCCTATTCCGTGCTGTCGCTGATGGGACCGAATTCCCGCGCCGTGCTGGAAAAGGTGACGGGCAGCGACGTCTCGAATGCGGCCTTCCCCTTCGGCAAGGTCAGGACCATCGGCATTGCAGGCTGCCCCGTGCGGGCTCTACGCATCACCTATGTTGGCGAGCTTGGTTACGAGCTGCATGTTCCCGTTGAATATGCGACCACGGTCTATGACGTGCTGATGGCATCAGGCGGCGAGCTCGGCCTCGTCAATGCCGGCTATCGCGCGATCGAGAGCTGCCGCCTGGAAAAGGGTTATCGCGCCTGGGGGTCGGATATCGGACCCGACCATACGCCTGTTGAGGCCGGTCTCGGCTGGGCGGTGAAGATGCGGAAGAGCATTGCCTTCCGCGGCCGTGAGGCGATCGAGCGGCAGCTTTCGGGAGGCGTCAAGAAGCGCCTCGCCTGTTTCGTCCCCGAGGATGCCGATGCCGTGCTGCTCGGCCGCGAAACGATCTATCGCGACGGCAAACGCGTCGGCTGGCTGTCGAGCGGCGGCTTCGGTTATACGCTGGGCAAGCCGATCGGCTATGGATACGTCCGCAACCCCGACGGCGTGACGGAAGATTTCGTTCTCTCCGGCACCTACGAGCTTGATGTCGCGCGGCAACGCATCCCCTGCAAGGTATCGCTGTCGCCGCTCTACGATGCCGATATGGCGCGGGTGAAAGCCTGACGAACTCGAATTACCTCATTCTTTGCCTTCGAGCGAAGCTTTGAGGACAGAGATGACGAGGAGAGGGCACGCCGTGTGAGCCCCCCTCTGCCCTGCCGGGCATCTCCCCCACGGGTGGGGAGATCGCAAGTAGCCTAAACTTCCTACTCATCTACCGTTTTGTCGGGCTGGACGCTGATTGTTTGGGGAAGCCGTTGCGTCTAGCCAATCTCCCCACCTGTGGGGGGAGATGCCCGGCAGGGCAGAGGGGGGCGACCACGGCACGCCCTCTCATTGCAAGAACCCAGCCACCCCGCGTTGGCGTGACTTACTATACTTGCGCAAAACGACTCTCCTGGGCTGAAGCAGAGCCTGCGCCAGCGGTTCCAAGCCTCAGAAAAGCGGCAACCGGTCGTCCTGGATCAGGATCTCCAGCTTGTCAGCCACATCCTGCGCCCAGGCCCGGTGGGCTGTCAAAGCCGCCGGGAAAAGTCCGGGAAGGGTGAAGAGAGCCGCCGAGATCGCCAGGCCGGTGCGCGGTATATCAGCGATGAGAGCAGCGATTTCGCCAGCACGGGGATCGCGCAATTCGTAGCGCTCACCATTGCCGTGCTCGCCGATCGCATAACGCATCCATGCCGCAACGGCGATCGCATAGGTCTCCGCCCTGTCGCCATGCGCCAGCGCCTCGGTTGCCGGTTCCAGCAGCCGCTGCGGCAGTTTCTGCGTGCCATCCATGGCGATTTGATAAGTGCGATGTGCGATCGCCTTGTTTGCAAAGCGCGCTATCAATTCGCTGGCATAGGCATCGAGATCGATGCCCGGCACCGCATCGAGCGTTCTCGCCGCTGCATGCATGTGCCGGTAGGCAAGGGCCGCCAGGGCTGCATCGTCCATCACGTCGCGGATGAATTCATAGCCGCCGATGTAACCGAGATAGGCGAGCAGCGAATGCGCGCCGTTCAGCATCCGGAGCTTCATCTTCTCGTAAGCCGAAACATCGGTGACCATCAGCGCGCCGGCCTTGTCCCAGGCCGGCCGGCCATTGGCGAAATGATCTTCGATCACCCATTGCGTGAAGGGTTCGGTCTCGATCGCCGCGAGATCCTGCCGTCCGGTCAGCCGTTCGGCATCCTGGTAGGTCGCCTCCACGCTGGCGGGCGTGATGCGGTCGACCATGGTCGAGGGGAACGGCACATTTGCCTCGATCCATTGACGAAGCGAGGGGTCGACGCGTTCGGCAAAATCGAGAACCAGTCGCTTCAGGATGGCGCCGTTGCTCGGAAGATTGTCGCAGCTGAGCGGCGTGAAAGGTGGAACGCTCTTGGCCCGGCGCCGGGAAAGCCCCTCGACCAGATAGCCGATGACGCCGCGCGGCGCATGGCGGTTGGCAAGGTCGGCCGCCACATCGGCATGGTTGAGATTGAGCCCTCCCGTCGCGGTATCCATGCCATAGGCTTTTTCCGTCACCGTCAGGCTGACGATGCGGATGGTCGGATCTTCCAGACGATCCAGCAGTCCTGACGGATCGCGTGTCGCCACATGTGCCCGCAAAATGGGGCCGATCACCTGCGCTGTCGTGCCCGACGTATCGCGGATCAGCATCGTATAGAGGCCGTTCTGCTCGTTGAGGTGATCGGCGACATCGGCGGTGCGCAGGCTCGCCACTTCGATGCCCCAGTCTTCGCCGCTTGTCGCAAGTGCGGCATCGGTAAACGGCGCGAAATGCGCGCGGAAAAAGGCGCCTGGCCCAAGATGCAGGATGCCGCTTTTCAGCTGGTTGCGGTCATAGGCGGGACGCTTCGCCGTCGGGGCGAGGCCGGAAAGGGTCTGCAGTCGTTCGGTCACAGCTTGTAGGCCTTCTTTGCATTGCCGTAGGAGAGCTCGCCCGCGACGATCTCGGCTTCCCGCTTGGAAATCCGGTGCTCGGCGGCAAGCTGGGCAAGGAAGCGGCAGACTTCGCGGCGCCAGACGTCATGCCGGGCCGGGATCGAAAGCAGCGCGCGCGTATCGTCGTTGAAACCCGCCATATTGGCAAAACCCGCCGTCTCGACGACTTGGTCGAGGTAGCGCCGGATGCCGTTCGGGCTGTCGTAGAACCACCAGGGCGGGCCGATCATTAGGCAGTGCCAATGGCCGACCATTGGCGCCATCTCGCGCGCATAGGTCGTCTCGTCGAGCGTGAACAAAAGCACCCGCAAACCCGGTGCGTGACCATATTTTGATAGTAGCGCATTCAAGCCGCCGACCCAGTCCGTGGGTGTGGGGATATCGGCGCCCATATTCGGGCCTCGGGTCGCAAAAAGTCCGCGGTCGGTATTGCGTCTGGAGCCGGCATGGATCTGCATTACCATGCCGTCCTCAGCCGAAAGCCCGGCCATCTCGGTCATCATCTGGCCACGGAAGAGCTCGGCCTCTTCGGCCGAAAGCGGACCCTTCAGCGCCTTCTCGAGCAGCGCCTGCTTTTCCGCAAGCGGCAGGTCGGCGGTAAAGGCTGTGGGCACGCCGTGATCGGTCGCGGTGGCGCCGAACTGGCGGAAATAGGCGCGCCGTCGCCGATGCGCCTCGATCAGGCCGTCCCAGCGCGTCACCTCTGTGCCGGTGATCTCTCCGAGCTTGACGAGATTGTCGCGGAAGCCGACGGCATCGGGATCGGTGACGCTGTCCGGCCTGTAGGTGGTGCGCACCTTGCCGATCCATCCGTCGGCCGCCATCTTCTGGTGATGCGCCAGAGGATCGAGCGCCCCATCCGTCGTCGCGATCGTTTCGATGCCGAATCGCTGATGCAGCGCCCGCGGGCGGAATTCGGGAAGGGCAAGCTGGGCATTTATATGGTCGTAGAGCGCATCGGCATTGTCAGATGTCAGCGGCTCGGTGCAGCCGAGTACGGCCGACATGGCGTGGTCGACCCAAAGGCTCGAAGGCGTCCCGCGGAAAAGGTGATAATGCGCGGCAAAAGTCCGCCATATCGCCCGTCCCGTTGCCACCTGTTTGCCGTCGAGCCGCGGCACGCCGAGCTCGTCTAACGTGACGCCGACGCTGTGCAGCATGCGGAAGAGATAGTGATCGGGAATGACCAGCAGCGAGGCCGCGTCTTCAAAGGGCTTGTCGTCGGCGAACCAGGAGGGTTCAGTATGCCCATGCGGACTGACGATCGGAAGATTGCGCACCGTCTCGTAGAGATCTCGCGCGATGGTCCGTGTTGCCGGATCAGCCGGAAAAAGCCGGTCCGGATGAAGAAAGCCGTTTCCTGCATCCATCAGTATTCCTCCCAGATGGATAACGGCCTACCCCACAACATCCGGCGCGGCAAGGTCTTTTAGTAACCAAACGGTACAGTTTTGCGCATGGCCGCGCCGGGCATGGAAAGCATTGACGCGGCGGCCTATTTCCGATTTGCAGAACCATCTGTTCTGCCGGTTTCGGCAAAGGAGGATCGATGTCCGACGAGACGAACCGCATCACCCAGCTGGAAGAAATGCTGGCCCACCAGGCAAAGACGATCGAAGAGCTTTCCGATCAGCTCGCCGAGCAATGGAAGACGGTCGAGCAGATGCGCACCAAGCTCGACCGGCTCACCGAACGCTTCCTGTCGCTGGAAGAGCAGTCATTGGAAGCGCCTGGCATTACCCGCCCGCCGCATTATTGACGGCACGCGGCGCAATGCCGCGTGCCCGTCTCATTAGGATGATCAATCAGACGCCGCCGATGCAGAGATATTTCATTTCCAGATAGTCGTCGGCGCCGTGCCGCGAGCCCTCGCGGCCGAGGCCGGATTGCTTGATGCCGCCGAAGGGTGCCGTCTCGGATGACATCAGGCCGGTATTGATGCCGATCATGCCGTATTCCAGCGCTTCCGCCACCCGCCAGACCTTCTTCAGGTCGCCGGCGTAGAAATAGGCGGCGAGGCCGAATTCCGTATCATTGGCTTGGGCGATGACATCCTCGACCGTCTCGAAGCGAAAGAGCGGCGCCACCGGCCCGAAGGTCTCCTCGCGCGCTACCTTCATGCCGCGCGCAACGCCTGTCAGGACCGTCGGCGTGAAGAAGGTGCCGGCGCCGTCGATGCGCTTGCCGCCGGTCAGTACCTTGGCGCCCTTGGCAAGCGCGTCGCTGACATGGTCCTCCACCTTGGCAAGGCCTTGCTCGTCGATCAGCGGCCCGATCACGACACCCGGCTTGAAGCCGTCGCCGACCGACATCTCGGCGACCTTGGCGACAAGCTTGGCGGCGAAGGCGTCATAGACGTTCGACTGGACGTAGAGGCGGTTGGCGCAGACGCAGGTCTGGCCGGCATTGCGGTATTTGGAGGCGATCGCGCCTTCGACGGCAGCGTCGAGATCGGCATCGTCGAAGACGATGAAGGGCGCGTTGCCGCCGAGCTCCAGGCTCACCTTCTTGATCTGGTCGGCGCACTGCCGCATCAGGATACGGCCGACCTCGGTCGAGCCGGTGAAGCTGATCTTGCGCACCTTTTCATTGCCGCAGAGTTCGCGGCCGATCGCCGGGCCATCCACGCCGACGATGACGTTGAAGACGCCGGCCGGAATGCCGGCCTGCTCGGCGAGCACGGCAAGCGCGATCGCCGTCAGCGGCGTCTGTTCGGCCGGCTTCGAGACCACGGTGCAGCCGACGGCAAGCGCCGGGGCGATCTTGCGGGTGATCATCGCCGCCGGGAAGTTCCACGGCGTGATCGTACCGACGACGCCGACTGGCTGCCGGATGACGATCATCCGTTTATCGTCGGAAGGCGCGGGGATCGTCTCGCCATAGATGCGTTTGGCCTCTTCCGCATACCATTCGATATAGGCCGCGGCATAAAGGATCTCGCCGCGCGCTTCCGGGAACGGCTTGCCCATTTCGGCGGTCAGGATCGCCGCGAGTTCGTCGGCATTGGCGACCATCAGGTCGAACCATTTGCGCAGGATCGTGCTGCGCTCCTTGGCCGGACGGGCCGCCCAGCCAGGCTGGGCGGCATGGGCCGCATCGATTGCCGTCCGCGTCTCCGCCGCGCCCATATCGGGCAGTGAGGCGAGCAACTCGCCGGTTGCCGGGTTCAACACGTCGAAAGTCCGAGTGGCATCGCCTGATGTCCAGACGCCGTCGATATAGCCGGCATCGCGCAGCAGGGGCGAGGAGAAGGGAACGTGCTTGGTCAGTGCGCTGGTGAAAGCCATGTCATATCCACCTTGGGAGTGCGGTTGCCGGTTGCCGGCAGCCATTGAAATCCAGTTCGGGTGCGATCACTTGGCCGCGCTTGCTTGCAGCATGGAGGCCTCGAGAATATCGAGCGCTTCGCCGAAGATCTCGTCCTGGATGGTGATCGGCGCGAGGAAGCGGATGACATTTCCGTGGACGCCGCAGGTGAGCAGGATCAGGCCCTTATCGAGCGCGATCAGCCGCACCTGGTTGGCGAATTCCGCGCTCGGCAGTCCCGTCGTCCGGTCGTTGAATTCAACCGCATTCATGAAGCCCGGTCCGCGAATATCGACGATCTCGGGCACCGTCTCGCGCAACGATTCCAGCCGCTGCTTCAGCCGTCCGCCAAGCTGGTTGGCGCGATTGCAGAGATTCTCATCGACAATGACGTCGAGCACGGCATGGGCGGCGGCGATCCCGAGCGGATTGCCGCCATAGGTGCCGCCGAGCCCGCCCGGTCCCGGCGCATCCATGATTTCGGCGCGGCCGGTGACGGCGGCGAGCGGAAAGCCGCCGGCCAGGCTCTTTGCCATCGTCGTCAGGTCGGGCGCCACCTCGTGATGATCCATCGCGAACATCCTGCCGGTGCGGGCAAAACCGGTCTGCACCTCGTCGGCAATCAGCAGGATGCCTTGCTGGTCGCAGAGCTCGCGCAGCGCCTTCATGAAGGCGACGGGTGCGGAGTAGAAGCCACCTTCCCCCTGTACCGGCTCGATGATGATGGCGGCGACGCGCTGCGGATCGACATCGGCGGCGAAGAGTTTCTTCAATGCCGCCAGCGACTGATCGGCGGTGACGCCGTGCAGCTCGACCGGGAAAGGAATATGGAACACGTCGCCAGGCATCGCGCCGAAGCCGACCTTGTAGGGCACGACCTTGCCGGTCAGCGCCATGCCCATGAAGGTGCGGCCATGGAAGCCGCCGCCAAAGGCGATGACGGCCGAGCGGCCGGTTGCGGCGCGCGCAATCTTGACGGCGTTCTCAACCGCTTCGGCGCCCGTCGTGACGAAGATCGTCTTCTTCTCGAAATCACCAGGCAGCAGCGCGTTCAGCCGTTCGGCAAGGTGTACGTAGCTCTCATAGGGAACTACCTGATGGCAGGTATGGGTGAAGCGGTCGAGCTGGTCCTTGACCGCTGCGATGACCCGGGGATGGCGGTGGCCGGTGTTGAGAACGGCGATGCCGGCGGCGAAATCGATGTAGCGGCGGCCCTCCTTGTCCCAGATCTCCGCATTCTCTGCACGATCCGCATAAATCTGTGTCGTCATGCCGACGCCACGTGAAATAGCGGCGTTCTTCCGGTCCGTAAGGCTTGTCGCGTTCATCGATTGCTCCTCCGCTTAAAAGGGGTTGAAAACTATCTTGCATATTTGCTGCAAGATGTATACAAAACACCTACATTTTTCCTGCAAGAAAACAAGCGGCATTTTTTGCTTCAAACATCACGTTTTTTGATGAAAGCTTTGGAGCGATTGGAATCAGGGATATTGGCGGATGAACGATAACGGGCCTGTGCGCTACAAGGTGGCGGAAGCCGCGCGGCTGGCGGGCGTGTCGGCCTCGACGCTGCGCCTCTGGGAAAGCCAGGGTCTGGTGGTTCCCGGCCGTTCCGAAACCGGCCATCGGCAATACAGCGCCGACGATGTGGCGCGGCTAAAGCGCATTTCCTGGTATCGTGTCGAGCGGGGCCTTAATCCCGCAGCAATTCGCGAGGCGCTGGAGAGCGAGGAGCCTTCCGCCGATGGCGCCGAGGCAAGCCAGGACTCCGGCCTCGGCCGCAAGCTGCGCAGCCTGCGCCATGCGAGCGGCAAGACGCTCGATCAGGTGGCCGGCGACATCGGCGTCACCTCGTCGACGCTCTCGACGCTGGAGCGCACCTCACAGGGCGTCAGTTTCAAGACGCTGCATGATCTTGCCGAATATTACGGCACCACCGTCTCCCGCCTTTCCGGCGAAGAAAGTGGGGACGTGCCGGTGCTGGTGCGCGCCGGCGAATGGCGCAAGTGGCCGGAAACAACGCCGGGTGTCACGGTGCAGCTCCTTGCCGAAGGCCGCAGGATGATGGATTGCCATCGTTTCGTACTGGCGCCGGGTGCTGCCAGCGAAGGCGCCTATCGCCACGAGGGCGAGGAATTCATGCATGTTCTGTCCGGCCGGCTCGAACTGGTGCTCGACGGCGATCAGTTCTTCGATCTCGGGCCTGGCGATTCACTCTATTTCGAAAGCCGCCGCGACCATTCCTGGCGCAACCGCCATGATGGCGAAACCGTGCTTCTCTGGATCAACACGCCGCCGACATTCTGAACCGCTAGCACGATGCGGAGATTAAAAGAGGCAGAGTGTCCTATGTCCATCCGAGAGGACGTACGGCGCTCCAGCGGCAGGAAAGCGGTTTCGCACTCTGCGCCTTTGCGCTATAGCGCTGCTGCATAATTCCTGAAATCGGAATCGATTCAAGGATAAAATTATGCAGCCATTCAAAGTGCTACAGCGTCCTTTGCGGCTCTCGAAAAGACGCGCGGCGCTGTAGGGGATGCATTCGAACGAAAGATAGTCTCATGGCGGCGACCATACGTTATCACGAAGGCGATATTTCCGCGGCCGATGCCGCCCGCTACACCGGCGCGATTGCGATCGACACCGAAACGCTCGGCCTGGTGCCGCGCCGCGATCGGCTCTGCGTCGTCCAGCTTTCGCCGGGTGACGGCACCGCCGATATCATCCGGATCGCCGCCGGTCAGAAAGAGGCGCCCAATCTCGTCGCCCTGCTCGAAGACCCCACCCATCAGAAGATCTTTCATTACGGCCGCTTCGATATTGCCGTGCTCTTCCATACCTTCGGTGTCACGACGACCCGGGTTTTCTGCACCAAGATCGCCTCCCGCCTGATCCGGACGTATACGGATCGCCACGGCCTCAAGGATAATCTCAAGGAGATGCTCGACGTCGACGTCTCCAAGGCGCAGCAATCTTCCGATTGGGCGGCCGAGACGCTGTCCCCGGCCCAGCTCGAATATGCCGCCTCCGACGTGCTTTATCTGCATGCGTTGCGCGATAAGCTGACGGAACGGCTGATCCGCGACGGCCGCTACGATCATGCGACGGCCTGCTTCGAATTCCTGCCGACCCGCGCCAAGCTCGACCTGCTCGGCTGGGAAGAGGCCGATATATTCGCTCATAGCTGAGCGAATTGCCTTCATTCTGCGCTTGTTAATAGCCGTGCGGCAGGCTTGCCCGCGGCCGTTAGCGATTCGTTAACGCCTGTTTATTAATATTCCTGTTAATTTTTATGCATTTCGATGACGCCGGAACTGCGTCATGCGGACAGGAGGATCTGCTGGGATGCAAGGGGACCGGATGAGCGCGGTCCTTTTCTAGAGCCTGCTTTCATCGTCACTTTACGAAAGGAGCATGCCATGTTGACTCCCGTTCGTGCAGCGTCCAATGCAAGCTTTTCGTCCCAGGGTCAGACAGCGGCGATCGTCGCCAGTGGTCTCGGTCACTCCGTAATTGCCCCCGCGCCTGTCAACGCCGTCGAAGCCGCCGACCTCAATTCCGCCATTGCCGGCAAGCTCAATATTCTGCTTCTTGCGGCGCGCGAACGCATGGTCGAAGCCCTTTTCGATGTCATCGACGCGGCAGGCCACTCGCTCTCGCTGGATCGTGGCGAGGACGAGAGCAATCTTGCCTTCGCCTCTCGGCTCGCCGATGCCATCCGGCAGCTGCCAACCGCCAGGATCGACGAGGTTGAGCGCCAGCTCACCGAGCAGGGGCATAGCGTGCCGCTCCGGACGATCGCCGAGGCTCTGAAGAACCCGACAGGCCCTGAAGCCGCCCGCATCGTCGCCTATCTGGAGATCGTCCGCTACAAGGATCGCGATCTCGCCGCCCGCGCCGTCGTCCGCTCCTATGGCCAGAACGATGCATCGCCGATGCGCGCCGAAGCTCGCCCCGAGATCCGGCTGCCCGAGATAAGACTGCATGAGGACAGGCTGCCTGCCGCCATGCGTCAGTCGGCTGACACGACGCCCGCGTCAGCCGATTCGCTGATCGAGGCCGCAGCTTTGGCGACGACCGAGGAAGCGGTCATCGCCGAAGCCGCGGAAGCTGCCGATCCCGAAGCGCCGAAGGCTGAGAACCGGGCTCAATCCGCCCCGGCGACGGCAAGAGAGATCGCCCCGGAAAAATCTGCGCCGCAGGAGATCGAAGCCGGGCAACCGCTGCCGATGGAAGCCGCAGCGGCCGACGATACGCAGGCAACGCCGGAGCCGGCTGCCATCCAAACCAGCGCGATGTCGGAAAAGGTTGATCCTGTCATTCCCAGGAACTGGGCAGGAATTGTCGCCTCCATGACCGAAGAAGTCTCCGAGATGATCGCCACCATCATCCGCGAGCAGGACATCGAAACCGTGCTGGAGGATGTTCCCGTCGAGGCGGCAGTGGAGATCGACACTATCCTCGACGACGCCGTCATCAGCGATGCGACCGAGACCTTGACCAGGCAGCCGGTCGAATTCACCGCACCCGATCCCCGCCAATCAGCAGCACTCCGCCCACCGCAGATGGATGAGGCCGCGGCGGCGGCAGCCCGTCAGCCGAAAGAAATCTCGGCGCAACCGCAGATGATGCCGATACCCGAGACGGCCGAGGCTTCCTATCTGCCGCTGGCGGCAAGGATGCCGGAGGGATTTGCCTACAGCCAGCTGCCCTACCAATTCGCCAAGGATACACCGTCGAACGAGAAGGCAGGCGAAACGCACCACCAGCATCAGCACCAGCGCGACGATGGGTCCGAGGATCAGCAACAGGCACAGTCCGGTGGCGAGGATGCCGAGCCCGATGCCGAAACGACCGATGCGGCACCCGAGCGCAGGACGCCGAGGATGATTGATGCCGAACCGTCGGCTTATCAGCCAGGCCGCCCGGACGATGACCCGGTCTACGCGCTCTATCAGCGCATGGTCGGCTGGGAATAACATTCTCATCGCCTAAAAATGAAGAACCCGCCGGATCGCTCCGGCGGGTTCTTCAATTCAAAGGCGGATGCGAGGCTTATTCGCCGCCGCGGTTCTTCAGGGCTGCGCCCAGGATGTCGCCGAGCGAAGCGCCACTGTCGGACGAACCGAATTGGGCAACGGCTTCCTTCTCTTCCGCAATCTCCAGAGCCTTGATGGACAGCATGATCTTGCGGTCCTTCTTGGAGAAGTTGGTGACGCGGGCGTCGAACACCTGGCCGACCGAGAAGCGCTCAGGACGCTGCTCGTCGCGGTCGCGGGCGAGGTCGGCGCGACGGATGAAGGAAGTGATGTCCTCGTGGTTGACGAGCTTCACTTCGACGCCGCCGTCGTTGACCGCGATCACTTCGCAGGAAACGACTGCATTCTTGCGCAGGTCGCCAGAAGCAGCGGCGTCGCCGACTGCATCCTTGCCGAGCTGCTTGATGCCGAGCGAGATGCGTTCCTTCTCGACATCGACGTCGAGAACGACGGCCTTGACGACGTCACCCTTGTTGAACTCCTCGATGACCTGTTCGCCTGGACGGTTCCAGTCGAGGTCGGAGAGGTGCACCATGCCGTCGACATCGCCGTCGAGGCCGATGAACAGGCCGAATTCGGTCTTGTTCTTGACTTCACCTTCGACTTCAGTGCCGGCCGGATGGCTGCGGGCGAATGCTGCCCACGGGTTTTCCAGCGTCTGCTTGAGGCCGAGCGAAATACGGCGCTTGGACGGATCGACTTCGAGAACGACGACTTCGACTTCCTGGCTCGTGGACAGGATCTTGCCGGGATGAACGTTCTTCTTGGTCCAGGACATTTCCGAGATGTGGATCAGGCCTTCGATGCCCGGCTCCAGCTCGACGAACGCACCGTAATCGGTGATGTTCGTGACGGTACCGGAAATCTTCTTGCCTTCCGGATACTTGGCCTGGATGCCATCCCACGGATCGCTCTCGAGCTGCTTCATGCCGAGCGAGATACGGTGGGTTTCCTGGTTGATGCGGATGATCTGAACCTTGACCTGCTGGCCGATGTTCAGGATTTCCGACGGATGGTTCACACGGCGCCATGCCATGTCGGTGACGTGCAGCAGGCCGTCTATGCCGCCGAGGTCAACGAACGCACCGTAATCGGTGATGTTCTTGACGACGCCGTCAACAACCTGGCCTTCTTCGAGGTTCTGAACGATTTCAGAACGCTGCTCGGCACGGGATTCTTCCAGAACCGTACGGCGCGAAACCACGATGTTGCCGCGGCGCTTGTCCATCTTGAGGATTTCGAAGGGCTGCGGGTTGTGCATCAGCGGCGTCACGTCGCGGATCGGGCGAATATCGACCTGAGAACGCGGCAGGAAGGCGATCGCACCGTCGAGGTCGACCGTGAAGCCGCCCTTGACCTGGTTGAAGATCACGCCTTCGACGCGCTCGCCAGCTTCGAACTTGGCTTCAAGCTTGACCCAGCTTTCTTCGCGGCGAGCCTTCTCGCGCGACAGAACGGCTTCGCCAAGCGCGTTTTCGATGCGCTCGACATAAACTTCGACTTCGTCGCCGACCTTCAACAGGCCGTCCTTGGCGCGCGCGCCGAATTCCTTGAGCGCGATGCGGCCTTCAACCTTCAGGCCGACGTCGACAACGGCGACGTCCTTCTCGATGCCCGTGACGATGCCCTTGGTGACATAGCCTTCGGCCAGGTCGTTCTTGGCAAAGGACTCTTCGAGAAGAGCCGCGAAATCCTCGCGGGAGGGGGTAGCTACTGACATAAAATCTCCTGCGTGTCCTGAAACGGAAGCGGACACGTATGCGCCGGTTGGTTTGCGTTGAACGGGCCTGAACCCAGTCCGCCCTCTCTGACGAAGGCAATCCGGCGCTTGGACGGAATTTCAGGCTTGCTGTATTAGAAGCGATCCATGCTCAGAGCACGCAAAATCGCTTGAATTTAGGCATTTCGGCTCAAGACCGCATCGATGATCGATTGAGCAGCTTGAAACGCGGCCTCTATACTCATTTCCGACGTATCAAGCAAGTGCGCATCATCAGCTGGTTTCAAAGGGCTGTCGGCCCGTCCCATGTCGCGTTCGTCGCGCCGCTTGACGTCCTCGAAGATCGCATCGAAATCCGCCGCAGCACCCTTGCCCAGGATCTCGTCATAACGACGTCTTGCGCGAACCTCCGGCGACGCCGTTACATAGAATTTCACCGCCGCTTTCGGACAGACGACCGTGCCGATATCGCGCCCGTCGAGTACGGTTCCCGGCACTTTCGTCGAAAACCGCTGCTGCGCTTCGACCAGCGCCCGGCGCACCGCGGGCATGACGGCAATCTTCGAGGCAGCTTCGCCGATCTCATGTTTGGAAAGTATATCGCGATCCAATCCAGCGAGTTCAACCTCTCGTGCGATCTTTTCCGCCACCGCCTCGTCGTCGAGCGGCAGGCCGGCATCGAGCAGCGCCTTGGCCGTGGCGCGATAGGTCAGGCCGGTATCCAGATGATGGAAGCCGTATTGGTCGGCGATGCGGCGTGAAAGCGTGCCCTTGCCGGCCGCCGCCGGGCCATCGATGGCGATGGTGAAGGTCTCGTTCGTCATATGATCAATCCTGCGGCAGCGCCGAAACGGCGAATGAGTTTGTCTTCGCGGATTGCCGCGGCCGGTAGATCATTCCGGCACCTCCTCGATCTTCGCTCCAAGGCCGGTCATCAGCTGCATGAATTCCGGAAAACTGGTCGCGATCATCGCCGCGTCGTCGATCGTCACGGGATGCTCCGAGGCAAGCCCCATGACAAGGAAACTCATGGCGATGCGATGGTCGAGATGTGTGCTGACCCTGCCGTCGGCAGCATTGCCGAGGCCCTTGCCGTCAGGCCGGCCGCGCACGATGAGAAAATCCTCGCCTTCGTCGCAGTCGACGCCATTGAGTTTGAGGCCATCGGCGACGGCGGAAAGACGGTCGGACTCCTTGACGCGCAGTTCCTCCAGCCCCTTCATGATAGTCGCGCCCTCGGCGAAACAGGCAGCGACGGCGAGGATAGTATATTCATCGATCATCGACGGCGCACGTTCTTCGGGAACGGTGACGCCCTTGAGCTCGGAATGGCGCACGCGCAGATCCGCCACGTCCTCGCCGCCGGCAAGACGCGCATTCGCCACCTCGATATCGGCCCCCATCTCCTGCAGCGTCAAGATCAGCCCGGTGCGGGTCGGGTTCATCAGCACGTTGACGATGGTGATGTCGGAGCCGGGAACAAGCAGCGCCGCAACCAGCGGGAAGGCGGTGGAGGAGGGGTCGCCCGGAACGTCGATCACCTGGCCCGCCAGCTTGCCGCGCCCTTCGAGCCGGATTGTGCGCACACCCTCGCTATCGGTCTCGACTGAAAGGGCAGCACCAAAACCCTGCAGCATCTTTTCGGTATGGTCGCGCGTCATCACCGGCTCGATGACCGTGGTGATGCCCGGCGTATTGAGGCCGGCAAGCAGCACGGCCGATTTCACCTGGGCGGATGCCATCGGCACCCGATAGCGGATCGGGCTCGGCGTTCCCGGGCCTCTAAGCGTCACCGGCAGCCTGTTGCCTTCGGATGCGCTGACCTGCACGCCCATTTCGCGCAGCGGAGCGAGCACACGGCCCATCGGCCGTTTCGAAAGCGAGGCGTCGCCTGTGAAGGTGGAGCGAAAGTCGTAGGTGCCGACGAGGCCCATGGTCAGCCGCACGCCGGTGCCGGCATTGCCGAAGTCGAGCGGCGCGTCGGGCGCAAGTAGCGCGCCGTTGCCGGTGCCCTCGATCACCCATTGCGCGCCCTCTTTGCGAATCCTGGCGCCCATCGCCTGCATCGCCCGGCCGGTATTGATCACGTCCTCGCCTTCGAGCAGGCCGGTGATCCGCGTTTCGCCGGAGGCGAGCCCGCCGAACATGAAGGAACGATGCGAGATCGATTTGTCGCCCGGAATACGGACGCTGCCCGTAAGACCGGCGGATTTGCGGGCGGTGGCGGGCTTTGGCGCGGAGCCGTTCAGCATGGCGCAATCCTTTGCAAATACAGTCTATTTTGGCCGCAAGACAGGCTTGGCCGGTCGCAATTCCCGTCCGCTTCTGCAACTGTTGCGGCTCGTTAACATAAACGCGCCGGGCGGTCATCCGTCGGCTTGCCAAAAACCCTGCGCTCCGATCGCAAAGTTTGGCTTTGACATGGGAGGCCACAGCGATTAAGGGGACCGGCTTATAAATTCCGATGGAACGCCGGCTTGAACGGCATCTGCCGAATCTCATATTCGGCTATTCACACGAGGCTTATAGTGGCGAAAGCGGAACTTGGAACCAAGCGTACCGATCCGGAAACCGGCAAGAAGTTTTATGATCTGAACCGGGATCCGATCGTCTCTCCTTATACCGGCAAGTCCTACCCTCTGTCCTTCTTCGAAGAAACCTCGGCGATCGCCGAAGTTGCCGAGGAAGAGGAGGTCGCGGAAGTCGATACTGAAAACACCGAAGTCGAACTGGTTTCGCTGGAAGATGCCGATGACGCCGCCAGCGGTGACGACATCCCCGATATCGGCGATGACGATGTCGAAATCGAAGGCGACGACGACGACGATACCTTCCTCACACCCGACGAAGATGACGATGATGACGACATGAGCGACATCATCGGCGTGACCGGCGACGACGACGAAGTCTGAGACCGCATTTCGGCCCGGCGAGGAAAAAATTCTCCGGGCCAGATTTTTTAGGCTTGCTATCTCCGGAATCCGGAAGTAATAAGCCGCCACGCCGAAGGGCACGCCTTGAGGAGTATCCCAGGACCGGCCGCGAGCCGGACCACCTTGATGGGGCTATAGCTCAGCTGGGAGAGCGCTTGCATGGCATGCAAGAGGTCAGCGGTTCGATCCCGCTTAGCTCCACCAGCCTACGCTCTTCGAGCTTCGGCTCGGCAAGCCGGCAGGCTTGACGGGACGAGGGCGAGAAGGAAGCGGAGGCTGCCGCGCCGAAGTTGCGAAGCAACATAGGCGGGCTACGATCCTTCCATGAAGTACGTCTACATTCTCCATAGCACTGAATTTCCGGATCGCTATTATGTTGGCGTGACGAGTGATCTGAAGTCGCGCTTGGCAAAACACAACGCCGGCAAGGTTTCTCACACCTCGAAATATCTTCCTTGGTCTCTCAAGACCTATCTCGCTTTCTCCGATGAAACGCAGGCCTTCGCTTTCGAGAAATATCTGAAGTCGGCTTCAGGCAGAGCTTCCGCAAAGAAAAGACTCTAGCCGGCCCACCTCAACTCCGGCAGGACGCCTCCACAGCCCGCCGGCGCCTTGCTGACCGGCGATTTCATCTCCTTCGTGACAGGCAACACGACGCGGCCGCACTGGCCTTGAGTGAGGGCAATCTTTATCACGCGGCGGTCCTGATCTCCGCCACCGTCGTGCAGAAATTCTTCGAGGCAGCAGACGCAACGAAAAGGGCTTGGGCGACGGATATACCGCGTTCGGAGACGAACAGATCTTCCTCAATGTGACGAATTCCGAAGGAGAGCCTTATAGCGGCCTTGATGACGCAACCTTCCAAGGCGGACTAAAACGCGCTGCCGCATCCTTTGGTGCGCGTCACAAAGACCGCCGAAAGCAAAGGCTGGAACCGCGATGAATGAGAGCCCCGTACGAGGCATCCACGCGCAAGCCGCTTGGCTATCGAAAGATGCATCGCTGAAGGCCCCAAGTGAGAATTCACCGGCAATAAGAAAATATCGAAGGCGGCTGTTTCGGGCAAACAGTCAAAATTAGAATATTTTGTCTATTGTTGATGGATTATAGCGTTCCATAGCCCTGTCGATTTTAACAATAAGATTTTCGAACGTCCGGCGAATGCGTCGTTGGGCGCATGTGGCTTGCCGTCTTCTTCCAAGATCAGCCAGGAGATATCCATGAGCAATCCAGTTCTCGTCAATCAGATCATTCCCGAGTCCGATGTCGTGCCGCTGACCGGCCGCGTCGGAGCCGAAATCAGGGGTATTCGCCTCGGCGGAGACCTTTCCGACGCGACGGTCGCAGCCATCAACCAGCTTCTCCTGAAACACAAAGTCATCTTTTTCCGCGATCAGGACCATCTTGGCGATTCCGAACAGGAATCCTTCGCGCGCCGCCTGGGCGACCTTGTGCCTCATCCAACTCAGGGTCCGGTGGCCGGCACGGCTTCCATCCTCAATCTCGATTCCAGCCGCGGAGGCGGCAGGGCGGACCAGTGGCACACCGACGTCACCTTCGTGGATGCCTATCCCAAATTCTCGGTCCTTCGCGGCGTCGTCATTCCGGCGGCTGGAGGTGATACGATCTGGTCCAACACCCATGCCGCATACGAAAGTCTGCCAGCATCGCTCAAATTGCTGGCGGACAATTTGTGGGCCATTCACAGCAATGCCTATGACTACGCAGCCGTGCGCCCTCGCGCCACCGCTGACGAGAAGAAGCATTTCGAGGAAGTTTTCACGTCGACCATCTACGAGACCGAGCATCCAGTCGTGCGTGTCCATCCCGAAACCGGCGAAAGATCGCTGCTGCTCGGCAATTTCGTTCAGCGTCTCGTCGGCTTGTCGAAGAGCGACTCCGCAAAACTCTACGAGGTGTTCCAGTCCTATGTTACCGCGCCGGAAAATACCGTGCGCTGGCACTGGAGAGCCGGTGACGTCGCAATCTGGGATAATCGCGCGACCCAGCACTACGCTGTCAACGACTACGGCGACCAGCACCGGGTCGTGCGCCGCGCCACCGTTGACGGCGACGTCCCCGTCAGCGTCGACGGCCGCCGCAGCGTAACCCACGTCAAGGTCGCCAAGCCGAAAGCAAAGGCCGCGTGAGCGCGGCTGGACTAGGGAGCAACCATGAAGCTTGATATAGCGCGGCGCTTTCCGCGCTACTCGATCGGCGAACGCGCGTCATAAAGGGCGAACTGAGCACGGTCACATTTCCAGGCATGCTGGTTGTGAACGCGCCCGCGACACGACGACCAGGGGGTGCGCCGGTACGGCCCAGATGGCGAGCGCTCAGTTCGCTTCAAGCAAATTCCTGATACACCAAGGAGAAATTCGAAGAGGAGAACACCCATGGTTAGTCAACCCGTTACCACCCGCATCGTCCTTGCATCGCGCCCTTCCGGAAAGCCGGTGGCTGCGAATTTCCGGCTCGAGCGGGAGACGGTTCGGGATCTCGCCGAGGGCGAGGTTCTTCTCAAGACGCTTTATCTTTCCCTTGACCCCTACATGCGGGGCCGCATGGACGATGCCAAGTCCTATGCCAAGCCGGTCGAAATTGGCGGTGTGATGGAAGGGGGCACGGTTGCGCAGGTCGCGCACAGCCGCAACACGGCGTTCAAGGCGGGGGATATCGTCCTCTCGCATTCCGGCTGGCAGAGCTATGCGATTTCCGATGGTGCGGGCTTGCAGAAGCTCGATCCGGAAACCGCACCGATCACGACAGCACTCGGCATTCTTGGAATGCCGGGCTTTACGGCCTATGCCGGGCTTCGCAATATCGGCAAACCCAAAGCCGGCGAAACACTTGTGGTCGCGGCAGCGAGCGGCGCGGTTGGCTCGGCAGTTGGGCAGATGGCAAAGATTTACGGTGCGCGTGTTGTCGGAATCGCAGGCGGGTCCAAGAAATGTGACCACTTACGCCAAGCGCTCGGCTTCGATGTCGCGATAGACCATCATTCGAGCGATTTTCCGGCACAACTCGCAGCCGCCTGTCCGAACGGAATCGATGTCTATTTCGAGAATGTTGGTGGCCACGTCTGGAGCGCGGTGTTTCCATTGCTGAACGACTTCGCCCGCATACCGGTCTGTGGCCTCATCGCGCATTACAACGAAGGATCCTCTGTCTCGAACGGACGTGATCAGCTTCCTGCGGTGATGCGTGCCATCCTGCGGAAAAGCCTCACCATACGAGGCTTCATACAGCGCGAATTTGCCGATCAGCGTCCTGACTTCTATGAGCAAGCCGCAGCGTGGATCTCCGAAGGACGGCTGAAGTACAAGGAAGATATCGTTGACGGACTTGAAAACGCTCCGGAGGCTTTTCTTGGCCTTCTGAAAGGGAAGAATTTCGGAAAGCTGATCGTACGCGTCGCGCCCTGATCCGTCGCCCCGGTGTTTCTATTTCGCGGCGCAGTTCTTTTTGCTCACGGTCGGAACAGAACAAAAAAGCGAATCCCGAAGAAGCGGACATCGGAGCACGTATATTCTATCAAAAATATAGAGACGCTTTAATTTGGTCTCGTCTTATTCCGGAGGGTATGATGAAGATCACAAGGCGAGCTTTCACTGCAGTGGTGGCAGGTGCCATCGCGACACCTTTGACCCATGTTCGGCTGGCCGGCGCCGCTGACAAGGTCGTGCGTATCGGCTACCAGAAATATGGAACGCTGGTGCTTCTCAAGGGCAAAGGCACGCTGGAGAAGAAACTGGAACCCATCGGCTACACCGTTGAATGGACCGAGTTTCCGGGCGGTCCTCAACTGCTCGAGGCCCTGAACGCTGGTGCTGTCGATTTCGGATCGACCGGCGAAACGCCGCCGATCTTCGCCCAGGCCGCAAACGCTCCGCTTGTCTATATCGCACACGAGCCGCCCGCCCCGCGCGGAGAAGCCATACTGGTCCCGAAGGACAGCCCCATAAAGTCCGTCGCGGAACTGAAAGGCAAGAAGGTCGCCTTCAACAAGGGCTCGAACGTGCATTACCTGCTCGTCAAGGCGCTCGAAGAAGCCGGCTTGACCTATGAGGACGTCGAATCATCCTTCCTCGCTCCGGCCGACGGCCGCGCAGCCTTCGAAAAGGGCGCGGTCGATGCTTGGGTCATCTGGGATCCCTTCCAGGCCGCGGCGGAAGTCGCGGTCGAAGCGCGAGAACTCAGAAACGGCGAAGGCATCGTCCCCAATCACCAGTTCTATCTCGGCACCAAGTCGCTGGTCGACGGTCACGCCGAGGCGATCGATGTCTTGATCGACGCCATTTCCGAGATCGACGAATGGACCAAGTCCGACACCGCGGCTGCGGCTGCGGAGCTCTCACCATCGGTCGGCATCCCCGAACCTGTCCTCGTCAAGGCGCTCGAGCGCCAGTCCTACGGGGTCAAGAGCCTGGACGACACCGTCGTCGCGCAGCAGCAGAACATCGCCGACACCTTTTTCAAACTGAAGCTCATTCCCAAGGAGGTGACGATTGCCGACGTTGTCCGCAAGGGCAAGGCATAGTGCTCCTCTTCCCGCCTACGTCTGCATGCCGGACGTCGCGACGTCCGCCTGCAGAAGGAAGCTAGCATGACGGTTCCACTGGTCAGCTTGAGCAATCTGTCGACGGAGCCATCCCCCTCGCCTCAGGTCGCCGCGATATGGGAGGCTCTTTGCGCGGAGGCCGTCAATGCTTCGGCCAAGGATGCAGCACTCACGCGCGCCATGAATTCCGCGGTGCTTTATCATGCGAGTTTCGCCCAGGCGCTCGCTCAGCGGGTCGCGATCAAACTGGCCAATCACGACCTCGACCATGACGAGCTGCTGGCGGTGATTGCCCAGGCGTTCGTCGGCAATCGCAATATTGTCGCCGATGCTGCGGCGGACCTCACCGCGATCAAGGAACGCGATCCATCGAACACGGAAATCCTGACGCCATTCCTCTATTTCAAGGGCTTTGTGGCTCTGCAGGGACAACGCGTCGCTCACTGGCTTTGGCATCATGACCGCCTCCATTTGGCGCGCCACATCCAGAGCCGAATTTCTGAAGTTTTCGGCGTCGATATTCATCCCGCCGCAAAGATGGGCAGGAGCATCATGCTCGATCATGGGAGCGGCCTGGTCATCGGCGAAACGGCTGTTGTCGAAGACGATGTATCGATACTCCAGAACGTCACGTTGGGAGGGACGGGCAAGGAGACCGGCGACCGGCACCCCAAGGTACGGCGCGGCGCTCTGATCGGAGCAGGGGCCAAGATTCTCGGCAACATCGAAATTGGTGTCGGCGCCAAGGTGGGTGCAGGCAGCGTGGTCATAAATGCTGTTGCAGCCTACACATCGGTCGCCGGCATTCCGGCGAGGCAGGTGGGCAAGCGCCACTTCAACCTCCCGGGCATCACGATGGACCAGACCTTGTCTGAACCGGAGTATATGATCTGAGGCCTAGGGTAGGCTTGTCTGGGCGAGGTTGGCGTGACGAGTAACCTGAAATCGCGCCGCCCTACATCACCTCCGGCAGGCCGCTCTCACAGCCCGCCGGCGCCTCGCACCTCACATCTCGACGACAACAGCCGTCACCCGCTTTACCACCGGCAGCATCAATAGCAGGACGGGAAAGGCGATCGCCCAGGAGAGCGCCCAAGCGGAGGGCCACATGGCAAGGGCAGGGGCGGTCAGGCCCTGTGCTCTGACGATGCTGATCGCCGAGACGACTGATGTCATCAATAACGAGAGGATGAGCGGCATGACGATCGTATTGTAACGTTTGGGGAGTTTGCCTTTGGGCATTTTGATCTCCGTAAGGTGCCAATCAGGCAATTGCGCAGCGCCGATCGGCGGGTTGCGCGTTGATTGACGTAAACGCTTACGGAGCTTCGATCTGAAGCAACGCCGTTTCTATGGCCGAAAATGTGTTGCCGTTCAAGTCCACCCCATCCCCTTCGGATCGCCTTTGCCAATTCCTCAATGAGAGGATGTATGTTCGTTGCTGGAATCTCAGCGATTCGGCTCCAGGACCCTCAGCCAATGACCAGAGCAAGACGCCGCCGCATCATCCGGACTCGACGAACCCTGACCGGGCTCGCCCTGGTCGGCTCGATCTCGTTTCTGGCTGGCATGACCGATGCGACCGGTCTTCTGCTGACCGGCGACTTTGTCTCCTTCATGACGGGGAACACGACGCGGGCCGCACTGGCCTTGAGTGAGGGCAATCTTTATCACGCGGCTGTCCTGATCTCCGCCATCGTCGTTTTCGTGCTCGGCAATGCGGCTGGCGTCGTCATCTCCCATGTCTCCGAGCGCCGGATCTTTGTGGTGCTCGGCTGCGTCGGGCTGGTTCTGGCGCTCGCCTCGATGATGACGGTGCAGAACATGCTGTTCGCGCGGTTCTACATAATCGTCTTTTCCATGGGCATGGTGAACGCTGCCGTCGAGCATATCGAAGGCCTGCCGATCGGGCTGACCTATGTGACCGGCGCCCTGTCGCGCTTCGGCCGGGGCATCGGCCGCTGGATCATCGGCGATCGTCGTGTCGAATGGACGATCCAGATCGTGCCCTGGGGCGGCATGGTGCTCGGCGCGATCGCCGGCGCCGTCCTGACGCGGCTGACCGGTGCGCACGCGCTGTGGCTGGTCTCCCTCTTCGCCATGCTGCTTGCACTTGCCGCCATGCTCATCCCGCGGCCGCTTCAGCGCCGCTTCAATCAGAAGGTTGCACCGAGCGGATCGGCCATCACGCGCGCGAAATAAAACCGTCGCATTCCTGTCACCGTCGAATCGGATAGGAAGGATCGCCGCCAATCCTCAAGGAGTGGGTTTTGTTCCTGATTTCGAAGCTTGTCTGGATTTTCGCTCAGCCGCTGTCGCTGGCATTCTTCCTCGTCTTCTTTGCCCTGCTTGCCGGCCTTCTGCGCTGGCGTATCTTAAGTATCCTCGGCGCAATGGGTTCAGCCCTCATCCTCTTCGTCACGCTCTACACCACGGCCGGCAACCTGCTGATGCAGGGTCTCGAGCAGCGCTTCGCAAAGCCCGCCGCCGATCCAGAAAACCTGCAATGCATGATCGTGCTCGGCGGCGCCTTCGAAAACGAGGTCAACACGGCACGCCACGGCATAGAATTCAATGGTGGAGCTGACCGCTTCATCGAAGCCCTGCGGCTTGCGCAGAAATTTCCGCAGTCGCGCATTCTGGTTTCCGGCGGCGACGGCTCCATCTCCGGCATCTATGAAGGTGATGCGGCGGCATCCGAGCGTTTCTTCCCGCTCTTCGGCGTCGGCAGGGATCGCCTGATCGAGGAGAGGCAATCGCGCACGACGTTCGAAAACGCCGTCAACACCAAGGAATTCCTGGCAAGCCAGGGTCTTTCCAATTGCCTGCTGATCACATCGGGTTTCCACATGCCGCGCTCCGTCGGCATCTTCCGCAAGCTCGGCATCGATATCGTGCCCTGGCCGACCGATTATCGCACCGACGGCCAGGTGAGGCTCGGGCTCGATTTCACTCAGCCGAACCTCAATGCGCAGAACATGGCGACGGCGATCCGCGAATGGTACGGGCTGGTAGGATATTATCTCGCCGGCCGCACATCCGAACTTTATCCGCAATAGACCGCCGCGCGTCCGATAGGACGCGCAAAGGACGCTCTATCACTTTGAATTCGCGCATAATCCCGAAAATCTTTCGGGATTATGCGCTGAAATTTACTTTTTCGAGATGGTGACGAATTTCGTGCCGCGGACACGCGCCGTCACGATGCAGGGATCACCTTCGGTGCGGTCGCAGAAACGCGGATGCATCTTCATCGCCAGCACCATGTTGCCGAAGCGCTGGACGAAATCGTAGCCATAGATCTGTGCGGTCGCGATCATGAAATAACCGCCTTCGGCAACCTGCAGGTAGAAATTATAGGTGCAGCCGTCGTCATTGCATTGCGGCCCCTTCTGCCCGTCGCAGGTCAGTTGGCCCTCGTTGACCACAGCGTCGATCAGGCCGTCATTGTTGATGTCCTGCCGGATGATGAAGCCGTCGGCAAATTCAGCCGTCTTGCACTGCTCCTGAAAATGTTTCTTCTCGTAGATCTCAGGATCGGAAATCAGCGATTGCTGACTGAGGGCGACAGCCGGCATGGCAAGCAGCAGGACGATATTCAGAACGGCGAGCACCAGCGTTTTCACGGCTTTCCTCTTTGGATAAAGGCTTCTAATGCATGTCGCCCAAAACTGTGCAGCGGTTTTGGGACAACGACATGCACTATATCAAAGACTTCAGCTTTATGGCCGCGCCGCCTTGCGCCGCCCTTGCCGCCGTGATTGATTCCGCAAAACTTCCGCCGGTTCCGGGGCTCGCATGTCTCTGCTCGTCTATCTCGATTATGCCGGCATTGCGCTGTTTGCAGCAACAGGCGCGCTCGCCGCCTCGCGCAAGCAACTGGACCTGATCGGTTTTTTGTTTTTCGCCATGGTGACGGGAACGGGCGGCGGCACCGTACGCGATATCGTGCTCGGCCGTGTGCCGGTCTTCTGGGTGCTGAACCCCGCCTATATCCTCGTCTGCTGCATCGTCGGCGTCATCGTTTTCTTCACCGCCCATCTGCTGGAATCGCGCTATCGCCTGCTGATCTGGCTGGATGCGATCGGCCTTGCCGCCTATTGCGTGATCGGCGCCGCCAAGGGCCTCGCCGCCACCGGTTCGCCGACCATCGCGATCGTCACCGGCACGCTGACGGCGACCTTCGGCGGCATCCTGCGCGATCTGATGGCAAACGAGCCTTCGGTGTTGTTGAGGCCGGAAATCTACGTGACCGCAGCCCTTATCGGCGCCGGCGTGTTCACGGCCGCGAATGCGCTCGGAATGCAGCTCTATCTGGCGTCTGCCTGCGGCGTCGTGGCGGCCTTTGCCGCTCGCGGTGGAGCCCTGTGGTTCGGCTGGACCTTCCCGACCTACAGGCACAAGCCCGGCCGGCATCCCGACGATGTCATGTGAAGCCTAATGCATGTCGCCCAAAAGTGCACAGCGGTTTTGGGACAACAATATCCATAAAAATAAAGATTTAAAGGGCGTCGTATTAGCCCGATGCGGTGCGATGCGCTTTAGTCGTCAGCCCTGCTTCGCTCGCAGGCGGATCACCACGTCGACATGGGCGATCTCCATGCCCTCCGGCGGTTCCGGCAGATTGGCGATCGTCAGGTTGCTGACGGGAATGTCGAGCACCTCGTTCTCGCCTTCGACGAAGAAATGGTGATGGTCGGATATATTGGTGTCGAAATAGGTCTTGGCGCTCTCGACGGCGAGAACCCGGATGAGACCGGCTTCGGTGAATTGGTGCAGCGTGTTGTAGACGGTTGCCAAGGAGACTGGCACGCCGGCGGCAACCGCCTCCTCATGCAGTTCCTCGACGGTCAAATGCCGATCGCCCTTGGCAAACAGGAGGTCGCCGAGCGCGACACGCTGGCGGGTGGGGCGCAGGCCTGCACCGCGCAGCCTTACCTCTATTGCGATCGGGAGTGCACCCGTCATCAAAACCAACTCCGGTTATTCTGGCATAAAGCAATCATGTTTCTTTAAGGGGTATAACTTTTGCATCGGAGCCTTTCAATAGTTCAATGGGGACAGGAGCCTGATAAACGCGGCAAAAACGGGCTTTTGACGCAAATAGGTCTGGTCCCGGCCCTAGCCTTCCTGTATGCGACCACCAAATAATGGCGCAAGCCTGGTCCGGGGCGATGAATGAAGCTGCCTTGCTCGTGCTTCATTTTCTGAAGAACTTGGACTACACGTTCACATCCATCGGCTTGATGCGGGAGGAAAAGAAACTTTATGACGACCAGACAGTCCAGCTTCTCGTATGAAGAACTCATCGCTTGCGCACATGGCGAGCTGTTCGGGCCCGGCAATGCGCAGCTGCCCCTGCCGCCCATGCTGATGGTTCACCGCATCACGGACATTTCCGAAACGGGCGGCACCTTCGATAAGGGCTACCTCCGGGCCGAATACGACGTACGCCCCGACGACTGGTATTTCCCCTGCCATTTCGAAGGCAATCCGATCATGCCGGGCTGCCTCGGTCTCGACGGAATGTGGCAGCTGACCGGTTTCTTTCTGGGCTGGCTCGGCGAGCAAGGCCGAGGCATGGCGCTTTCGACCGGCGAAGTGAAATTCAAGGGCATGGTCCGGCCACAGACGAAGCTGATCGAATATGGCATCGACTTCAAGCGTGTCATGCGCGGCCGTCTGGTCCTCGGCACGGCCGACGGCTGGCTAAAGGCGGACGGCGAGACCATATATCAGGCGGCCGACCTTCGCGTCGGTCTATCGAAAGACAAGGCGGCCTGAAACCGCATTTCGAGCGGCTGACGAAAACAACAAAGGTTTGATCAGATGAGACGGGTAGTTGTCACGGGCCTGGGTGTCGTGTCCTCGATCGGAAACGACGCGGCCGAAGTCACCGAATCCTTGCGGCAGGCAAAGTCGGGTATCTCCTTTTCGAGCGATTTCGCCGAACATGGGTTCAAGTGCCAGGTCTGGGGCAGTCCGAAGCTCGGTTCGGCGGAACTTGCCGAACTGGTCGACCGCCGCGCCATGCGCTTCCTGTCGCAGGGCGGCGCCTGGAACCATGTCGCCATGAAACAGGCACTTGCCGATTCCGGCCTGGAAGAGAAAGACTACGCTCAGAACGAGCGTACCGGCATCATCATGGGCTCCGGCGGTCCGTCCACCCGCACCCTGATCGAAGCTGCCGAGATCACCATAAAAAATAACAGCCCGAAACGCATCGGCCCCTTCGCCGTGCCGAAGGCGATGTCCTCGACCGCATCGGCCACGCTCGCCACCTGGTTCAAGATCCACGGCGTAAATTATTCGATCTCGTCGGCCTGCTCGACCTCGGCGCATTGCATCGGCAACGCCGCCGAGATGATCCAGTGGGGCAAGCAGGACGTGATGTTCGCCGGCGGCCACGAGGATCTCGACTGGACGATGTCCAACCTCTTCGACGCCATGGGCGCCATGTCCTCCAAATATAACGACACGCCGGACAGCGCCTCGCGCGCCTATGATGTCAACCGCGACGGTTTCGTCATCGCCGGCGGCGCCGGCGTGCTGGTGCTTGAGGAGCTGGAGCGCGCTAAGGCCCGCGGTGCCAAGATCTACGCAGAAATCGTCGGCTACGGCGCAACCTCGGACGGCTACGACATGGTCGCCCCCTCGGGCGAAGGCGCTATCCGCTGCATGCGCCAGGCGCTCGCCACCGTCAAAGGCGACGTCGACTACGTCAACACCCACGGCACATCGACGCCGGTCGGCGACAGCAAGGAAATCGGCGCCATCCGCGAAGTGTTCGGCTCGAAGATCCCGCATATCCAGTCGACCAAGTCGCTGACCGGCCATTCGCTTGGCGCTGCCGGGGTGCAGGAATCGATCTATTCCCTGCTGATGATGCAGCAAGGCTTCATCGGCGAAAGCGCTCATATCACCGAGCTCGATCCCGAATTCGAAGGTGTCCCGATCGTGCGCAAGCGCATCGACGACGCCAAGATCGACATTGCCCTCTCCAATTCCTTCGGCTTCGGTGGCACCAACGCCACGCTCGTCTTCCAGCGTTATAACGGATAATAATATGACGGGATTCATGCAGGGTAAGCGCGGGCTCGTTATGGGCGTCGCCAATAACCACTCGATCGCCTGGGGGATTTCAAAAGCTCTCGCCGTACAGGGTGCGGAACTCGCCTTCACCTATCAGGGCGATGCGCTCGGCAAGCGCGTCAAGCCGCTTGCTGCCGAGGTCAACTCGGATTTCGTGCTGCCCTGCGACGTCGAGGACGTCGCCTCGGTCGATGCCGTGGTCGACGTGATCAAGGAGCGCTGGGGCAAGCTCGATTTCATCGTCCATGCCATCGGTTTTTCCGACAAGAACGAGCTGAAGGGTCTCTACGCCGATACGACGCGGGAGAATTTCAGCCGCACCATGGTCATTTCCTGTTTCTCCTTCACCGAGATCGCCAAGCGCTGCGCTCCGTTGATGGAAGATGGTGGTGCGATGCTGACGCTGACCTATAATGGCTCGACGCGCGTCATCCCGAACTACAACGTCATGGGGGTTGCCAAGGCAGCGCTCGAGGCTTCGGTGCGTTATCTCGCTGCCGACTACGGCCCGCGCGGCATCCGCGTCAATGCCATTTCCGCCGGCCCGATCCGTACGCTTGCCGGCGCCGGCATCTCCGATGCGCGCGCGATCCTCTCCTGGAACCAGCGCAATGCGCCGCTGCGCAAGACCGTGACCATCGATCAGGTCGGCAACTCGGCTCTCTACCTGCTCTCCGACCTTTCCTCCGGCGTCACCGGCGAAATCCACTTCGTCGACGCCGGCTTCAACGTCACCTCCATGCCGACGCTGGAAACGCTGAGCAAAGCGGACGTCGAGTAAACGGCTACCCCATTTGAAACTCAAAGGCCGTGCGCAGATGATGCGCACGGCCTTTTTGTTGTTCGATGATAGGATCAGTGTCGAAGCCGCCTGAGCCCTATTTCTTCGCCCAGAGAACCTTGAACCGGGCGTTGCGGCAGGTTTCGCCGCTTTCCTTGAAATTCGCCGCCAGAACCGGCTCGTAAGGCAGGCCGCGATTGGCGACGAGCAGCAGGCGGCCGCCGCCGCGAAGGGCGGATGCGGCCGTCTTGATCATTGCCTGGCCGAGCGCCGGATCGGCCGCGTGTCCCTCATGGAAGGGTGGGTTCATGATGACGAGATCGTATTTGTCTTTGACCGGCTCACCCGCCAGATCGTGCCAGAAGAAGCGTGCAGGCGCGTTCGGGCAGTTCTTAGCCAGATTACCCCTGGCAGCCTCCAAAGCCGCGTGATCGGCCTCGTAGAGGTCGAGACGCGTCAGTCCACGCGACTTCTGCGCCTGCTCGACGGAGAGATAGCCCCATCCGGCGCCGAAATCGGCAACGTCGCCGGTGAAATCCTCAGGCAGGCGCGACGCCAGCAGCTCCGATCCTGCATCGATGCGGTCATGCGAGAACATGCCTGGAGTCGCTTGGAAACGACCATCGACGCGGACCGGCGCCTTTGCCAGCTTGGAGATAATCTCGTCTGCATCCGCCGGCCGGCCGAACCAGAAGGCGACGCCGTGATATTTCGGCATATAGTCGACGGCAATATTGAAACCTTCCATCCGCTTGCGTAGCGGCTGGATGCCGTCTTCCTTGGCGCCGGCAACGACGATCAGGCCGCCGAGCCGGGTGCGGGCGATCGCAGCGGCGAGATTGGCCTCGTTCTCGCCCTTGTGCTTGGTGCAGAGCACCAGAGCCGCATCGTAGTCTTCGCCGTCGATCTCCGGCTTCGCTTCGATCCGCTGGGCCAGCAGCTGCCGATAGAGCGGCCGGAAGCCCTGGACGGCGCTGAGCGAGGCGGCAAAGCCTTCCGGCAGCGCAAAGCCTGCCTCGGCGCCGAGGAAGAGCACGCGCTCGCCCTCGCCGGGCGCCGCGACTGTGCCGCTGGCAAAGGGATGGAACAGGGTCTTCAGCGTCTCGCTGCTCATGGTCTCGTCTCGTCCTAAAGCATGTCGCGCAAAAGTGTTCAGCGGTTTTGCGAGCACGACATGCGCAAAACCAAAGACCTGAAGTGCGGCTAGAGCGCCGCGCGTCTTTTCAGACGCGCTAAGGACGCTCTATCACTTTGAATCTGCGCATAACCCTTTCCGAAAATCGATTCCGACTTTCGGGGTTATGCGCTAGCGATCTGAAAGATCGCGCCGCGCTTTAGGATACAAAAAAGGGCGCGGAAGCATTCCCGCGCCCGGTATTGAATCTGGAAGGCGGCTTATTCGGCCGCTTCTTCCTTCTTCTTCTCGTTCGGGATTTCCTGGCCGGTGGCCTGGTCGACGACCTTCATCGACAGGCGAACCTTGCCGCGTTCGTCGAAGCCGAGCAGCTTGACCCAGACCTTGTCGCCTTCCTTGACGACGTCCTGCGTCTTGGCAACACGCTCGGAAGCGAGCTGCGAGATGTGGACGAGGCCGTCACGGGCACCGAAGAAGTTGACGAAGGCGCCGAAGTCGGCGGTCTTGACGACCGTGCCTTCGTAGACCTGGCCGATCTCAGGCTCGGCGACGATCGAGTGGATCCACTTGCGGGCCGCTTCGATCTCCTTGCCCGAGGACGAAGCGATCTTGACGGTGCCGTCATCCTCGATGTTGATCTTCGCGCCGGTCTTTTCGACGATTTCGCGAATAACCTTGCCGCCGGAGCCGATGACTTCACGGATCTTGTCGACCGGGATGTTCATGACTTCGATGCGCGGAGCGAATTCGCCGAGCTGGCCGCGGCTTTCGGTGATGGCCTTGGACATTTCGCCGAGGATATGGACGCGACCGCCTTGGGCCTGGCCAAGGGCGACCTTCATGATCTCTTCGGTGATACCGGTGATCTTGATGTCCATCTGCAGCGAAGTGATGCCGTCGGCGGTACCGGCGACCTTGAAGTCCATATCGCCGAGGTGGTCTTCGTCACCGAGAATATCGGAGAGGACAGCGAAGCGATCGCCTTCCAGAATCAGACCCATGGCGATACCGGCAACCGGCTTTGCCAGCGGAACGCCGGCGTCCATCAGAGCGAGTGAGGTACCGCAGACGGTCGCCATCGAGGACGAGCCATTCGACTCGGTGATCTCGGAGACGACGCGCAGCGTGTAGGGGAACTGCTCAGGCGTCGGCAGCATCGGACGGATCGCGCGCCATGCGAGCTTGCCGTGGCCGATTTCGCGACGACCCGGGGAGCCCATGCGGCCCGTCTCGCCAACCGAGTAGGGAGGGAAGTTGTAATGGAGCAGGAAGCGCTCCTTGTACATGCCGGTCAGGCTGTCGACATACTGCTCGTCTTCGCCGGTGCCGAGGGTTGCAACCACGATCGCCTGGGTTTCGCCGCGGGTGAACAGCGCCGAACCGTGGGTGCGCGGCAGAAGACCGACTTCCGAAACGATCGGACGGACGGTTTCGAGGTTGCGGCCGTCGATGCGGCTCTTGGTGTCGAGGATGTTCCAGCGGACGATCTTTGCCTGCAGATGCTTGAAGATCGCGCCGACTTCTTCGGCCGTGTACCGGGCTTCGCCTTCCTCGGGGAGGAAGTGCGCCTTGACCTTCGCCTTGACGGCGTCGACGGCGGCGTAGCGGTCGGCCTTCTGGGTGATCTTGTAGGCTTCGCGAAGTTCACCTTCGGCAAGGCCGAGCATCTCGGTTTCGAGAGCGGAGTAGTCTGCCGGCTGGAAGTCGCGCGGCTCCTTGGCGGCCACTTCGGCGAGCTTGATGATTGCGTCGAGAACCGGCTGGAAGCCCTTGTGGCCGAACATGACGGCACCGAGCATGACGTCTTCGTTAAGTTCCTTGGCTTCGGATTCCACCATCAGCACGGCGTCATAGGTGCCGGCGACGACGAGGTCGAGGCTCGATTCGTCCATCTCGTCGAGATGCGGGTTGAGAACGTATTCGCCGTTGATGTAGCCGACGCGCGCACCACCGACCGGGCCCATGAAGGGAATGCCGGACAGCGTCAGCGCAGCCGAGGTGGCAACCATCGACAGCACGTCAGGATCGTTTTCGAGGTCATGCTGGATAACGGTAACGACAACCTGCGTGTCGTTCTTGTAGCCCTCAGGGAAGAGCGGGCGGATCGGGCGGTCGATCAGGCGGGAAACCAGGGTTTCCTTTTCGCTCGGACGGCCTTCGCGCTTGAAATAGCCGCCGGGGATCTTGCCGGCCGCATAGGTCTTTTCCTGGTAGTTAACGGTGAGCGGAAAGAAGTCCTGGCCGGCCTTCGGCGCCTTGGCCGAGACGACGGTGGCGAGAACGACGGTTTCGCCGTAGGTGGCGAGAACGGCGCCGTCGGCCTGACGGGCGATCTTGCCGGTTTCGAGTTTCAGCGGGCGGCCAGCCCACTCGATTTCCACTGTGTGTGTATCAAACATGTCTTGTCCTTCAATGCGGGAGCACGCGCCATCGCCGGTATCAAGGCGCAGCGCACAGTCGACCGCAATCAATGTGACGTATCACGGGCAAGACAACGGGAGGCTTTTCATCCTCGGTTTCCTCAGGCGTTCCTGAGAAACCGGGCCAAAGCTCATTGACAAGCCTTGGCCGAAAGCATCCGGCAATCCTGCCCCATGACAGGTCAACGGTTGGTTTGGCAGAACCGGCCCATCCGGGTCTGCCGGTCTTTCCACCGCTAAAAGATAGGGCGCGGCTGGAACATTTCATCGGGAACCGTGTCCCGAAACACATCGGCGGGCGCTCGGAAAGCGCCCGCCGGATAATCTTAGCGGCGGATACCCAGGCTGGTGATCAGCTTGGAATAGCGGCCTTCATCCTTCTTCTTGAGATAATCAAGAAGCGAGCGGCGGCTCGAAACCATCGTCAGCAGGCCACGGCGGGAATGGTTATCCTTCTTGTGGTCCTTGAAGTGTTCGGTCAGGTTGTTGATGCGTTCGGTCAGGATCGCGACCTGGACTTCCGGAGAACCGGTATCGCCTTCAACGGTCGCATATTCCTTGATCAGCGCAGACTTGCGCTCAGCAGTGATCGACATCGGGTTATCCTTTCTAAGAGGAGGAGATAAAGTCGCCAAAAGCCGGGATGTCGTCCAGCTTTGGCCGTGAATGCGAGCAGGCAAACCTGACGCTGGCGCTGCCTATAAACCAAATAAGCCGCGATGGAAAGAGGGGAGCGCCCGCAGCGGTTTTCAGCGGCCCGCCATGGCCTCCCGGATCATCGCATCGTAACCTGTGGGATCCTGTAGCATGGCGAAATGGCTGGCATTTTTCAGGATGACGAGCTTTGCGCCCGGAATGTCTTTCGCCATCATCTCCGTATGATCGAGCTTCACCGCCTCATCATGGTCGCCGATGGCGAGCGTGATCGGCACCGCGATCTTTCCAAGATCCGCTGCCGTCCAGGCCGGCTGGGTCGCCCACATCTCGGAAATATGGGTGACGAAGGCGTCGTATTCGTTCGGCGTCGGCGACAGCTTCCTGTAATAGTCGCCGGCGACGTTGATGTAGTCGTTGAAGGTCTTGTTGTTCATCACGTCAGCCTTGACGCCGTCGGTCGTGACGTTGGCTGCCTGGGCAATGACGCGCGTCAGCTTTTCCGGATGTTTCATCGCCATGTCGATGCCGATGATGCCACCATCCGACCATCCCACAAGTGTCACCTTGTCGATCTTCAGATAGTCAAGAAGGGCGACGTAGTCAGATGTCATCAGATCGTAACCGAAGGGCTGCTGGCTGCGCGTTGAGCGCCCATGTCCGCGGCTATCGGCAACGATGACCAGATGATCCTTGGCAAAATCGGCGACCTGGTGACCCCAGACCTCGGCATTTCCAAGACCGCCATGAATGAACAGGATGGGGTCGCCTTTGCCGTATTCGGCGTAATACATCTTGATGTCGTTCACCTCGGCCATGCCGCTCGTCTTTGCCACCGGCATCGAAGGAAAGGCCGGAAGCTCGGCCCAGCGCTCGGCGGATTGAGCGCCGGTGACGGCAAGCAACATCGAAAAGAACGTCAGGATTCCGATAGCAGTTCCACGCATAGTCTTTCCCTCTGTCAGGCCCCCATGGCCCCTCGGGCCGCTATGGCTGCCCGACAGGGAAGATATCGCATCGCGACCGGCTGACAATCGCTGTCTTGTCGGAAAGCCAGATAGGCTCAGGCGAAAACCCGCTTCGGGCGAAACTCGCCCTGGCCGATCTCGCCGATCGCGATCAGCTTGCCGCGGGCCGTCGCATAGGCTTCGCTTTCGGCAACCGGCGCATCGCGGCCACGCACCAGGATCGGGTTGCCCATCTTCAGCCGGTGCGCCTGGTCGTCATTGATGACCAGATGAGGCAGGGAGGATAGCGCTTCGCAGGTGTTGATCAGCAGCGCGTCGAGGGCCGCCAGGCGCTCGTCCATATCCTCGATCGCCTCCAGCGCCACGAGATCCGCGAGCGGCACCATGGCCTCTTCCGCGAAAGGCGCGACGAAGGTGCGCCGCAGCCCGGACACATGGCCGTAGCAGCCGAGCTCGCGCCCGAAATCGCGCGCCAGCGCCCTGACATAGGTACCCTTGCCGCATTCCACTTCGAAATGCGCGCTATCGGCGTCCGGGCAGGCAATCAAGGTCAGCCGGAAGATATCGACCTCACGCGAGGGGATTTCGACGGTTTCGCCTTCGCGCGCCAGATCATAGGCGCGTTCACCTGCGATCTTGATAGCGGAAAACTGCGGCGGCACCTGGCTGATGGTACCGATATATCCAGGCAGGATGTCGCGGATCTGCTGTTCGCTCGGGCGTTTGTCCGAACTCTCCGTCACTTCGCCCTCGAGATCGTCGGTCGCCCGCTCCTCGCCCCAGCTCACCGTGAATTCATAGATCTTGCGGCCGTCCATCACGTAGGGGACGGTCTTCGTCGCGTCGCCAAGCGCGATCGGCAGCATGCCGGAGGCGAGCGGATCGAGCGTGCCGGCATGACCGGCCTTCTCAGCCTTATAGAGCCACTTGATCTTGGAGACGGCTTCCGTCGAGCCGAAATCCACCGGCTTGTCGAGGATCAGCCAGCCGGAAATCGGCCGGCCTTTGGGTTTGCGTGGTTTGGACATGCGTCTCTTCTGTTTATTGTTCGTCATTATCGCCGTCGAGGTCGCGGCTCACCTCGGGCGAACGCAGCAGCTCGTCGATCTTCTTGTAGTTGTCGAAGCTGGTATCGTCGCGGAAGCGTACCTCCGGCATGTATTTCATCTGCCGAAGCTGCGGCCCGAGCCGGCCACGGATGAACCTTGCATGGCGGTTCAACGCCTTGATGACGATGCTGTGGTCTGAAACGCCGAGCGGCGTCACATAGGCGGTAGCGATCTTGAGGTCCGTCGACATGCGCACTTCCGAGATCGAGATCACGGTCGCCTCGATGATTTCGTCACGCACTTCGCCGCGCTGCAGCACCTGGGTGAGAGCGGCGCGAACCTGTTCGCCAATGCGCAGCATGCGCTGCGAAGGCGCGGAAGAAGTTGGTCTGGTCATTGTTATCTCTATTTGCCGATGCGGCTGGGAATCGAACCCGTCAAAGGAGAGCGTCCATGACTCTTTTGGTCCAAAAGGTCAAGTCAGCAGATGCCCGAAAGCCATCCGCCGGCTGGCGGATGGCTTTCGGAAAAGTTCAGGCGCAGCAGCTTAGAGCGTGCGCGTGATATGCTCGACGCGGAAGCACTCGATGACGTCGCCGGCGCGCATGTCCTCGTAGTTTTCGAAGGCCATGCCGCATTCCTGACCCATCGGCACTTCGGACACTTCGTCCTTGAAGCGCTTGAGCGTCTTGAGCTTGCCTTCGTGAACGACGACGTCGTTGCGGATGAGGCGGACGCCCGCACCACGTTCGACCTTGCCTTCGACGACACGGCAGCCTGCGACCTTGCCGACCTTGGTGATGTTGAACACCTCGAGGATCTCGGCATTGCCGATGAAGGTTTCGCGCCGCTCCGGAGACAAGAGGCCCGACATCGCTGCCTTCACATCATCCACGAGGTCGTAGATGATGTTGTAGTAGCGTATTTCGATGCCTTCGCGTTCGGCGAACTGGCGTGCCTGCGTATTTGCACGGACGTTGAAGCCGATGATGGCCGCGTTCGAGGCTTCGGCGAGCGAGATATCCGACTCGGTGATGCCGCCGGCGCCCGAATGGACGATGCGGGCGCGCACTTCGTCGGTGCCAAGCTTCTCCAGCGCACCGGCAATCGCTTCGATCGAGCCCTGCACGTCACCCTTGATGACCAGCGGGAACTCCTTGATGCCGACGCTCTGGCGCTGCATCATCATCTGTTCCAGCGAACCGCGCTGTCCCGACTGGCGGGCAGCCGCCTTGTCGCGGGCCAGACGCTGACGATATTCCGAGATTTCGCGGGCGCGGCTTTCGCTTTCGACGACGGCGAACTTGTCGCCCGCCTGCGGCGTGCCGGAAAGACCGAGAACCTCGACCGGCGTTGCCGGACCGGCTTCCTTCACATGGTCGCCCTTGTCGGTGACGAGAGCGCGCACGCGGCCCCAGACGTCGCCGGCGACGATGATCTGGCCGGGACGCAGCGTGCCCTTCTGCACGAGCACGGTCGCGACCGAACCACGGCCACGATCGAGCTGGGCTTCGATGACAGTGCCTTCCGCCGTCCGGTTCGCATTGGCCTTGAGATCGAGAATTTCCGCTTGCAGCAGGATCGCCTCGAGCAGCTTGTCGAGGTTCTTGCCGGTCTTGGCCGAAACCTCGACGTCAAGCACTTCGCCGCCCATGGATTCCACGAAAACTTCGTGCTGCAGCAGCTGGTTGCGGACCTTCTGCGGATCAGCCTCGTGCTTGTCGACCTTGTTGATCGCCACGATGATCGGAACACCGGCCGCCTTGGCGTGGTTGATCGATTCGATCGTCTGCGGCATCACGCTGTCGTCGGCTGCGACGACCAGGATCGCAATGTCGGTCGCCTGCGCACCGCGGGCACGCATTGCCGTGAAGGCGGCGTGGCCGGGCGTATCGATGAAGGTGATCTTCTGACCGTTCTGCTCCACCTGATAGGCGCCGATATGTTGGGTGATGCCACCGGCTTCGCCGGAGACCACGTTGGCATGACGGATGGCGTCCAGCAGCGAGGTCTTGCCGTGGTCGACATGGCCCATGATGGTAACGACGGGCGGGCGCGAAACCAGTTCGCCATCGTCGTCGGACACGTTGAAGATGCCGAGTTCGACGTCGGATTCCGACACGCGCCTGACCGTATGGCCGAATTCGCCGGCGATGATTTCGGCAAGGTCGGCGTCGATGACATCGCCCGGCTTCATCATCTGGCCTTCCTTCATCAGGTACTTGATGACGTCGACGGCGCGTTCGGACATGCGCTGCGACAGCTCCTGAATGGTGATGGTCTCCGGCAGAACCACCTCGCGGGAAATCTTCTCGCGGGTTTCCTGCATCTGACCGCGGCGGAACTTCTCCTGCCGGCGACGCATCGCCGAGAGCGAACGACCGCGGGCATTGTCCTCGCCGTCGACGTTGGCAGTGGTGATCGTCAACTTGCCGCGACGGCGCTCTTCATCCGTCTTCGGACGAGTAGTGACCGGCTTTGCGGGTTCCGGGCGAACGACGCGGCCACGGACTGGGCCGCCACGCGCTGCGCCACGATCGTCTTCTTCCTTTTCGTCGCGGCGACCGCGAACGGCTCCTGGAACGGCAGCGCCGGGTGCCGGACGGGCAGCAGGTGCTCCAGCCGCATCGGGCCGGCGTGCGGCCGGTGCCGATGTTGCGGGCTGCTGCGGCCGTGCGGCGTCGGTGCGTGCTTCGGCCGGAGCCGGTTCTGCGGCTGCAGGTTCAGCAACAGCGGGTGCCTCAGCCTGCCGGATAGCCTCTTCAGCGGCCCGGCGGACAGCTTCTTCCGCTTCGGCTGCCTTGCGGATAACCTCTTCGGCGGCACGGAGCTTTTCTTCCTCGGCGCGGCGGATCGCATCCTGCGCGTCACGCGCCTGGGAGTCGGCAAGCGCGCGGCGGCGGGCGTCCATCTCTTCCGGCGACAGATGGTTCAGCACCACCGGGCGCGGACGATCGTTCTGGCGCGGCGGCTGGTGAGACTGCTGCGGCGGACGCTGGTTCGTCTGGTTGTTGTTGCCCTGCTGAACCCGCGGTGCCGGCGTCGGCTGCTGCGGACGCGCCTGCACGGGCGCGGGCGCCGGTTCGGCTGCGCGCACGGGGGCCGCCGAAGCGACGGGCGTGACCGGCTTTTCGTCTTCCGGGCGCATCGGGCGCCGCTTACGGGTCTCGACGACGACCGCCTTGGTGCGACCTCGACCCATATCCTGGCGAACGGTACCCTGGCTCATCCCCGATGGTTTCAGGGTGAGTGTCTTTTTGCCCGCTACGCTGATTGTCTTGTCGTCGTTACTATCGGTCATTCGTTCCCGTTCCTTCGGACAGGGAGCGATGACTAGATCAGACCCTGTCGTTCAATACTGTCGATCAATGAGGATGGGACCGGCCGATGCCGGTGACCGCCTCATTGTTTTAGCCGGCCAGCGCCGCCCGCTGCCCGGGACTGACCGCCAATACGGTACTGTTCGAGCATCTTTGCGCGCTTCACTACACCTTCACCCGCCTGCCCTGCAAGCACTGCGGCATGGATAAAAGCATTCTGGCCCATCAGGCCTTCCATTTCGCTCTCCGAGAAGAGACGGAAGGAAGGTATCTCCTCCTCGGTCTCCATTCCGAGGTGCCAGGCCTTGCGGGCCTGGTCGATTTTCCGGACGCCGTCGTCCGCTGCACCAGTCGCATGGAACACCGCAAGGGCTGCTCCGCTTCTGACCGCGGCATCCACTTTCGAGGACCCGCTGACGAACTGGCCGGCTTTCCGCGCCATGTTCATCATCTGCATCAATTGCGCCGCGAGCAGCCGATCGACACTCGCGCCGAGATCGTCCGCCGCCTTTACATCCGTCTTCAGCGCGCGGGCGAAGAGTTTCTTCGCCACCGCCCTGTCGACCAGCGATCGGTCGATCTTCACCCAGCATCCGCGTCCCGGAAGCTCGCGCTTCAGATCGGCGACAACTGTTCCATCGGGAGCGGCGACGAAGCGGATCAGCTCTTCCGGCGATCCGCTTTCGCGCGTCACGATGCACATGCGTCCGTTCACGTCATAACCTGCAAGATCGTCGTCCTCGAGAGGAGCGTCCGGTTCATGCGCGGTCATCATGCTTCTTGTTCGGCTTCGGTGACCTCTTCTTCGGTCCCCTTATCCAGGTCCTCTTGCGTGATCCAGCCAGCCGAAAGGCGGGCCTGGACGATCATCTGTTCTGCTTCGACGCGTGAGACGTCGAACTTCGAGAACAGGCCCTCGAACTTCTTCGTTTCGCCGTTCTTGCGTTCCGACCAGCCGACGAGATCGTCGGCAGCGCAGCCGGCAAAGTCCTCGATCGACTTGATGCCGTCTTCGCCGAGCGCCACCATCATCTGGGCGGTCATGCCGTTGATTTCACGCAGTTCGTCCTGGACACCGAGCGCCTTGCGCTTCTCGTCCATCTCGGCTTCGAGACGCTCGAGGAATTCGCGGGCGCGCTGCTGGATTTCCTGCGCCGTCTCCTCGTCGAAACCGTCGATCGAGGAGATTTCGTCGAGATCGACATAAGCCAGTTCTTCAACTGCGGCAAAACCCTCCGAAGCCAGAACCTGGCCGACCATCTCGTCGACATCGAGCGAATCCATGAACAGGTTGGTGCGCTCGTTGAATTCCTTCTGGCGGCGTTCCGATTCCTCGGCCTCCGTCATGATGTCGATATCCCAGCCGGTCAGCTGCGAAGCGAGGCGGACGTTCTGGCCGCGGCGGCCGATCGCAAGCGACAGCTGCTCGTCGGGAACGACGACTTCGATGCGCTCGGCATCCTCGTCGAGAACGACCTTGGCGACTTCGGCCGGCTGCAGGGCGTTGACGACGAAGGTCGCCGGGTCTTGGCTCCACGGAATGATGTCGATCTTTTCGCCCTGGAGTTCGCCGACGACGGCCTGAACGCGCGAGCCGCGCATACCGACGCAGGCGCCGACCGGATCGATCGAACTGTCGTTCGAGATCACCGCTATCTTGGCGCGCGAACCCGGGTCGCGGGCGACCGACTTCACCTGGATGATGCCGTCGTAGATCTCCGGCACTTCCATGGTGAAGAGCTTCACCATGAATTGCGGATGCGTGCGCGACAGGAAGATCTGCGGGCCGCGCTGCTCGCGACGGACATCATAGACATAGGCACGGACGCGATCGCCATAACGGACGTTTTCGCGCGGGATCATTTCGTCGCGGCGGATAATGCCTTCGCCACGGCCGAGATCGACGATGACGTTGCCGTATTCGACGCGCTTGACGGTACCGTTGACGATTTCGCCGACGCGATCCTTGAATTCGTCGAACTGGCGGTCGCGCTCGGCTTCACGCACCTTCTGCACGATCACCTGCTTGGCCGACTGTGCGGCGATGCGGCCGAAATCCATCGGGGGCAGCGGATCGGCGATGAAATCGCCGAGTGCGGCGTCCGGGTTGCGGTCGCGGGCTAGTTCCAGCGGGATCTGCGTCGAATAATCCTCGGCCTTCTCGACGACTTCGAGCAAGCGCTGCAGGCGGATTTCGCCGGTCTTCGGATTGATGTCGGCCCGGATGTTGGACTCGGTGCCGTAACGGGAGCGTGCCGCCTTCTGGATGGCATCGGCCATGGCGGCCAGCACGATCTCGCGGTCGATGACTTTTTCGCGCGCCACTGCATCTGCGATCTGCAGAAGTTCGAGCCGGTTCGCACTGACTGCCATTGTCTTGTTTCTCCGTCTTTACTCCAGGGTTCCCGTCCCTGGAGCGGTCTGTTGATCGGTTATTCTTCGTCGTCCGCTTCGTTCTGGTTGGCGGCCTGGGCTTTCGCCAGCTTGTCGGCGCGCAACGCGTCGCGGATCAGGTCGTCGGTCAGAATGAGCTTCGCATCGCTAAGCGCCGTGAAGGGAATGGTGACCTTCTGCTCTTCCCCATAGGCGATCTGGTCACGCTCGAGCGTGAAACCATCTGTGCCTGCTTCGACGATCTTGCCGCGGAAGCGCTTGCGATTGTCGATCAAGATCGACGTCTCGCATTTCACAAGGTGGCCCTGCCAGCGGACGAAATCGGATTTCCGCACCATCGGACGGTCGATGCCGGGCGAAGACACTTCCAGATGATACTCTTTATCGACCGGATCTTCCACATCGAGGACGGGAGAAATCGCCATCGAGACTTCTTCGCAATCCTGGACCGTCATCGTGCCGTCGTTGCGTTCGGCCATGACCTGCATCGTCGCGCCGTTCTGGTTCATCATGCGGACGCGGATGAGCCGGAAGCCCAGGTCGACGAGAACGGGTTCGATGATATCGGCAAGACGCTGGTCGAGCCCGGTTTCGGTAATCAGCCGCGGCTCACGTTCGTTGTCTGCGTTTGTCAGATCCGACAAGCGGTGCGCTCCTCGCAATTTCATGCTTTTTTGGCGATCACGCTAATAAAAAAGAGCGGGTCCTTGCGGCCCACTCTTCATCAAGCGATCAAGAATTTGAGAGGCATATAGTCGGGTTTTTCCGAAATTGCAAGGTCTGCGACCGATTCGGCCAATTCGCTTCCGGCAACGTGATGAGGCCTATGGCCAGCGCCGGTCTTGCGCATATATTGCCGTTGGCGCGCAATAACAAAAGCGGGAGAAATCGTGGCCTACACTTCGTCGACATTGGCGCCTTTGCGGCACGATACCTACCGCACCATCTGGTTCGCGAGCCTTTCTTCGAATTTTGGCGGCCTGATCCAGGCGGTCGGCGCCGCCTGGATGATGACGACGATCACCGCCTCGGAGGACATGGTCGCGCTGGTGCAGACCTCGACGGCGCTGCCGATCATGCTGTTTTCGCTGATATCGGGTGCGCTGGCCGACAATTATGACCGCCGCCGGGTGATGCTGACGGCGCAGTGCATGATGCTCACGGTTTCGGCGCTGCTGACGGCCTCAGCCCTTCTCGGCTGGATCACGCCCTGGCTGCTGCTCTTCTTCACCTTCCTGATCGGCTGCGGCACCGCGCTCAACAATCCCTCCTGGCAGGCCTCGGTCGGCGACATGGTGCCGCGCGCCGATCTGCCGGCCGCGGTCACGCTGAACAGCATGGGATTCAACATCACCCGCAGCGTCGGCCCGGCGATCGGCGGCGTCATCGTCGCGGCTGCCGGCGCGGCCGCGGCCTTCGCGGTGAACACGCTGAGTTACCTCGCCTTGATCTATGCCCTGCTGCGCTGGCGTCCAGTCGCGCCCGTCTCGACCCTGCCGCGCGAGGCGCTCGGCAGCGCCATCTTCGCCGGCCTGCGTTATGTCTCGATGTCGCCTAATCTCGAAAAGGTCCTTGTCAGGGGACTGCTCTTCGGCATCGGCGCCAGCTCGATCCTGGCGCTGCTGCCGGTCGTCGCCCTCGATCTCGTTGCCGGCGGGCCGCTGACCTATGGTTTCATGCTCGGCGCCTTCGGCATCGGCGCGATTGGCGGTGCGGTGCTGAATGCCAGGCTTCGCCAGGTGCTTTCCAGCGAGATGATTATCCGCCTCTCCTTTGCCGGCTTCGCATTGAGCGCGGTCATCGCAGCCGTGAGTCCGAGCGCCGTCCTGACCTCTGCCGGGCTGCTCGTTTCCGGCGCCTGCTGGGTCTCCGCACTTTCGCTCTTCAACACCATCGTCCAGCTTTCGACGCCGCGCTGGGTGGTCGGCCGGGCGCTGTCGCTCTACCAGACCGTCACCTTCGGCGGCATTGCCGGCGGCAGCTGGCTGTGGGGCGTCGCCGCCGATCGTTACGGCGTTGCCGATGCGCTGCTGATGTCATCCGTCGTCATGCTGCTCGGCATCGCCATCGGCCTGCGTTTTTCGATGCCGGCCTTCGCCTCGCTCAATCTCGATCCACTGAATCGCTTCACCGAGCCGGCCCTCAGTCTCGACATTACACCGCGCAGCGGCCCGATCGTCATCCAGGTCGATTACGAGATCGCCGATGAGGACCTTGCCGAGTTCATGGAATTGATGGGGGAACGCCGACGCATCCGCATCCGCGACGGCGCCCGCAACTGGGCGCTGATGCGTGATCTCGAAAATCCCAGCCTTTGGACGGAAACCTACCACACGCCGACCTGGGTCGAATATATTAGACACAACCAGCGGCGCACGCAGGCCGATGCCGAAAATACCGACAGGCTGCGTGCGCTTCACCGCGGCGAAGGTCCGCTGCATGTCCACCGCATGATCGAACGCCAGGCCATTCCGCCCGGCGACGACGTCTTCCACAAGGCGCCGATCGATCTGCATCATTGAGACTAGCTAGCAGAGATCAAAAATGTATAGATTCAGGCTCGCCCGCCAATCCGATCTGGCCGCCATCATCCGGCTTCTGGCCGATGACGATCTTGGCGGCAGCAGGGAGATCGTTTCGGATCCTGTCGACGCGCGTTATCTCTCGGCCTTTGCCGCAATCGAGGCGGACGCCAATCAGCTTCTGGCCGTCGCAAGCGATGCGACCGATCGGGTCGTCGGCTGCCTGCAGCTGAGTTTTGTTCCCGGTCTTTCGAGGACGGGTATGTGGCGCGGCCAGGTTGAAAGCGTGCGTGTGGCAAGCGATCTTCGCGGTTCTGGCCTCGGCGCGCAATTCATCGAATGGGCGATCGCCCAATGCGCCGAGCGCGGCTGCGGATTGGTGCAGCTGACATCGGACAAGACGCGAGGGGATGCCATCCACTTCTACGAGAGGCTCGGTTTCGTCGCCAGCCATGAAGGTTTGAAACGCAATCTCTGAAGCCGGTTACTTCAGCTTGCCCTTCATCGTCGCCTCCGGAAAGCATGTCGGCTTCATATCGTTCTTTGCCTGCCACTGGCCGATTGAACGCCGGGTCTTGTAGCCCGGCAGACCGTCGGAACCGCCGACATCATAGCCCTGCCGTTCCAGCGCCTTCTGCATGGCGGCGACATCCGAGCGCAGCATCTTGCCGACATCACCCCATCTGCCCTGGAAGGCGCCGTCATTATAGGCGATCCGGTCGGCGAGGTTGCCGATATAGAGCGCGTAGAGATCGGAATTATTGTATTCCTTGATGATGTAGAAATTCGGCGTGACGATGAATTCCGGTCCGTCGCGGCCGGCCGGAACCAGCATCATGCCCTCAGCCTTCATCTCGCCGGAGGGAAAGCCCTTGCCGGAGATGCGGTCGATTCCGAGCGAGGCCCAGTGCGACAGCGGCTTTGCCAGATCGGGTCCTTCCTGCGCGCAGGAAACCGCCTCCGGTATCGACACCTCGAAGCCCCAGTCGCGGCCGCGCTGCCAACCTTTCTTGACCAGGTAATTGGCGATCGAGGCGAGCGTATCGGGCACCGAGGTCCAGATATTGCGGTGGCCGTCGCCATCGAAATCCACGGCATATTTCAGATAGCTGGTCGGCATGAATTGCGGCTGGCCGAGTGCGCCCGCCCACGAACCCTTGAAATTAGCAGGTGTGACGTCACCGCCGTCGAGAATATGGAGTGCGGCCACCAGCTCGGTGCGGAACATCTCCTTGCGCGTCGACATGAAGGCCTTGGTCGCCAGCACCTCGATCGCCGAATTCGGGATCTTCGCCGCACCGAAGCCGGTCTCACGGCCCCAGATGGCCAGCACGATCGAGCCCGGCACGCCATAGGTCTTTTCGATCCGCTTCAGCGTCGAGCCGTATTGGGCGGCAAAGCCGCGACCCGTTGCGGCAAGTTTCTTCAGCTGGTCTTCGTTGAAATAGGGAGCGGGCGAGGAAAATTCGGCCTGCGTCTGCTTCTGCTCCTTCGGCGGCGGGAAACCGGGCGGGGCGAGATCGGGCAGGTTCCAGTTCAACGTGATGCCGGAGAAAGCGGCTTGAAAGACCTTCTCCGAAATGCCGTTCGCCTTCGCCTCCGGCCAGAGGTCACTCTGCACCCATTTCTCGAACTGCGCCTCGACATCGGCTTTCGAAGGGGCCGCGTAACAGGAGAGGGGCAGGAGAGCTGCCGTCAATGTGAGTGCGAATATCCGCAGCCGCCGTGGAACACCCCCCTCTGCCCTACCGGGTATCTCCCCCACAGGTGGGGAGATCGGCTGGGCGCGGAGGTTTCCGCCGACAATCGACGTTTCTGCGCGGCAAGCTGACAATGAAGCGGGAAACCAAAGCCACTTGTGATCTCCCCCCTTGTGGGGGAGATGCCCGGCAGGGCAGAGGGGGGTGTGGTGCAACATACGCAAGCCTCCCTAAATCACCGTCCGCGCCCGAAGTGCCGCCGCAAGGGTGCCCTCGTCGAGATAGTCGAGTTCGCCGCCGACAGGCACGCCATGCGCCAGCCGGGTGATCTTCACATCGAGCCCCTGCAACTGGTCGGTGATGTAGTGCGCTGTCGTCTGTCCCTCGACGGTGGCATTGACCGCGATGATCAGTTCCCGGATGCCGCCTTCGCCGACCCTGTCGATCAGCCCGCGAATATTGAGATCGTCAGGACCGACCCCGTCGAGTGGTGACAGCGTGCCGCCGAGCACGTGATAGGCGGCGTTCATCGCGCCTGCCCGTTCCAGCGCCCAGAGATCCGAGACGTCCTCGACGACGATGATGACGGATTGATCGCGTTGGACGTCGGTGCAGACAATGCAGGGATCGACCGTATCGACATTGCCGCAGCGCGAGCAGATCTTCACCTTGTCATAGGCCTCGCCCATTGCATTCGACAGCGGGCCGAGCAGTTGGTCCTTCTTCTTGATCAGATGCAGTGCCGCCCGGCGCGCCGAGCGCGGCCCGAGGCCCGGCACCTTCGCCAGAAGCTGGATGAGTTTTTCGATTTCGGGGCCGGTGACTCGTTTTGCCATGCGCCGTTCTTAACTGATATGGGACGAAAACGGAATCGCGGAAGGATTGCCCGTCCCATGAAAATCCTGGCCTTGTGCACCGGCAATCCGGAAAGACTGCCGGGCAAGAGCTACAAGACCGGCATCTTCAAACATGCCGTCAACGGCGCGGTGATGATCGACGCCGAAGGTCTTGTCGGCGATGCGATCTGTAACCGCAAACACCATGGCGGCGTCGACCAGGCGGTCTATGTCGAGGGATCGCTAACGCTCGACTGGTGGGCGCAGGAACTGGGCCGACCCTACGAGGCGGGTACTTTCGGCGAGAACATGGTGATATCAGATCTCGACAATCGCGACGTCGCCGTCGGTGACCGCTTCGCCGCTGGCGATCTCATCCTCGAGGTCACTGCATGCCGTATGCCCTGCGCCACCTTCGCCGCCAGGATGGTCGATCCGAAATTCGTCAAGCGTTATACCGCCGCCGCCCGTCCCGGCATCTATTGCCGCGTCATCCGAGGCGGCGTGGTCGAGCCCGGGATGCCGATGGAATACACGTCTTTTTCGGGAGACAAGATTACGATGCCCGAGCTAATGGAGACCTTCGGCCGAAGGCTTCAGGGCGCAGATCGGGCGCGATATCTCGCGGCCCCAATTCACTACAAGCTTCGGGCCATGCTGGAATCCCAAGCCGACGAAGCACACTAGCTCACACACCTTGATATGTGGACCGCCTCAGAACGGCAGCTTGAAGCCGGGCGGGATCGGCAGGCCTGCGGTCAGTGCCTTGGTCTTTTCGGCGGCGAGTGCCTCGGCCTTGTCCTTGGCGTCCTTGTGGGCGGCGACGATCAGGTCCTCGAGGATCTCGACATCGTCTTCCTTGAACAGCGACGGATCGATCTTCAGGCTCTTCAGCTCGCCCTTGCCCGATATGACGACGGCAACGAGACCGCCGCCCGCCTTGCCTTCGGCCGTGAGCTCGGCGATCTCCGCCTGCATCTGCTCCATCTTGGCCTGCATTTCCTTGACTTTGCCCATCATGCCCATGATGTCGCGCATCGTCTCGCTCCTTCTTAAACCTAGAATTCTATATCGTCGCCCGGCAGGATGTCACCTTCCTCGGATTCGGCGGCGGCCGGCGGCGTCGCCTCGCCTTCCTCCTCCGGTTCGGGCGCCCGCACGCGCACGTCGATGATCTTGGCACCCGGAAAATGCGCAAGGATCGCCGCCACGTCAGGGTCCTGGCGCGCGTCGATCACATGCTGTTCCCGCGTCCTGGCCTCCGCTTCGACAAGCGTCGGCTGGCCCTCGTCGCGGCTGAGGCTGACGATCCAGTGGATGCCGGTCCATTGCTTCAGCTTGACGGCAAGCTCGTTGAGCAGCGTCGTCGGCGCACCGGGAGCCAGGCTGACGTCGAGCCGGCCGGCTTCGATCCGGACCGGGCGCAGGAAGGTGCGCACCATCGCCTTCAGCTTCGGATCGCGTTTCTCGGTGGCGAGGTTGACGATATCATTGACCGAATTGACCGGGACGAGCGGCTTCAGGGCTTCCGCGGGCTTTGGCTCGATCCGCCCGACAGACATGGTCTCGGGCTGGCTGCTCGGCACGGCACGCAGCATCGCCACCGGCGCGGAAGGCTGCGGCGGGCTCGGTGCGGTTTCCGCGGCGCGCGCCGCGACACTGTTCTGATAGGAAACCCGTGTCCCGTTGCCGCCGCCATTGCCGGACGGCGGAGCCGCGGGCCGCGGGCCGGCATTGTCGCCGGAAAATTCGGCAAGTCGCCGCGCCGCATCCTCAGGCGCCGGCAGATGGGCGGCATGTGCAAGCCGGATCAGCACCATCTCGGCGGCCCCTGCCGTCCGTGACGAGCCTTCCGTTTCCGGAATGCCCTTGAGCAGCATCTGCCAGATCCGCGACAGCGTCGTCACCGCAACGCCCTTGGCAAATTCCGCCGCTTTGGTGCGCTCGACCTCGCTGAGCGAAGGGTCGTTGGCCGCATCCGGCACATATTTCAGCCGCGTCACCAGATGGGTGAAATCGGCAAGATCGGTCAGCACTACCACCGGATTGGCGCCAGCTTCGTATTGGTTCTGGAACTCGCCGAGTGCGGCGGCCACATCGCCCTTGACGATATGCTGGAAGAGATCGACGATCCGGGCGCGATCGGCAAGGCCGAGCATGCTGCGCACGGCTTCCGCCTGCACGACGCCCGCGCCATGGGCGATCGCCTGGTCGAGCAGCGACAGGCCGTCGCGCGCCGAGCCTTCGGCAGCACGCGCGATCATCGCCAGCGCGTCGGCTTCCGCCTCGATGCCTTCCTTGGCCGCGATCGTCGTGAACAGCCCAACGAGATCCGAGGCGCTTATGCGGCGCAGGTCGAAACGCTGGCAGCGCGACAGCACGGTGATCGGTACCTTGCGGATCTCGGTGGTGGCGAAGATGAACTTCACATGCTCCGGCGGCTCTTCCAGCGTCTTTAACAGGCCGTTGAAGGCCTGCGTCGACAGCATATGCACTTCGTCGATGATATAGACCTTGTAGCGCGCCGAAACCGGCCGGTAGCGCACCTGCTCGATGATCTCGCGGATATCGTCGATACCGGTATGGGAAGCGGCATCCATCTCGATCACGTCGACATGCCGGCCTTCCATGATTGCCTGGCAGTGCTCGCCCGGCGTGCGAAGGTCGATCGTCGGCATGTCGATTTCTGATGTCTTGTAGTTCAGCGCCCGCGCCAGGATGCGCGCCGTCGTCGTCTTGCCGACGCCGCGCACGCCGGTCAGCATGTAGGCTTGGGCGATGCGACCGGTCTCGAAGGCGTTGGTGAGGGTGCGGACCATCGGCTCCTGGCCGACCATCAGGTCCGTGAAATCCTTGGGGCGGTATTTGCGAGCCAGCACTCGGTATCCGGTGCCCGTCGAGGCGGCATCTTTTGATTGTCGCTCGGTGTCGCTCATCGCCCTGCTTGTCGCCCGGCTATCGGGCACTTCGTGGAGAGAAGGTGGGAGGCTGGCACGATGACCCGTGCCGGGCTCGTTAGGGCTGCTTCCTTCCGGACCTGACCCGGTTGGCGAGTGGCTCGTCCACCACCAACCTCCCGGATGCACATATCGGCAATATCGTCATCAAAAGCAAGCCAACATGCGAAAAAACTGCTAGTCGTTGGAAAACATGAGGAGAATGCCCTTTGAAAGGTTTCGCGCTCGATCCCCGGCTGGAAAACGACAGCGTCAGCATCATGGTCACCGGTCTCTGTGACCTGAGATTGTCGAGGGACGCCCGCTGGCCCTGGCTCATTCTCGTGCCGCGCCGGGCTGACATTACCGAAATCTTCGAGCTGACGCCGCTCGACCAGGTGCTGCTTGCCTTCGAGACGGAGCTGGTCACCAAGGCGCTGAAGGAGATCACCGGCGCGACAAAAATCAATGTCGGGGCTCTTGGCAATATCGTCCGCCAGCTTCATGTTCATGTCATTGCCCGCTTCGAAGGCGATGCCAATTGGCCGGGTCCCGTCTGGGGCTTCGGGCGCGCGGAACCCTACGAAGACGGAAAGAGAGACGAATTTATAGCGAAGCTGCGGGAAGCCTTTTCATCATGAGTCATTCGCTTTTCGATTCGGATGTGCCGCATCCGGAACCCAGCAATCTCACGGCCTTTGCCGCCAACGACCTCAACCGCGATTCCGAGCATCGCGACGAACAATCCGTCGAGAAGGCGCTGGCCAAGGAAGGCACCCATATCTTTGCCTTCGCGGGGGATAAGCTGGTGCTGAAGCATGACGGCCAGGTGCTTGACCCGCTCTTTGCCCGCTATGAGCTGCAGGGATTGCAGCCGGATTGGGATGCAACGGTGCTTCTCGGCTACCGCAAGACCGGCGAGCCGCGCCTTGCCGTTCCCGTCGGCATCGATGTCGACGACCTCACCAGCCAGTACAAGCCTGCCGACGGCCGCACGCTGTTTCGCGAAATGCTGATCGACGAGGTGTTGCTCGGCGAATTCGCCCAGGCCGCGAGCCTCATCCGCTGGAACGGTGACAACCGCTTCTGCGGCCGCTGCGGCTCGGCGATGGAGATCCACATCGGCGGCTATAAGCGCGTCTGTGCCGCCTGCGAGCACATGATCTTCCCCCGCACCGACCCCGTCGTCATCATGCTGACGGTTGACGAGCAGCGCGACCTCTGCCTGCTCGGCCGCAGCCCGCATTTTGCGCCCGGCATGTATTCCTGTCTTGCCGGCTTCCTCGAACCCGGCGAGACCATCGAGAACGCCGTGCGTCGGGAAACGCTGGAGGAATCCGGCATCCGCACCGGGCGCATCCGCTATCATGCCTCGCAGCCCTGGCCGATGCCGCATTCCCTGATGATCGGCTGTTATGCCGAGGCGAAATCGACCGAAATCAGCCGCGACGAGACCGAGCTGGAAGATTGCCGCTGGTTCACCCGCGAGGAAACGATCGAGATGCTGGAACGCCCGAGCGCGACAGGCAAGGCCTCGCCGCCGAAAGGGGCGATCGCCCACCGCCTGATGCGCGACTGGGTGGAGTGGAAGCGCTAGCGCCATGCCGGTCGCCCGCTCGGAACGGCTGCTGACGCTGCTCCAGACGCTCCGGCGTTACCGGCGACCGGTGACCGGAACGGTGCTGGCACAAGAGACCGGGGTGAGCCTGCGCACGCTCTATCGCGATATTGCCAGCCTGCAGGCCCAGGGCGCGATGATCGAAGGCGAAGCCGGCATCGGCTACGTGCTGAAGCCCGGCTTCATGCTGCCGCCGATGATGTTTTCCGAAGAAGAGCTGGAGGCATTGGTGCTCGGCTCGCGCTGGGTGGCCCGCGCCGCCGAGCCGCGCCTTGCCGGTGCCGGCGCCGATGCACTGGCCAAGATTGCCGCCGTGCTGCCGGCCGATATGCGCGAGATGATCGATTCGGCAGCGCTTTTTGTCGGTCCCAAACGCAGGGACGAGGACAAGGCTGACGTTTCGGCCATCCGCAGGGCGATCCGCCTGGAGCGTATCCTCGAACTGCATTATGGCGACGAGCAAGGCCGTATCTCACGCCGCCGCGTCTGGCCTTTCGGGCTCGGCTATTATGAGCATGTGCGCGTCCTCATGGCCTGGTGCGAACTGCGCCAGGATTTTCGCCATTTCCGCACCGACCGCATCATCGACATGGCGTTGCATGAGGGGCGCTATCCGCGCCGCCGCACGGTGCTCCTCAAGGAATGGCGCGAGACGCAGGACGTGCCGATCGAGAGCTGAACGCTGCTGCCATAAACTGTCAGCAGGACGGGTTATTATCAGTACCAATCCAACAGGAAAGGAGTACTGATCATGGTAACGCCTCCAGCCATTCATTTCGCGAACGACCGTTTTACTGCCGAGTCCTTTGCCGATGTCATTTCGGCCGAGACTTTTGCCGATGTCCGCCAGTCAGCGCGCTCCGGCCTGCTGGACTTGTTGATGAACGTTTTCCGATTTCGCAGGGGAGAGCGCACCAGCCTCGACCTTGACGCGACTCCGGACTACCTGAAGCGCGACCTTGGCTTCATGGATGGACGCGACCCGCATTGCGAGGACCGTTTCCCGCTCTAAATCATATCGCGCAAAAGTGCGCCGCGGTTTTGCGACAACGACATGCGTAAAAACAAAGACCTAAAGCGCCAGGAGCGAATCTGAAGATCGCGACGCTTTAGGCCACCCTAGCCTTATCAACATTCCACCCGACGAGAACGGGGCGTTGCGATCGCTGCGCCCTCTGCACTCTGCTGCCATCCATTGTCAGCAGGTGATCCCTCGCGGCGCCATTCTAAAACAACGGGAGAACCGAAATGACCAGCCCCAATCTCATTATTCTTTACGTCAAGGACCCAGGTGAAAGCGCCAGCTTCTACCGGAACCTGCTCAATCGCGAACCGGCCGTGGAGGCGCCGAATTTCGTCGCTTTTCCGCTCGAGGGCGGCTTCACGCTCGGTCTCTGGCGGCGCAGCAAGGTCGAACCGCAGCCCTCCGCCATCGGCAATCGCGGCGAAGTGGCCTTCATGGTCAAGGGAGAAAATGCTGTCGCCAGGCACTACGAAGACTGGCGCCAGCGCGGCCTGCCGATCGCCCAGGAACTGACCGAACTGGATTTCGGCCCGACCTTCGTCGTGCTCGATCCGGATGGGCATCGGCTGCGTGTCTGTGAGCCGGATAAATAATTTAAGGGACACGCGAGGCCTGTCGAGAGCATGATGCCGAAAAGTGTGAGCGGTTTTCGGACAACATCATGCTCTAACTATTAATTTAGACAGGATGATTTTAGGCCGACCCGGCCTGAAATCATCCTGTCTAAAGCAGGCCTCGCATCGCATGCCCCTTGTAGACGCCGAGGATGCGCACTTTCTCGGAAAAGAACCGCAGTTCCTCCAATGCCCGGCGCACGTTCGGATCGTTCGGATGGCCTTCGATATCGGCGTAAAACTGCGTCGCCACGAATTTTCCGCCGAGCTGGTAGCTTTCGAGCTTCGTCATGTTGATGTTGTTGGTGGCAAAACCTCCGAGCGCCTTGTAGAGCGCGGCCGGAATGTTGCGGACGTTGAAGACGAAGGTGGTGACGACCTTTTCTTCCGCCGAGTTCCGTTGCGCCCATTCCTCGTCGCGGGACAGAACGACGAAACGGGTCACATTGTTTTCCGTATCCTCGACATTTTCGGCGATGATCTCGAGCCCGTAGAGATCGGCGGCAAGGCGGGGCGCCAAGGCGGCCATCGAGCGGTCGCCGGTTTCCTGCACGAGCTTTGCCGCCCCTGCGGTATCGCCGGCGATCACCGGTTTCCAGCCATTGGCGCGAACAATCTTGCGGCACTGGCCGAGCGCGTGGATATGGCTGTGGACCGTGCGGATCTCGTCCTTGGTAACACCGGGCAGTACCATCAGCTGGAAGCGAATCGGCATGAAATATTCGCCGATGATGTGCAGCCGCGACTCCGGCAGCAGATGGTGGATATCGGCGACGCGCCCGGCGATCGTGTTCTCGATCGGGATCATCCCGATATCGGCATCGCCGTTGTCGACCGCCGTGAACGCATCCTCGAAGGTCTGGCAGGGCAGCGGCTCCATGGTCGGAAACATGTCGCGGCTGGCCATGTCGGAATTGGCGCCGAATTCGCCCTGGAAGGCGATCCTGTTGGTCTTGATGTTCATGATGGTTCCGTCAGTTCGACTTTGCGGAGAGGATGCGCCGCGCTTTTTCGAGGTCGGCGGGAGTATCGACACCGAGCGGAACCGTGTCAACGATCTCGGCGTCGATGCGCATGCCGGCTTCCAGCGCCCGCAGCTGCTCCAGCGATTCGCGCTTTTCGAGTGTCGAGGGACCGAGCGAGACGAACCGTTCCAGTGCCGCACGCCGATAGGCATAAAGGCCGATATGATGGTAGAGCGGCCCCTGGCCGTAAGGCGCGGTTGCGCGCGTGAAGTAGAGCGCGTGCAGCCGGTTGCCGGAAATCGGCGAGCCGACAATCTTGACGATGTGCGGCGCGGTCTTGTCCTCGTCGTTGTCGATTTCGGTTGTCAGCGTTCCGATATCGACCGCCTCGTTCTCGAGCGGGCGCAAAGCCGCGCGCACTGTTTCCGGATCGATCGTCGGCAGATCGCCCTGGACGTTGACGATGATTTTCGCCTTGCCCTCCGGATCGACTTTCGTCAGCGCCTCAAAGATCCGATCAGAACCCGACTGGTGATCCGTGCTGGTCATGACGACTTCGAAGCCGGCGGCGGCCACCGCATCGAACACTCGGGCGTCGTCGACGGCGACGACGACACGGCCGATGGCTGCCTCCCTGGCGCGCAGCGCCACCTGAACGATCATCGGCAGACCGCAAATATCGGCCAACGGCTTGCCCGGAAGCCGGGTGGAGGCCATGCGCGCCGGGATCAATACGAGCACGCCGTCTAAATTTGAATCACTCATTGTTCGGGCCTTCTATTCCGGGCTGAAAAGTGTCAAAAAGTCTCACGCACAAGACCATTTAGACAGTTGCAACGATCAACCAAAAGACATAGGTTCCGCGCGATTTCAAGATGGTCCGGTTTATGGTCTGCCGGCTGCAAGGGGAGCATTGCAGATGAATTCATACGTCAATACGGCCGTCGGGGCGCTGCTCGGAACGATTTTCGTTCTGATGTCGGTCTCCATCGCGTCCGAAGGGATCTTCCATTCCGAAGCACCGGAAAAGGAAGGTTTCGCGATCGTTGCCGAAGAGGCGCCCGCCGCTGGCGGCGAGGCTGCGCCTGCCGTTGCCGTTCCGATCGCGCAATTGCTCGCTTCTGCAGATGCCAAGGCCGGTGAAACGGTCTTCAAGAAGTGTCAGGCCTGTCATGACGGCACCAAAGGGGGACCGAACAAGGTCGGTCCCAACCTCTTTGGTGTCGTAGATCGCCCGATCGCCTCGCATGCAGGCTTCGCCTATTCCGCTCCCATGAAGGATTTCTCCAAGGGCAGCAGCGAGAAGTGGACCTTCGAATATCTCAACAAGTTCCTGCTGGCACCGAAGAAGGACGTCCCGGGCACCGCCATGGGCTTTGCCGGTTTGGCGAAGGATCAGGACCGCGCCAACGTCATTCTCTACCTGCACACGCTCGCCGATTCGCCGGTGCCGCTGCCGGATCCGAACGCCGCGACCCAGTGACGCGGCAGACAATCGGATGACATCGAAGCCCGGCCCGCAAGCCGGGCTTTTTGCTGTGCAGAGAACCAATTAAAACATGTCGCGCAAAACTGTGCAGCCGTTTTTAGACTACGACGCGCTTCAGGCGCCGAGGAAATAGGCCCAGAGCGAGACCGTGATGGCGCCGAGCGCCGTCGTCACGGTGATCGTCGAGGCGGCGAGGCTGTGACCGACGCCGAAGCGATTGGCGATCAGCCAGGCGTTGACGCCTGTCGGGACGGAGGAGGTCAGCACGATCGCTGCCGTCCATTCGGGGCTGAGACCGAGGAGACGGCTCGCCGCCCACACGCAGCCAGGCAGCAGCAGCAGCTTCAGGCTTGAGGTGACGCTGGCGATGCCGAGATTGCCGGAGACACCGTATCTCTCCAGCGCCATGCCGAGCGATATCAGCGCCGCCGGGCCGGCAATGCCGGCGATCTGCCCGACGACCGTTGCCAGCGTCGTCGGCATGGTGAGACCGGAAAGGTGCATGGCCATGCCGGCCGCAAGGCCGATCACCAGCGGGTTGCGCACGAGATTGACCGCGATCTGGCGGAGCACGAGCATCATGCTACGATCGCTTTTGCCGGCGATCTTGCGCTCGGCATGCTCCATCAACACCGTGCCGGCGACCATCATCACGGGCAGATGCACGGCAAGCAGGATCGACAGCGCCACCAGCCCTTCGTCGCCGACGGTCCGCTCGACGAGCGGCAGGCCGATGAAGATATTATTGGCGAAGGCCGAGGAGACGCCGGCCAGCACGCCGATACGTTCGTCGCGGCCGAAGAGCCGTGTGGCGGCGATATGGCCGGCTGTCCAAGTGATGGCGACGCCGGAAAAATAGACGACCCAGAGGCGAAAAGGCGAGGCGCCATGAAAATCCGCCTCGGCGATGGTGCGGAAAAGCAGAAGCGGCACGGCGATCTTGAAGACGAATTCGCTGAGCGCTTCGCCGACATTCGACGCCATCAACCCGCTGCGGACGATCACCCAGCCGATAAGAATCAGGATGAAGATGGGAAGGACGTCAAGAATGATGGCTGACATAGGGGAGGCTGCTCTGCGCGGGGGAGTATTCGACGTCTACAGCGCCGCGCGTCTTTTCAGACGCGCAAAGGACGCTGTAGCACTTTGAATTGCTGCATAATTTTATCCTTAAATCGATTCCGATTTAAGGAATTATGCAGTAGCAGCAAACTGCTTGGATTGAAAAGGCAACCGCCGTCCAATCAGGCGCATCGGCAAAACAAAAAAAGCGGGCATAGCCCGCTTTTCCGCTCCGGCCTTGCCGGATACCCGGATCACGAAGCTGCCAGTTCATCCGTGGTCAGCAACGCGCCGGTAAGATCGAAGGGATCATCCCTCGTGCGCCCGGCTGCAACTGAAAGCTGCTCATGCCGGTCTTCTTGCGAGCATTTCTAGATTTCGAAAGTGACAGGGACATGACGAATAGGCGGCACTTTTGCGAAGAAATAGAGAGGCCATCCACCATTTATCCTTCCAAACCGCGGAAATTTCGCTAAGACCAAACCCCGGCTATCACAAACTCCGGGACCCCCCATTTCATGACAAGATTCGATGTTCTGACAGTCGGCAACGCAATCGTGGATATCATTGCCCGTTGCGACGACCAGTTCCTCATTGACAACCAGATCACCAAGGCGGCGATGAACCTCATCGATGCCGAACGCGCCGAACTCTTGTATTCGCGCATGGGACCGGCGCTCGAAGCTTCCGGCGGCAGCGCCGGCAACACGGCGGCGGGCGTTGCCAGCCTCGGCGGCAAGGCTGCCTATTTCGGCAATGTCGCCCAAGACCAGCTCGGCGACATCTTCGCGCACGACATCCGCGCCCAGGGCGTCCACTACCAGACCCGGCCGAAGGGCACCTTCCCGCCGACGGCGCGTTCGATGATCTTCGTCACCGAGGACGGCGAGCGTTCGATGAACACCTATCTCGGCGCTTGCGTCGAGCTCGGTCCGGAGGATGTCGAGACCGACGTCGTGGCCGACGCCAAGGTTACCTATTTCGAAGGATATCTCTGGGATCCGCCACGCGCCAAGGAAGCGATCCTCGATTGTGCCCGCATCGCCCATGAAAACGGCCGCGAAGTGTCGATGACGCTGTCGGACAGCTTTTGCGTCGGCCGCTATCGCGACGAATTCCTCGATCTGATGCGCTCAGGCAAGGTCGATATCGTCTTCGCCAATCGCCAGGAGGCGCTGTCACTCTACGAGACCGACGATTTCGAAGAGGCGCTGAACAGGATCGCGGCCGATTGCAAGATCGCCGCCGTCACGATGAGCGAGGACGGTGCCGTCATCCTCAAGGGCAAAGAGCGTTATTACGTCGACGCCATCAGGATCAGGGAAGTGGTCGATACGACAGGCGCCGGCGATCTCTTCGCCTCCGGCTTCCTCTATGGCTATACGCAGGGCCGTTCGCTTGAGGATTGCGGCAAGCTCGGTTGCCTGGCTGCCGGCATCGTCATCCAGCAGATCGGCCCGCGTCCGATGAGCTCGCTTTCCGAGGCCGCCAAACAGGCAGGGCTTATTTGAAGGCTTCGCCGGGATAGGCGCCCCAGATCTCCGACTGCGCCACCCAGCCAGAGGCGCCGTCGGATTCGGCGCGGCACCAGTCGCCGTTGCATTCGCCGATCGTCAGCATCACGCCGGGTTCGAGCTTCGCGACGATCGAGGCGGAGGGCTGCGCCTCGCGGCGCAGATTGACATAGATGCCCTTGCCCTTGGTCTTCATCCACGGGGCGGCGATCGCCGCGCGCTGGCCTGACAGCAGCGACTGGTTGACCCAGCCTTCGGTGCCGTCGGCATCTCGGATACGGCGCCAATTGTCGTATTCCTGGATGATCTCCACCGGCAGGCCGGATTTCAGGTACATCCACGAAACGGCGTAATCCGTTCCCGGACCGATGCGCAGGTTGACGCGCTTAGATTTCAGCGTGACGAAACGCGGCAATGGCAGTCCGCTTGGCCCCTTGGCCGCCTGCGCATGGGCGAACTCGACGCTTCCCATGGATGCAGCCAAAGCGATGGCAAGGGCGAGGCAGGACGTCAGGACTTTGCTGCGCATGGAAGTTTCCGTTTGCTCGAATTCGCGGGCAGGCCCGGCCTGTTCGCGGTCCGGGCTCTGACATTCCCCGGCTGCACCACGAGTTTTGTTTGTCTTCGCGTGCGGGTCTGGTAGAAAATGCCCGGATGGGAAAATTATCACCCCTCTTGGTTAAAGACCTCTGAACAAGGCACCACAGGCAGCCATGACAGCGAAGAAAAAACCGAAGGTCTACATCACCCGCAAGCTGCCGGATGCCGTCGAAACCCGGATGCGCGAACTCTTCGACGCCGAGCTGAACATCGACGACGCGCCGCGCTCCGTTGCCGAGCTGATCGCCGCGGTCAAGACCGCCGACGTGCTGGTGCCGACCGTCACCGATCGCATCGACGCGGCGCTGATCGAAGAGGCGGGACCGCAGATGAAGCTGATTGCGAGCTTCTCCAACGGCACCGATCACATCGACGTCGAGGCGGCGGCGCGCAAGGGCATCACCGTCACCAACACGCCGAACGTCCTGACAGAGGACACCGCCGATATGACCATGGCGCTGATTCTCGCTGTTCCGAGAAGGCTCGGCGAAGGTGCGCGCGTGCTGACCGACAAGCCGGGCGAGTGGGCAGGCTGGTCTCCCACCTGGATGCTCGGCCGGCGCATTCACGGCAAGCGCATCGGCATCGTCGGCATGGGCCGCATCGGCACGGCAGTGGCCCGCCGTGCCAAGGCTTTCGGCCTGTCGATCCACTATCACAACCGCAAGCGCGTCAATCCGGCCGTCGAGGACGAACTGGAGGCGACCTATTGGGAAAGCCTCGACCAGATGCTCGCCCGCGTCGACATCGTTTCGATCAATTGTCCGTCGACGCCGGCGACCTTCCACCTGATCTCGGCCCGCCGTCTGGCGCTGCTGCAGCCGACAGCCTATCTCGTCAACACTGCGCGCGGCGACGTGGTCGATGAAGCTGCACTGATCAAGTGCCTGAGGGAGGGCCGGATCGCCGGCGCCGGCCTCGACGTCTTCGAAAACGAGCCCGCCGTCAACCCGAGGCTCATCAAGCTCGCCAATGAGGGCAAGGTCGTGCTGCTGCCGCATATGAGTTCGGCGACGATCGAAGGCCGCATCGACATGGGCGACAAGGTCATCATCAATATCCGCACCTTCATCGACGGTCACAGGCCGCCGAATCGGGTACTGCCGGGTCGTTGAAGAATGCTGTAAGTCGGGCGACGCAGATTGGAGGCGCAAGAACCTTGCGCATTTCGACGAACGTCGTCCTGGCAAAACCGGGATGCGCCTTTTCGGCGGTTCTGGAAAATCCCCAGGCGGCAAAGACGGCGTGATTGTCGGTGAGTTCGATGCGCGTTTCCAGCCGCAAGGCGGGAAGGCCGAGCGCCGCAGCCGTCTCCTCGGCAATCGTCAGCAGCCGCTTGCCGAGGCCCTTGCCCTGTACCTCAGGCAGGACGGCGAGCTTGCCGACATAGAGACAATCGGCCTCCGGCCGCAGGAAGAGGCAGCCGATCAGTTTTTCGCCGTCGATGGCGACATGGCCGATCTCGGTCCTGGCCTTTTCGGCCAGTGATTCCGTCGTCAGCTTGAGCGCCGAAGATGGCGGGTCGATCCTGCCGTTCATCGAGGCGAAGGAGGCGAGGATGAGTGTCAGCAATTCGTCCCAGCGCGTGAAGGTCTGATTAAGAGAAATAATCGTCATCCGGCCTGTCTCTGTGTCGTACGGCGTCGTTTGTAGCGGATGGTGTCGAACCGGGCCGAGAGCGCGTCGTAGAGCAGCAACCGTCCGACCAGCGGTTCACCGGTGCCGGTGACGAGCTTGATTGCCTCCATTGCCATCATCGTGCCGATGACGCCGGTCAGCGCGCCGATGATCCCGGCCTCGGCGCAGGCGGGAATCAACCCGGCCGGCGGCGCTTCCGGAAACAGGTCACGATATCTGGGGTTGGGCGTTCCGTCCTCAGCCGTCTCATAGGGCTTGAGAACAGTCAGCGAACCGTCGAAGCGCCCGACGGCGCCGGTGACGAGCGGGATGCGCCCTTCATCCGCGGCATCCGCGGCGGCATAACGGGTGTCGAAATTGTCGGAGCCGTCGATCAGCAGATCGAAACCGGAGAGCTGACGGCGGCCCGCCTCCGGGGAGAAGCGTTCCTCGAAGCGGATCAACCGGACATGCGGATTGAGCCTGGCGATGGCGAAGGCGGCACTCTCCGTCTTCAATTCGCCGATCGTGCCGGAATCATGGATCACCTGGCGCTGCAGGTTCGACAGCGACACCCGGTCGTCGTCGACGATACCGAGCGTGCCGACGCCGGCTGCGGCCAGATATTGCAGGACCGGCGCACCGAGACCGCCGGCGCCGATCACCAGCACCCGGGCGGCTTTCAGTTTCTGCTGGCCGGCGCCGCCGATCTCGGGCAGCAGGATATGGCGGTGATAGCGCGCGATTTCTTCCGGGCTGAGCGGTTCCATGGCGCCGATGTTATCATGACGCCCGACGCCGGGAAAAGCTGCCTCCGTCATTCGAACACTCTTCCGTCGGAAACCGTGAAAAACTGCGCCCTGTCGCCGAGTGCCGCAAACATCGCGCGATCCGTTCCGGTCATGAAGGACTGGCCGCCGAGCCCGTCGATAAGGTCGAATAGCGCGGCGCGGCGGCCCTCATCGAGATGCGCCGCGATCTCGTCGAGCAGCAGAATCGGCGCATGGCCGGTGAGGTTGCCGACGAGCCGCGCATGCGCAAGCACCAGGCCGACTAGCAGCGCTTTCTGCTCGCCGGTGGAGCAACGCTCCGCCTCCATCGCCTTTTCGCGGTGATGCACGATGAGATCGGCCCGATGCGGCCCCTCGAGCGTGCGCCCTGCGCCGGCATCGCGGTAGCGGCTCTCCGCCAGCATCGCCGCGTAGTCATCTTCGAGGTCGACCGAGGGGCGCGAGAACTGACCGTCCATGAAGCCCGAGAGCTGCAGCGATGCCGAAGGGAAGGGCGACGTTTCGCGGGTTTCCTCGATCAGCCGGGTCAGCAGGCCGAGCATCTCCTGCCGGGCGAGCGCCATGGCGATGCCGAGGCTTGCCATCTGCTCCTCGATGCCAGCAAGCCAGGAGGGATCAAAGCGCCCTTCGTCCAGCAATTTGTTGCGGCTGCGCATGGCGCGCTCGAAATCGCTGGCGCGGCGGCCATGGGCGGGATCGAGCGACAGCACCAGCCGGTCGAGAAAGCGGCGTCGGTCGGAAGAGGCGCCGGTAAAGAGGCCGTCCATTGCCGGTGTCAGCCAGAGAAGGCGCAGATGGTCGGTGAGTTCGTCGGCAGTCTTTGCCGTCGTGCCATTGATGCGCAGCTTGCGGGCGGTGGTCTCCTCGCTCGTTTCGATGCCGGTGCCGATCTCGACGTCGCCTTCCATGCCGTCGAGTGCGGCGAAGATCGAAAAACCGCCGGCGGCGCCGACACGGGTAATGTCGCCATAGGCCGCGCGGCGCAGACCGCGGCCAGGCGAAAGCAGAGAAACTGCCTCCATGAGATTGGTCTTGCCGGCGCCGTTGTCTCCCGTCAGTACGGCATGCCGACCATCAAGGGTAAGGGCCGCCGCCGCATAGTTGCGGAAGTCTGTCAGCTTCAGACGGGAAAGAGAAACCTTGTGCGGCATCGAATGTCCGGAATCGTAAAGCGTGACAGCTAAGCCGAAGCGGCGCTGATGGCAAGGCTGGCAGCTCTTTGGCCGTGGATCGCGCACCATCGGCGCTGCGGGAAATTAAGTCTTTGATGGTATGTAGGGACGCAGCGGCTGGCGCCACACAGGACATATATTCCAGATGATCCCGTGACCAAAGCCCTTGTGTCCGACATCCCCCCGATGGAACGACAGCCATGGCACTTTCGAAATTCGGTTAAAAATACAACCACCGGAGATGGTTTGACATCGCCAAACCGATCCCGTCGACAGTCATTGGCAATGTCTTCCAGCGCCGGATATTCAAGGTTTGCCGCCATCCCTTAAGGCTATTGACGTTACGTAATGCCCAAAAAAAGTCGGTTGAATTTTGCAACTGCAGGGTTGAGTTATCTGGCGCAGACGATATGGTAAACGAACCGTTTATGTATAAGAGAGTGATGAAGTGCCAGATCCGGTTGATATTATCGTCGGTCGCAACGTCAGACAGTTTCGCGCCCTTCGCCGTGTTTCCCAGCTCGAGCTTGGCGAAGCACTCGGACTGACTTTCCAGCAGATCCAGAAATACGAAAAGGGGGCGAACCGCGTTTCCGCCAGCAAGCTGCATCAGATCGCGGTTTTTCTCGACGTCGAGATCTCTGCTCTCTTCGAGGGTGCCGGCATGTCGCCATTCGGCAGCCGCGTCGAACTCAGCCCCGACGCCTATGCGCTCGCGCTGAGCTACGACAAGCTGAACTCACCGGCAGGCAAGGAAGCGGTCAAGACGATCGTCACCCTCATGACGGGCGAAGCGGCCGAAACCGCCGCCTGATTCCACTGGGCAATCAGGATTCCCACGGAAAAGCACGACCTATTCAAGATCTGGATGATTTCCGGACACGTGCAGGTGTGCATGTGGTCTTGGAGGGATGACGTGCATCAGGACAAAGACCGGTAGCAGACCGCCTGATTGAGGTTCGATGCCGCGCGCTTCAGTGAATCTCGCATTCGTGCAGCGCCATCAGCAGATCGTCCTGCGTCTGGTGGCCGGCATGGTAGAGGTCGATCGCGATGCTGGCGATGGAAAGGCCTTGCTGGCTGCGAAGCTTGATGTTGCGCTCGGCGCACCATGTGTAGATGGCGCCGGCGAGAACGTCGACGTCTTCGGACTGAGATGAATAGGCTGGCGCCATGGTCGATACCCTTGGTTTGTTTGTTCCCGCTAGCGCTAAGGACGCTCTATCACTTTGATTTGGTGCATGACCCCGAAATCGATTCCGATTCTCGGGGTCATGCACTGACGGCAGAGACTGAATTCATTTGGAAAACTTGCAAGCGGCATCATCTGGCTGCGTTAACGCAAGTCGTCGTCCCGCCCGCCGCCGTATCGATCCGGGACAGATTCGCCGGCATGGACGGCGAATGTCGCAAATCAGGATTCTTAAAACAAAAAAGCCGGAAACGTTTCCGTCCCGGCTTTTCTTAATGGGCATGTCGGTCGCGGCTCAGCCTTCGAAGAATTCTTTCATGCGGGCAAAGAAGCCCGTCGATTCGGGATTATTCTCCTTGGAGGAAAGCTGCTCGAATTCCTGAAGCAGTTCGCGTTGGCGCTTGGTGAGCTTTTGCGGCGTCTCGATCTGGATCTGTATGTAGAGGTCGCCCGTCTGCACCGAACGCAGCACCGGCATGCCCTTGCTCTTGAGTCGAAACTGTTTGCCGACCTGCGTGCCCTCGGGCACCGTCACGCGCGACTTGGTGCCGTCGAGCGTCGCCACGTCGAAGGTGCCGCCGAGCGCCGCCGTCGTCATCGAGATCGGAACGGCGCAATAGAGATCGGCTCCGTCGCGCTGATACAATTCATGCGGTTTGACGGACAGGAAGATATAGAGATCGCCCGCCGGTCCGCCCCGGGCGCCGGCCTCGCCTTCGCCCTGCAGGCGGATGCGGGTGCCGTCCTCGATGCCGGCGGGAATATTGACCGAGAGCGAACGCTCTTCCGTCACCCGGCCCTGGCCGTGGCACTTTGGGCAGGGATCGGGAATGATCTGGCCGCGGCCGTGGCAGGTCGGGCAGGTCCGCTCGATCGAGAAGAAGCCCTGTGCCGCGCGCACGCGTCCCGTTCCCTGGCAGGTGCCGCAGTTCTTCGGCTGCGTGCCGGGCTTGGCGCCTGAACCGGAACAGACGTCGCAGGTGATCGATGTCGGAACGCGGATCTGCGCCGTCTTGCCGGAGAAAGATTCTTCCAGCGTTATTTCCATGTTGTAGCGAAGATCGGCGCCACGCTCGCGGCCGCCCGACGAGCGCTGGCGCGCGCGCCCACCACCCATCATCTCGCCGAAGATATCCTCGAAAATGTCGGAGAAACCGCCGCCGGCAAATCCGCCGCCACCGCCGCCCATTCCGCCATGCTCGAAGGCCGCATGGCCATAGCGATCATAGGCCGCCCGCTTCTGCGGGTCCTTGAGCATCTCGTAGGCTTCGTTGATTTCCTTGAACTTCCGCTCGGCGTCCTTGTCATCCGGGTTCTTGTCCGGATGGAATTTCATCGCCAATTTGCGAAAGGCGCTTTTCAGCTCTTTCTCGTCCGCCGTCTTGGCTACACCCAGAGTTTCGTAAAAGTCCGCTTTTGCCATTAAGGATTAAACCCCGGAAATGGATTTTCCGGCTGCCATGGTGAGCAGCCGGATCAGGTGTTGAAGCATAACCACGCCGTCGCGGATTACGCGGACTTCTTGCGGTCGTCGTCCTTGATTTCCTCGTAGTCGGCATCGACGACATTGTCGCCACCTTCCGCGGAGGCATCGCCAGCAGCGCCGCCTTCGGCCTGTTGTGCTTCATAGATCGCCTGGCCGAGCTTCATCGACACTTCCATCAGCGTCTGAGTCTTGGCCTTGATGTCGTCGGCATCGGGCTCCGATGCTTCCGACGCCGTCTTCAGCGCGGCGATCGCATCCGAGATCGCGGTCCGGTCGGCCTCGGAAACCTTGTCGCCATAATCCTTCAGCGACTTTTCCGAGGAATGGATCAGGCTTTCGGCCTGGTTCCGGGCTTCGACCGCCTCGCGGCGCTTCTTGTCTTCGCTGGCATGGGCTTCGGCATCCTTCACCATCTTCTCGATGTCGGAGTCGGAAAGACCGCCGGAAGCTTGGATGCGGATCTGCTGTTCCTTGCCGGTGCCCTTGTCCTTGGCCGAAACCTGGACGATGCCGTTGGCGTCGATGTCGAAGGTGACTTCGATCTGCGGCATGCCGCGCGGCGACGGCGGCAGGCCGACGAGGTCGAACTGGCCGAGCAGCTTGTTGTCGGCAGCCATTTCACGCTCGCCCTGCGAAACGCGGATGGTCACGGCCTGCTGGTTGTCCTCGGCGGTCGAAAACGTCTGGCTCTTCTTCGTCGGGATCGTCGTGTTGCGTTCGATCAGGCGGGTGAAGACACCGCCGAGCGTCTCGATGCCGAGCGACAGCGGCGTCACGTCGAGGAGCAGGACGTCCTTGACGTCGCCCTGCAGAACGCCGGCCTGGATCGCGGCGCCAAGCGCCACGACTTCATCCGGGTTAACGCCCTTGTGCGGCTCTTTGCCGAACAGCTGCTTGACGACTTCCTGCACCTTCGGCATGCGGCTCATGCCGCCGACGAGAACCACTTCGTCGATTTCGGCAGCGGTGACACCGGCATCCTTGAGTGCTGCCTTGCAGGGCGCGATCGTGCGCTGGACGAGATCGTCGACCAGGCTCTCGAGCTTGGCGCGGGTCAGCTTCAGCGTCAGATGCTTCGGGCCGGAGGCGTCGGCGGTGATGAACGGCAGGTTGATTTCGGTCTGCTGCGAGGACGAAAGCTCGATCTTTGCCTTTTCCGCAGCTTCCTTGAGGCGCTGCAGGGCAAGCTTGTCGTTCTTCAGGTCGATGCCGTTGTCCCTCTTGAACTCACCGACGAGATATTCGACGAGACGCATGTCGAAGTCTTCACCGCCGAGGAAAGTATCGCCATTGGTGGACTTCACTTCGAAGACGCCGTCACCGATCTCGAGGATCGAAATATCGAAGGTGCCGCCGCCAAGGTCGTAGACGGCAATCGTCTTGCCTTCTTTCTTGTCGAGGCCGTAGGCCAGCGCTGCGGCGGTCGGCTCGTTGATGATGCGCAGGACTTCAAGACCAGCGATGCGGCCGGCATCCTTGGTGGCCTGGCGCTGCGCGTCGTTGAAGTAGGCGGGAACGGTGATGACGGCCTTCTCGACCTTTTCGCCGAGATAGGATTCGGCGGTTTCCTTCATCTTCTGAAGGATCATCGCGGAAATCTGTGCGGGCGAGTAGCCCTTGCCATTGGCTTCGACCCAGGCGTCGCCATTGTCGCCCTTGACGATGGTGAAGGGAACGAGGTGCTTGTCCTTCTCGACGGTCGGATCTTCGTATCGGCGGCCGATCAGGCGCTTGACTGCAAAGAGCGTGTTCGTCGGGTTGGTGACTGCCTGGCGCTTGGCCGGCTGGCCGACGAGGCGTTCGCCATCTTCGGAAAATGCCACCATGGAAGGGGTCGTGCGTGCACCTTCCGCATTCTCGATAACCTTCGCGTCCTTGCCGTCCATGACTGCGACGCAGGAATTCGTCGTTCCAAGGTCGATACCAATTACTTTTGCCATGTCATTCTCTCCTTGAAGCAAGCTGTCGGAACCCCGAGAAGGCATTTCCCTGACAGCCCCTTACGGGATGGGTCTACTTGAGATTACGCAATCGTGATTGCGGTGATGCGGCGTATATAAGGAGCGGTTTTCTGGACTGCAAGGCGAGAAATGCCCCGGAATCCAGCAAAACGAATGTGTTGCGTTCAATTTTTACAGTAGCCGGGAAAGAGGTCGCCCCATGTCCGGAAAGCGGTCGTTTTTTACGGCATGTCGCGCAAAACTGTGTGGCGGTTTTGCGACAACGACATGCGTAAAACAAAGACCTTAAGCGCGAGGCGCGAATCTGAAAGATTACGGCGCGCTTTAAAGCATCGGGCGTGTGCCGGACATGCAGCAAAGATCTCACTGGCCCATGATCAGATCGAGCAGCGTCGTGCGCCGCGGCTGGACGGAAGAGGTTGTCTGCGCGCCCCCGACATCGCCGGGTGGAACCATGCCCTCATAGTTCGGACCCCCGCCTTCGGCAATGTCTGCGGGCGGAACCGGGCCGCCATTGCCGGAGCTTGCCCCTTGCTGCCGGGCAGGCGCTTGCGGATAGCGGTTTGCATTGTCGTCGCCGCCGAAGACGCCGGAAATAATGCCGCCGATCGTCGAAGGCGGCGCTTCGGCCGTCATCGGTTGCCCGCTGCCCAACTGCCCATTGCCCGGTGCCTCAGCCATTGGCTGACCATTGTTCGGATCGGCGATCAACTGGCCGTTGCCGAAGAGAGGTGCCGGCGAAAGACCCTTGTGGGCGGCGATCATGAATTCCTTCCAGGCCTTGGCGGGCAAGCCGCCGCCGGTCACCTTCTTCATCGGCTTGCCGTCGTCATTGCCGAACCAGACGCCCGTGGTCAGGTTGCTGGTGAAACCGACGAAGAGCGCGTCGCGCGAATTCTGCGTCGTGCCGGTCTTTCCCGCCGCCTGCCAACCGGGGATCTTGGCGCTTTTCCCGGTGCCGCTCTCGATGACGCCCATCATCATCGTATCCATCTGGGCGACGATCTGCTCGGAGAGCACGCGCGGCGGGCTGTCATAGGTATTTTCGTAGAGAACCTTGCCCTCGGCCGTCGTCACCCGGCGGATGACGTGCGGCGTCGCCTTGTAGCCGCCGTTCATGAAGGCGGCATAGGAGGCGGTGAGTTCCATCAGCGACACTTCGGACGTGCCGAGCGCGATCGAGGCATTCGGCTGCAGCTCGCTTTCGATGCCGAGCCGGTGGGCAAGCTTGATCACCTGATCCGGCCCGTCATACATCACCAGCTGCGCAGCCACCGTGTTCAGCGATTTGGCAAGCGCGGTCGCCAGCGTCACTTCGCCATTGTATTTTTTTTCGTAATTTTCGGGCGTCCAGTCGCCGATCCGGATCGGCGCGTCGTTGAACACCGAATACGGCGTCAGCCCCTTCTCGAGTGCTGCGGCATAGACGAAGGGCTTGAACGAGGAACCCGGTTGGCGTTTGGCCTTGACGGCGCGGTTGAACTGGCTCGTCGCATAATCCCTGCCGCCGACGAGCGCTCGGATCGCGCCGGTGCCGTCGATCGAGACGAGGGCCGCCTGCGAGGCGTCGAGCTTGCCGCCCTCCTTGTCTAGTACGTCGACCAGCGATTGCTCGGCCTTCTTTTCCAGCGACTTGTCGATGGTCGTATCGACGATGACGTCTTCCTTGACGTCGCCGATCAGACCCGGCAGCTCGTCCATCACCATGTCGGCGACATAGTGCCCGGCGCCCGACCAGTAGCTCTTGGCCGAAGCCGGGGTCTGCGACATCGCCGTCTTGACCTCGGAATCGGTGATGAAACCCTGCTCGCGCATCGCCGCGAGCACGAGCTGGGCGCGGGCATTCGCCGCATCGGCATCGCGGGCCGGTGAAAGCCGCGACGGCGCCTTGAGCAGACCGGCCAGCACCGCGGCCTCGCCGAGGTTTACGTCACGCGCCGATTTGTTGAAGTAGCGGCGCGAGGCGGCCTCGACGCCATAGGCGTTCGATCCGAAGAACACCCGGTTGAGATACATGGCAAGGATCTGGTCCTTGGTGTATTTCTGCTCCAGCCAGAGCGAGAGCAGCACTTCCTGCACCTTGCGTTCCAGCGTTCTCTCGGGGGAGAGGAAGAGGTTCTTGGCAAGCTGCTGCGTCAGCGTCGAGCCACCCTGGACCATGTGGCCAGCCGTGAGATTGGTCACGATCGCCCGGCCGAGGCCGAGCGGGTCGACGCCGAAATGCGAATAGAAACGCCGATCCTCGATGGCGATGACGGCTTCCGGAATATAGGGCGACATGTTTTCGAGCGACAGCGCCTCGCCGCCGGTGGCGCCGCGATTGGCGATAACGCTGCCGTCGACAGCGGTAATCTTGACGTTCGGCGGCCGCTCCGGGATCGCCCATGTACTGGCGCTCGGCATACGCGAGCCATAATAGACCACAAGCCCGGCAACGCCGATGCCGGCCCAGATGAAAAGCACGACGCACCAGTAGATCACACGGCGCAGGAAGCCGAAAAAAACGCCGCCTTCACGCTCCCGCGGCTCGCGCCGCCGCCGGGGGGCGGCGCGTTGCGGCGGGGGTTTCGAGCCGCCGCGGCGCTGAGATCGGCCTCCGGCGATGCGATCGTCGGCATCGAGCGAGAATTCGTCATCGTCGCGCGCCGGCCGACCGCTGAAGGAGGGTTCTATTCTGTCGCCTGATCTGCCTCTGCCTGCCATCGCGGACCGGTCACACCCCATGTTCGATCGCGAAGCCAGCTTCGCATAACGGCGCTCTTCTGCAGCGCCGCGCGTCTTTTCAGGCGCGCAAAGGACGCTGGAGCACTTTGAGTGCTGCCGGGATCATCCGACTGAACTGTAAATGCGGCGATTTAACGAGGTGTTAATAATGGAAAGCAAAGCAGATCGCGCCGGGCGATAGCATTGGCCTTCAGAACTGCCGCGCCTCGTAATCGTCGAGCGTTTCCGGGTCCTGCTTGTATTCCCACTCGCCCAGATGAAAGCGGCGCCAGATCTGGCCGGAAGGGTTGAGGTTCGCCCCATCGGAAAGGCGTACAGGCAGGAGTGGGTTGTGTTTATGCCAAATGGTAACATCGGTAGCGGCTGCCCGAGGGGCGAAAAGCCCGAAGAAAGCCAGGTAGTCTTGCGTCATCAGGGTCCAGCCTCGAACGGATTAAGATCAATCCGCAACTTCACAAAACTGCAATAAAGAATCCCGCAAAACAAGAGCCTCGCGATGGCTTCACATCAAATTGTCGGTGACCGTATCTGAGGATCGATGCTTCCCCCGCGTTTCCTGTCTTGCGCTCGCCGGCGAAGCGGCGCGCGTCGTGAAAACAAAGACCCGAAGTCTGTGGCGTGAGTTACGTGCGATACGAATACACTACCGCGCCGCGCGTCTTTTCGAGAGGCGCAAGGGACGCTGTAACATTTTGAATTGCTGGATAATTTTATCCTTAAATTCGATTCCGATTTAAGGAATTATGCAGAAGGCGGAACCAATAGGCTTCGTGATTGTTTATGGAGAAGCGGGACAACCCCTCACGTCCCGCGAATGATCGGCCGTCTCCCCTCAACACGCGCCGATCGACATCAGGCCCGGTGCATCCCTCCCAAGGGAGCGCCGGGCTTTTTCTTGGGTGTTTGCCCTTGGCAAACCTCAAGAGAGGACGGCGCTGCCGTCCCCTTCCTGTTTCATTCGTCGCAGGAGGGATCGCCGGGGCGGCAATCAAAGTCCCTGCGGTCCGGCCTGCGATCATCGCCTCTCCGGTCGTCCCTCTGCCGTTCACCTCTTTGCCGATCGTCCCTTTGCCGATCGCCTCTTTGATTGTCGTCGCGCCAGTCACGATCGCGGTCGCGCCCATCTCGGTCGCCATCCCGCCCGCGCCAGTTCCGGTCACGATCCCGGTTATCCCGATCGCGATCCCGATTGTCGCGGTCGCGGTAGTAATAATCCGGGCCGCGGCTCCAGCGGTCACGGTCGCGATAGAAATCGCGGTTGCGGTAGTAGCGGTCCCAATAATTGTCGACGCTGAAGCGAATCATCGGAATGCCGAGCGGACGGTAATATTGCGGGCCGACATAGACGCGGCGCTGCTGGTAGAGGGCCTGGACGTACTGGCCGGAAACCCAGCCGCGGCCGCCGTAGAATTCGACGTCGCACCAGTTGACGTCGGAAAGGCATCCGCGGATCTCGACGGAAGAACCGGCCGGGATGACCGCGACGGCAGGATAACGGGTGCTCGGACCGGCACGCATGTTGACGTTCGCCGTCGAGTAGCCCTCGGCAGCCTGCGCTATGGCGGGAGCCAGCATAAGCATGCCGGCGGCTGCGATTTTAACAAAGAGATTTTTCACGCTTCTCAGTCCTTATTGGCACGTTTTTCAGGCAGCGCTTGGCCGCGTTTCCTTGGCATATGCCAATGAAACAAAAGACAGAGCGATCGCCCGCAGGTGTAAGGGGCTATCATTCACCTTATCTTTCAATGGCTTATATGTCGCTCGCGATGAACGCAGCTTGAACGGCGAAATGTCTGTCAGCGCCTTGGAGCCGTACGTGCCGCTTCCGGCTTTGTTAACGCTTCGTTAACCTTTCGGCGGCAATCTCATTGCAATACCCGCTTGCTCTTTGACCACGGATGAACTGGCACTGAGGTAAACGGATGACGAAAGGCCGGGTCGAACCGGCCTTTTTGTTTTCTTGCGACTTTGCTTGGCGCATCTTGATAGAAGCCGCGCCTTTTCCTTCAGGTGGCGAGCGACTGAAGAATCCGCACCCAGGAGCGGATGCCCTTGTGGTAGGAGACGAGCTCGTATTTCTCGTTCGGCGAGTGGATGCGATCGTCGCTGAGGCCGAAGCCGACGAGCAGCGATTCCATAGCGAGCATCTTCTGGAAATCTCCGACGATCGGGATCGACCCGCCCATGCCGATGACGATGGCGGGTTTCGGCCACTCGTCGGAAAGCGCGTTCTTCGCCTTGGTCAGAACCGGCGAATCATAGGAGAGATGGATCGCCGGCGAGCCGCCATGCGGATGGAACTCGACCGAGCAATCGGCGGGAATCTTCGCGCTGATATAGCTGCGGAAGGCCTCGCGAATGGCGGCTGGATCCTGCGTGCCGACAAGCCGGAACGAAACCTTGGCCGAAGCCTTGGCGGCGATCACCGTCTTGAAGCCTTCGCCGGTATAGCCGCCCCAGATGCCGTTGATTTCGGCAGTCGGCCGCGCCCAGGTGAGTTCCAGCACCGAGCGGCCCTTCTCGCCGGATGGAATCGAAAGGCCGACTTCGCCGAGGAAGCTCTCCGCGGTCTTGCCGAGCGTTTCCCATGACGCCTTGATGTTGTCAGGCGTCTCCTCGACACCGTCATAGAAGCCGTCAAGCGTGATGCGCCCCGTCTCGTCATGCAGACCGGCAAGAGCCTCGACGAGAATATGGATCGGATTGGCCGCCGCACCGCCGAACAGACCGGAATGCAGGTCGCGATCGGCCGCCGTTACGATCACTTCCTCGCCGACGAGGCCGCGCAGCGCTGCGGCGATCGCCGGCGTGTCGCGGTCCCACATGCCGGTATCGCAGACCAGCGCATAATCGGCCTTGAGCTCGGCGGCATTGGCTTCGAGGAAGGGCTTCAGCGACGGCGAGCCGGACTCCTCCTCGCCCTCGAAAAGAATGGTGACGCGGCAGGGAAGCGCGCCGTTGATCTCCTTATAGGCGCGGCAAGCCTCGACGAAGGTCATCAACTGGCCCTTGTCGTCGGAAGTGCCACGGCCGGTCAGGATCTTGCGGCCCTCGCCGACATCCTTGATCGATGGCTCGAACGGGTCGTTTTCCCAGAGTTCGATTGGGTCGACCGGCTGAACGTCGTAATGGCCGTAGAAGAGAACATGCGGCGCATCGGCGGACGCGCCAGCATGATGGGCGACGACCATCGGATGGCCTGGCGTATCGCGCACCGAGGCCATAAAGCCGAGCGTCCCGAGATAAGCGACGAGCCATTCCGCAGCCTTTCGGCATTCGGCTTTATAAGCGGGATCGGTGGATATCGACTGGATCCGCAGAAGCTCGAACAGCTTGTCGAGGCTCGATGGAAGGTTCTGATCCGCGCGCGCAAGCACCTGACGTACATCGGTCATTTTCGACTCCTTTTGAAATTCGGCCGGACGATAGACCAAACCAGAAAGGCAGGCGAGGCGGAAAAACAAAAAATCGGCGGCGCGAAAGACCGGCGGGGCATAGACTAATATCAAGAAGATTTGCTGGATAATATAAACGAGAATTCTAATTCAATTTACCGTTATTTAGCACAAGCTAAATAGCCTGACCGAATTCAGCTGTGCGAGGGGCAGATGTTTTCGGTCATTACATGTATTCGGGACAACCACGATTGGCGGCTGGTGCTTGCGGCGGCCGCCGTCTGCCTGGTCGGCGCTATGGCGGCTATGCTGCTGCTTTCCCGTGCCCAGGAATGCGATGCCGGGCGGCGCAAGCTCTGGATCGGCGCCTCGGCCTTCGCTTTTGGCACCGGCGTATGGGCAACGCACTTCATCGCGATGCTGGCCTATGACGGCGGCATGCCGATCGGCTACCAACTGGGCCTGACGACGCTTTCTTTCCTCCTGTCGGTTGTCGGTTCGTGGGCGGCGATCCTCGTCGCTTCGGAAAGCCGCGGCAGGTTTTCTCGTATCCGCGGCGGGGTCCTGATGGCGCTCGGCATCGCCTCCATGCACCTGACCGGCATGCAGGCGATCGAAACGCAGGCGGTCATCCTTTATGATCCCTTCATGACGCTGAGTGCGGTTCTCGCAGGAGCGCTGTTGTCGAGCGCCGCCTTCCACACCTTTTTCCAATTGAAGGGACTGCGGCGGCTCCTCGCCTCGTCAATCACTTTCGTCCTTGCGATCTGCGCGCTCCATTTCATCTCGATGGCTAGCATCACGCTCGTGCCGGATCTCGGGAAAGAGGTTCCGGCAACGGTGCTCGACGCCAGCCTGCTTGCTGCGATCGTCGTGGTGGCGGCAACGATGCTCATTCTGATTGCGCTCGCCGTGGTCTTTGTCGAAAGCCACCTGACGGATCTGAGGGGGCTCGCGAATGCCTCGCAGGAAGGGCTGCTGATTCTGCGGGAAGGCCGGATCATCGATGCCAATGAACGCTTCCAGGGGCTTTCCGGCTGGAAGCTTGCCGGTCTTGCCGGTAAGGCGCCCTCGGCTGTTTTGACCGCTGTTCAGGGGACTGGGCAGAACAGACCCAGCGAGACGCTGCTCAACACCAGGAACGGCAGGGAGATCGCCGTCGAAGTGACCACGAGCAGGATCGTCTATCGCGGGCATAATTGTGAGGTGCTGGCGGTGCGTGATCTCACCGAGCGCAGGCAGGCCGAGGAGATGATCGAGCATCTCGCCCACCACGACGTGCTCACCGATTTGCCGAACAGGTCGCTGTTCGATACCCGCATCCGGCAGGCACTGCAGATGGCCGAACGAAAGAACAGCGAGGTTGCCCTCTTCTATCTCGACCTCGATCGCTTCAAGGCCGTCAACGATATCTTCGGTCATTCTGAAGGCGACCGCATTCTCCGTAAGGTCGCCTCGATCCTGCGCCGCGTGGCCGATGAGAGCGATACGATCGCCCGCCTCGGCGGCGATGAATTCGCCATCATTCAGCTCGCCGGGCAGCAGCCGGCGGCGGCGCAAAAGCTTGCGGCTGATATCCTCGGCGAATTCGCCGCCGAGATGGACACGGCACGTGACCCGACCGCCGTCGGCGTCAGTGTCGGCATCGCACTCTATCCCGCGGATGGCATGGCTGCTGAAGAACTCTGCAACAATGCCGATACTGCACTCTACCGCGTCAAGCATGACGGTCGCGGCAAGGTCTGTTTCTTCGACGCGGAAATGGATAAGGCGGCACGGAACCGCCGCCAGATCGAAAGCGAACTGCGCCATGCGATCGTCCGCAACCAGATCCATGTCAGCTATCAGCCGATCCTCGATGCGCTGAGCGGCGAGATCGGTGGCTACGAGGCCCTGATGCGCTGGAACCGGCCAGGTCACGGCTTGACCGAGCCCGATATCTTCATCCCGATCGCCGAGGAAAGCGGCTCGATCGTCCAACTCGGCGAATGGGTGTTGCAGCAGGCCTGCAGGGAGGCTGTGCGCTGGCCGCTGCCGTTGATGATCGCCGTCAATCTCTCGCCGGTGCAATTCATGCTGCCGAACCTCTGCGAGCGGATCGAGGCGATTCTCGCCGAAACCGGGCTTGCGCCCAGCCGGCTGGAGCTCGAGATCACCGAGGCGGCCCTCATTCGCGATCGCGACCGGGTAATGACGACGCTGCTGCGGCTGCACAAGCTCGGTGTGCACATCGTCATGGATGATTTCGGCACCGGTTTTTCCTCGCTTTCCAACCTGCGTTCATTCCCTTTCGACAAGATCAAGGTCGACCGCAGTTTCACCGGCGTGCTGGAACATGATGCGGCGGCGCGCTCGATCGTGCGCGCCATCATCGGCCTTGGTCATAGCCTCGGCATGCCTGTCGTGACGGAGGGCGTGGAAACCGAGATGCAGCGCCGGATCGTCGTCGAGGAAGGCTGCACGCAAGTACAGGGCCTTTTACTCGGCAAGCCGGATATCGAGCCGAGCATCAAGCTTGCCGCCCGCGAAAACGTGCTGACCGCGCAGATCTAAACCGGCGTGCCGTCGCTGCGACGCGCACAGGGTGCTGGCGAGTGATCTTACAGCGCCGCGCGTCTTTTCAGACGCGCAAAGGACGCTGTCGATTCCGATTTAAGGAATTATGCAGTGGTCAGAGCGCCTTGGCGTTTTCCAGAAGCCGGCGGATATATTCAAGCGTCAGCTCGCGTTCGAAAACCCGGAAACCTTTAAACAGCGCAAGATCGGCCTCACGCGCGGTCTCAATCGCCTCGGCCTCCATGGCGCGCGCCCTCGGCGTCAGGAAGAGCAGTTGCGCCCGCTTGTCGGATGGATGCGGCCGGCGCTCGATCAGCCCGTCGCGGACCATGCGCGAAAGCGTATTGGCCATGGTCGCCTGCTCGATATCGACTCGCTCGAGAAGCTGTTTCTGGGTCAGCCCGTCCTCGGCCCAGAGTTCCAGCAGAATGGGGAACTGGCCCGGAGAAAAACCGAGCCCGACCGCGCGCTGGTGCAGCGAGCGGGCAAAACCCTTCGCCAGCTGGCTGGCAAGGTAGGCTCCCGAATCCATGCGGTTAAATCCCATGATTGCAAATTAGGCTCAAAACCATGCCGGAGACAATGCAACAAATCGCATACGATGCTCCTAAACATGCAAGCCGTGATGATAATTGCGAGTGCCTGGAAAAACAAAAGTCGCCATGGCCTGGAGGTTGGCCATGGCGACTTTAAAGTGGGGACAAAGGCCCGGAGAGGGGGATAAGGCCTTTGTCCAAGCCTGACGCGGCGGGGGACAAGCCGGTAATCAGACCCGCGACGCGATCAAGCGCCGGTGACATGGATTTGCGGCTCAGAATGTGGTTTTTCAAGGGAGGGCGATCGTTACAAATCGGTAACAGTTTGGTGAGCCGGAATTCCTGCCGCACAATTCCTGAGATCGGAATCGATGGAAGGATAAAATTATGCAGCAAAGCCAAGTGCTCAGCGTCCTTTACACGTCCGAAAAGACGCGCGGCGCCGTGTGACGCTCCGAGCGGCATAATCCTTTTCGCGCGCCGAACTTTATGCCGAACTCCATATGGACCTCGTCCCATGCCCGCGCTATCCATGCACGCATGAAAAAAGGCGATCACCTCTTCCTAGTCGATGGTTCCGGATTCATCTTCCGGGCGTTTCATGCATTGCCGCCGCTGACCCGCAAGACCGACGGCCTGCCGATCGGTGCCGTGTCCGGTTTCTGCAACATGCTGTGGAAACTGCTGAGGGATGCGCGCAATACTGATGTCGGCGTCACGCCGACACATCTTGCCGTCATTTTCGACTATTCCGCCAAGACGTTTCGCAAGGATCTCTACGACGCCTACAAGGCGAACCGCTCCGCCCCGCCGGAAGAGCTCATCCCGCAATTCGGCCTTATAAGAGAGGCGACCCGCGCCTTTAATCTGCCCTGCATCGAGACCGAAGGCTTCGAGGCCGACGACATCATCGCCACTTATGCCCGCCAGGCCGAAGCGACCGGCGCCGATGTCACCGTCGTCTCCTCCGACAAGGATCTGATGCAGCTCGTCAGCCCCAATGTCCACATGTATGACAGCATGAAAGACAAGCAGATCGGCATTCCCGATGTCATCGAGAAATGGGGCGTGCCGCCGGAAAAGATGATCGACCTGCAGGCGATGACCGGTGATTCCGTCGACAATGTTCCCGGCATTCCTGGCATCGGCCCGAAAACCGCCGCCCAGCTGCTCGAGGAATACGGCGATCTCGACACCCTGCTCGAACGCGCCACCGAGATCAAGCAGGTCAAGCGCCGCGAGACGATCCTCGCCAATATCGACATGGCTAGGCTCTCGCGCGACCTCGTGCGGCTGCGCACCGATGTGCCGCTCGATCTTGATCTAGACGCGCTGGTGCTGGAACCGCAGAACGGCCCGAAGCTGATCGGCTTCCTCAAGACGATGGAATTCACCACGCTGACGCGCCGCGTCGCCGAGGCCTGCGATTGCGATGCGAGTGCCATCGAACCGGCGATCGTCCGCATCGAATGGGGTGAGGCTGCCCGCGGCCCGGATCTCGATGCGGCCGAGACCGAGCCTGTTGCCGGCGGCATCCCCGACGTCTCGGGCGAATCCGTGCCTGTGCCGCCGCGCACGAAGGCGAAGACCACTGTCGAGGGCGCCTTTTCGCCCGCCGATCTTGCCAAGGCGCGGGCCGAGGCCTTTGCGGCGCTGCCCTTCGATCATTCGGCCTATGTTACGATCCGCGATCTGGCGACGCTCGACCGCTGGATTGCCGATGCGCGCGCCACCGGCCTCGTTGCTTTCGATACCGAGACCACCTCGCTGGATGCGATGCAGGCCGAGCTCGTCGGCTTCTCGCTGGCGATCGCCGACAATACGGCCGATCCCACCGGCACGAAGATCCGCGCCGCCTATGTGCCGCTCGTCCACAAGAACGGCGTCGGCGATCTGCTCGGCGGCGGCCTTGCCGAAAACCAGATCCCGATGGGCGATGCCCTGCCACGGCTGAAGGCATTGCTGGAAGACGAATCGGTTCTCAAGGTCGCCCAGAACCTGAAATACGATTACCTGCTGATGAAGCGCTACGGCATCGAGACCAGGAGTTTCGACGACACGATGCTGATCTCCTACGTGCTCGACGCCGGCACTGGCGCGCATGGCATGGACCCGCTCTCGGAAAAATTCCTCGGCCATACGCCGATCCCCTACAAGGACGTGGCGGGCAGCGGCAAGGCGAACGTCACCTTCGATCTGGTCGATATCGACCGCGCCACCCACTATGCCGCTGAAGATGCCGACGTCACGCTGCGCCTCTGGCTGGTGCTGAAGCCACGGCTGGCGGCGGCAGGGCTGACCAGCGTCTATGAACGGCTGGAGCGGCCGCTATTGCCCGTACTGGCACGCATGGAAGCGCGCGGCATCACCGTTGACCGGCAGATCCTGTCGCGGCTCTCCGGCGAGCTGGCTCAGAGTGCAGCAAGGCTGGAGGACGAGATCTACGTGCTGGCCGGCGAGCGTTTCAATATCGGCTCGCCGAAGCAGCTGGGCGATATCCTGTTCGGCAAGATGGGCCTTGCCGGCGGCAGCAAGACGAAAACAGGCCAATGGTCCACCTCCGCGCAGGTGCTCGAGGATTTGGCCGCCGCCGGTTTCGAATTGCCGCGCAAGATCGTCGACTGGCGCCAGGTCACCAAGCTGAAATCCACCTATACCGACGCGCTTCCGGGTTACGTTCACCCCGAGACGAAGCGGGTCCACACCTCCTACTCGCTGGCATCGACCACTACGGGGCGCCTGTCCTCGTCCGAGCCGAACCTGCAGAATATTCCGGTGCGAACCGCAGAAGGCCGCAAGATCCGCACCGCCTTCATCTCGACGCCTGGCCACAAGCTGATCTCCGCCGACTACAGCCAGATCGAACTGCGCGTGCTTGCCCATGTGGCCGAGATCCCGCAGCTGACCAAGGCCTTCGAAGATGGCGTCGACATCCACGCCATGACGGCGTCGGAAATGTTCGGCGTGCCGGTGGAAGGCATGCCGGGCGAGGTGCGCCGCCGCGCCAAGGCGATCAATTTCGGCATCATCTACGGCATCTCGGCCTTCGGGCTTGCCAATCAGCTTTCGATCGAGCGTTCGGAAGCCGGCGACTACATCAAGAAGTATTTCGAGCGTTTCCCCGGCATCCGCGATTATATGGAAAGCCGAAAGGCCATGGCGCGCGACAAGGGTTATGTCGAGACGATCTTCGGTCGCCGCATCAACTATCCCGAAATCCGCTCGTCCAATCCATCCGTGCGCGCCTTCAACGAGCGTGCGGCCATCAACGCGCCGATCCAGGGCTCGGCTGCCGACGTCATCCGCCGGGCGATGATCAAGATAGAGCCGGCGCTTGTTGAAGTCGGCCTTGCCGATCGCGTCCGCATGCTGCTGCAGGTGCACGACGAACTCATCTTCGAGGTTGAGGATGAGGATGTCGAAAAGGCGATGCCGGTCATCGTCTCGGTCATGGAAAACGCCACCATGCCGGCGCTGGAAATGCGCGTGCCGTTGAGGGTTGATGCCCGCGCCGCCACCAATTGGGACGAGGCGCACTAAAGCCTGTCGCGCAAAAGTGCGCAGCGGTTTTTGCGATAACGACATGCGTGGAAATAAAGCCTAAAGCGCCAGCAGCGAATCTGAAAGATTGCGACGCGCTTCAGAGCGCCTTCCCAAAAATCGCAAAGATTTTTCTCGCCGCCAGAACTAATTGAAACTGCAACGATTTATCTCCCGGAGTCGTATCGGATCGATACGGCAGGAAGGAACTTATTAACCTTCCTTTTCTATCCCGGTAGGGTCGTAATTTGCAAAGCATGAGTGAGTAGCGGACGCATGCGTTTTCCCAGAACCAATTTGACGGATGCCGGAGATTTTTCCAGCGAGATTGAAACGGACCTTCCGGAGGAAAACCCAGGGGAGAAGCCGGCGGCACCCATCTGGCAGAGCAACTTTTCCCTCGCGCCAAATGTCCGTTTCACCCGCACGCCGGAAACGCTGATCAGCAAGCGGCGCGCGCCGAATGAGGCGGTTCGCGATGATTCGCAGATTGGACAGCAGGCGATTCGGATAGAGCCGGTTGCCGTCGACGTGCCGTTCGATATCTATCTGCCGGAGCCGGACGAAATTTCCGCAGCACCGCACAGGATCGAGCTGCAGCAGTCACCTTTGCTTGACGAGCCCGGCGCGCCGGCTTTCCGTGCCAGCGCCGAGCTTTCCTCCATTTCGGATTTCGCCTTCTGGGAAGTCATGGCCTTCGAAGAGGCCGAGCCGGTTCGCGCGCCGCCGCTGATATCGTTCCCGAAGACCGAGACCTCGCCCGAATCGATCACCTCGCTGTTCCGGATCATGGAATGGCGCCCCGGCCGGCCTGCCCCCGCTCCCGTCGTCTCCCGCC
>NZ_JBLYZH010000022.1:0-126871 GCF_048551595.1 Rhizobium sp. CRRU65 | reverse complement strand
TGTCATCACCCGCCCCCGCTCCGCCCTTTCAACCCGGCCCAGCCGGCCGGATCGGGGGCTGACCGACGGTGCTAGTGTCGCGTTTCTAACTGGCTGGCGAAGTCGCAGCGCTATTCAGCTTTGACAATTTGTGTAGCCGCAAAGTTAAAGTGTCCTGTTTCCGCAAAGTTGGAATGTCACTCTCCCTTTGTTTGATGACCTGGGAGATTGCGGATGGGACTGATTGCGATGAGCAAGCGTGATCTGCAGCGGATCGAGGTTTTGTCGAAGGTGGTCACGGACACATGACGATGGTAGCGGCAGTGCATGTGCTCACTCGGGATCTCGCCGGGGCGAACTGATCCGTCACATCCTACGGTTCGCGTATTGCGTTATCGAGGCCACGCAGCAGCGGATACAGGAAATAGGAGATCACCGTACGGTTGCCGACCTTGATTTCCGTGGACACGGTCATGCCGGGAAGCAGCCGCACCGGCATGCCTGCGGCATTCAGCCGGGTATCGGCAAGCAGGATCCGCGCCTTGAAGAAGGGGGCGGCCGGCTGGCTCGGGGTCTCTGTCTGCTCCTGTTGGCCGGTGAGGAAGGTGTCCTGGCTGATGGTTCTCACCTCGCCCGTGGCGGTGCCATATTTCTGGAAGGGATAGGCGTCGAGCTTGATGCGGGCTTCCTTGCCGACGGCTACGCGGCCGATGTCGCGCGTGTTGATCGAGACTTCGGCTTCGAGCGGCACGTTGATCGGCACCAGCGTCACGACCGGTTCCGCTTCGCGCACCACTGAACCGACCGAGCGGTGGGCGAGATCGAGCACGACGGCATCGGCGGGTGCGGTCAGCGCCACCATGTTGCGGCGCAGTTCCATCTTTTTCAGTTCCTCGTCAGCCATGTCACGCTGGCCGCGCAGTTCCACCAGTTGCTCCATTGCGGCGCGGCGGAAATCCTCGATGAAGGCCTGGCGGTCGGCTCGGAGCTTGGCATAGGCGTGGGCGGCCTCGTCTGCCCGGCCGCGGACGGCGGTCAGGTCGGACTCGACGTCAAGGCGGGCGTCACGCGAGCCGAGCAGCGTGATCAGCGAGCCGCTCTGCTTGTTATAGAGCCGCTCCCGGGCTGCCTCGATCTGAGAGAGCCCATCGCGCCTGTCGTTGAGCACGGCCTCCTGGTTCCTGCTCGCCGCAAGAGCGGCCGACTGGCCGGCGATTTGCTGCTCGAAATTCTGCAGCTGCGCCATGTAGAAGGCCTGTCGCTGGCCGAAGAGCTGCGCCTGCAGCACCTGGTCGGGCGCATCTCCCGCCATCTTCGTGTAGTCGTCGCCGGCAAGCTCGGCCTCGATGCGCCTCACCTGCGCGTCGAGCGCGGAGAACTTCGCCTGCTGCTGGTCGACATCGGCCTGGCTGAAAGTGGCGTCGAGGGTCGCGAGCGTCTGCCCGGCATGCACCACTTCGCCGACCTTCACCTCGATCGTGCGGATGATCGAGGTTTCGAGCGGCTGGACGACGATCGTTGGCTGGGTGGTGACGAGCTTGCCGGGCGCAATCACCACCTCATCGATCGACGAGACCGAGGCCCAGATGATCGCCGAAACAATCAGCGCCGTCACGCAGTACAGCGTCATCCTTGCAATGCGCGGCGGGGCGCGTTCCTCCAGCTCGACGGCGTCGGACTGGAATTCTGCAATTGCCGGCGGCAACGGCGGGCGGGCGGTGAGCTCCCTGCCCTTCCCCGAAGGGCCCTTGTCTGAAGGGCCTTTGCCTGAAGGGACCGGCAGGTTTTCGCTGGGTTTTCTAATGTGGGCGTTCATGCGACCTGCCTCATCTGCTGGGACCACAGGTGACGATAGGTCATGCAGCGCGATACGAGCTGATCATGCCGGCCGATATCGGCGACCTTGCCACGCTCGATGACGAGAATGGCATCGGCATCGACGAGCGTCGAAAGCCGGTGCGAGACGATGATGACGGTGCGGCCGGCGGCGATGCGGCTCAGATTATCGCGGATGATCGCCTCACTGTCGGGGTCGAGAGCGCTCGTCGCCTCGTCGAAGATCAACAGCTTCGGATCGGTGATAAGCGCGCGGGCAATGGCAAGCCGCTGCTTCTGGCCGCCTGACAGGTTGGAGGCGTTTTCCTCCAGCATCGTGTCAAAGCCGCGCGGCAGGCGCTCGATGAACTCCTCGGCGCCGGCGATGCGGGCGACTTCCATGATCTCTTCGATGCTGGCATCGGGCTTGGCGGCGGCAATATTCTCGCGCACCGAGCCGCGAAACAGGAAACTATCCTGCAACACGACGCCGATGCTCGTTCTCAGATGCACGAGATCGATCTCGCGGCTGTCATAGCCATCCATGCGCACGAGCCCTTCCTGGCTCTGATAGAGCCCCTGGATGAGCCTTGTGATCGTCGTCTTGCCCGAGCCGCTCTTGCCGACCACGCCGAAGAGGCAGCCCGCGGGAATGGCGAAAGAGACATTGTCCAGCGCCGGCGCGCTATCCGGGCCGTAACGGAAGCTGACCCTGTCGAATTCGATGCGGCCCTGCAGATGCGGCCGAACACCTCGCCCACGGCCCGCCTGCTCCGGCCGCTGGTTCATGATCTCGCCGAGCATGCGCACGGAGAGCGCGACTTCCTGATATTCGTGCACCATTGTGACGATCTGCACCAGTGGTCCCGAGACCCGGCCGGCGAGCATGTTGAAGGCGACCAGCGCGCCGATCGTCATCGCGCCGCTGAAGACATCGAGCGCGCCGAGGCCGATGATTGCGACGCTCATCAGCTTCTCCAACAGCCCGGTCATCGCCTGGGCGATGGTCGAGATCTTGTCGACCCGGAAACGCACGGAGATCGACTGGGCCGAATAATCGTCCCACACCTTGCGCTGGCGCGGCTCCAGCGCCAGCGATTTGACGGTGCGCATGCCGTGCACGGTTTCCACCAGCAATGCCTGCCGGTCGCCTTCGGCCTGGTAAAGCGCCTGCAACCGGCGCTGGAACGGCCCGACGAGCATCATCACCACGAGCCCGACGAGGGCGGCGAAACCGAGCACGACAAGCGTCAGCTTGACGCTGTAGAGAAGCAAGATCGGCACGAAGACCAGCAGCGAAACGCCGTCCAGGAGCGTAAGAAACAGCCGGCCGGTCAGGAATTCGCGGATGCGCCCGGTCTGCTGCATATGCTTGACGAGAACGCCGGCCGAGGCATGCTCGAATAGCGCGATCGGCAGATTGAGCAGATGGCCGAAGGTGCGGGTCGCGACGCGGATGTCGATCCTGTTCGTCGCATAAAGCAGCAGATAACGGCGCAGGAAGGTGAAGGTCGCGTCGAAGACGAGCGCGATCGCGATGCCTACCGTCAGAACCGTCAGCGTCGCATAGCTCTGATGCACCAGCACCTTGTCGATGACGAGCTGAAAGAAGATCGGCGTCGTCAGCCCCAGCCCGTAAAGCACGAAGGCGGCGAGCGCGACGTCGCGGAAGAAGCTGCGCTGCTTGATGATCTCGGGGACGAACCAGCGGAAGCCGAAAGGCCGATCCTCATCGGACATGCGATAGTTGCGCTTCAGCAGGATCACCGATCCGAGCCAGGCCTTGGCGAACTGCTCTTCGCTGAGCATCATCACCTCGGCGCGTGATGCCAGCGGGTCGAGAACGCGGATTCTCTCATCCTCCCCGCTCCCGACAGCGCCGGCGATGACCACCCAATTGCCGTTCGTCAGCTCAGCGAGCACCGGGAAGGCCTCGCCGAGTTGGAACAGGGATCGCCAGTCGAGCGTCAGATGCCTTGCTCTGAGGCCGGCATCCTTGGCCATTCGCAGCAACTGCCGCATGGCAACGGGATCGTTGCCGACGGCATAATCGTGCTGCAGTCGTTCAGGAGCAAGATCGACGCCGTGATGACGCGCTACGAGCGCAAGACAGTGCAGGTTGGTATGCAGAAAACTACTCATGGCCCACCCGAAACAATACGAGACCGAGGCTTCGATTTGAAAAGTTAGAGCGTCTTTGTGCGTCCGAATGGACGCACGGCGCTCTAGACCTGTTTTATCAGTTGAAGTTCGGCGAGGCGTTCGAAGCGCCAGCCTGCACCGTCTGAATATCGGCAGCCGCCGCAGCTGGCATATCGCCGATGCGACGGACCGCACCCGACTCGACCAACCCGCCAAGCGCCTTCTGCATGAGATCGACGGCATTGGCGAAGGCATCGACCGGCATGATGATTCGCTGGCGGAAGACCGGCTTCGGATTGTTGTTGGCGTCACGATCGGTGGCCGAGAGCGACATCAGGTCGATGCGCACGATCGTTCCGGTGATGGTGATTTCGCCGATGCCATCTGCATAAAGTTCGTTGCTCATTGTTCTCTCCTCCAGTTGATAATCAAAACGTCTTCACCTTAGGGCGCCTTACGTCCATTAGGACGCTCTAACTATTTGAATGTGCGTGCTGCCACGCCGGAAACGGGTCCCGAAGCCCGGCGGCGGTCTGCGGATCGAAGCCTGTCTCCTCACCGGTCAGGCAGTCGTCGAGCGCGGTGCGGATTGCGTCTTCGTCGAAGCCGGCGCCGATGAAAACGAGTTCCTGGCGGCGGTCGCCCCAGACCTCGTTCCAATGCCGGTCGATGAGTTGGTGGAACTGCGGATAACGCGGCCATTGCGCCTTCGGCACGGACGCCCACCAGAAACCCTTGGTGTCGATGCGGCATTGCGTACCGGCAATCGACAGCAGGCCGATCTCGTCGGGCCTTGTCGCCAGCCAGAAATGCCCCTTCGCCCGGATGAGGCCCGGCCATTTCCTGTCGAGGAAATCGCTCAGCCTCGAGGGATCGAATGGCCGGCGGCTGCGATAGACGAAGCTCGAGATGCCGTATTCCTCGGTCTCAGGCACATGCTCGCCCCAACCGAAGAGCTCCTTGTGCCAGAGGGGATGGCGGGCGGCTCTCGCTTCGCTGAAGAGGCCGGTATTCAGGATGGCGTCGAGCTTCAGCCGGCCGAAGCCAGTCTCGATGACGCGGGCATCGGGGTTGAGTGCGGCAACGATGCGGTGAACCTCGGCAAGCGCTGCAGGCGGCACATCCTGCGCCTTGTTGATGATCACGACATCGGCAAATTCGATCTGCTCGACGAGCAGTTCCACCAGCTTGCGCTCGTCGTCTCCGTCCCGGCTCTCGCCGCGATCCCTTAGGAACTCCGCGCTCGCATAATCGGCCAGAAGATTGATCGCATCGACGACGGAAACCATCGTGTCGAGCCGCGCGACGTCGCAGAGGGCTGCCCCGCTCTCGTCGCGGAAGGAGAAGGTGGCTGCGACCGGCAGCGGCTCGGCAATGCCGGTGCCCTCGATCAGCAGATAGTCGAAGCGGCCGGCGCTAGCGAGCCGGCGGACCTCGCTCAGAAGATCGTCGCGCAAAGTGCAGCAGATGCAGCCATTGGTGAGCTCCACCAGCGTCTCGTCCATCCGCGACAGGTTGGCTCCGCCGTCACGGACGAGATCGGCATCGATATTGACCTCGCTCATGTCGTTGACGATCACGGCGACTCGACGTCCCTCGCGATTGTGCAGAACATGATTGAGCACCGTCGTCTTGCCGGCGCCGAGAAACCCGGCAAGGACCGTGACCGGAAGTCTGTTGTCTGCACTCGTCATCGGTACTCCCCGCTCGCTTTTTCTACGCCGCGAGCTGCGGTCTGAATGCTACGTCCACATAGTAGTTTGTGCTGTTATAGCTGGCGCTCGGGAACAACCCGCTCGACCCATAGGCATAGACGCCGTTACTGCCACTGAGCGCCTTCAAGTCGCCGTTCGTCACATCGGTGCTGAAGTAATTGCCGGTCGCCGAATAATTGCCGTTGGTGCTGTAGGAAACGACATAGGTCGTATCCGCGGCGACCTCGACCTGCTGGGTGAGCGTCGCGGTCTGCCAGCCGCTTGCCGTTTCGTTGCTGAAGGCGACGCTACCGAGCAGCGTGCCCGAGGCAGTCCAGAGATAGCCGTTATGCGGGCCCGTATTGTCGGCACCCTTGTAGAAGCGGATGCCGGTGATCCAGCCTGCCGTATCGGCCTGGAATTTCACGCCGAGATTGACCTGCTGATTGTCGTTGGTGGAGACGATTGCAGGCGTTGCATTGGCGGCAAAGACGTTCTGCTCCGGGCCTGCAGCCGGGTTGTTGATGATGAGCCCAACCTGGGCCGTGGCCGTACCGCCCTTGCCGTCTGATATCGCGTAGCTGAAGCTCGCCGGTCCCGAATAGGCTGCGGTCGGCGTGAAGGTCACCGTCTGGGCCTGGGCATTGTATGCGACCGAGCCGTTGACGCCGCCGCTGACACCAGTGATCGTGAGCGGATCGCCATCGGCATCGCTGTCGTTTGAAAGCAGCGCCGACGCCTGGATGGTGATCGGCGTGCCCGTATTGGTCGAGTAGCCGCTGTCATTGGCTGCGACCGGAACTGCATTCTGCGCGCCCTGCTGATAGAGCACGTCCACCCAGTAATTGCTGGCATTGTAGGAGGCGGTCGGGAACAGGCTGCCCGTGCCATAGGCATAGACGCCGTTGCCGCCGCTGACCGAACTTGCCGGCGCCGTCAGCGCGCCGCTCGTATAGTCCGTCGTGAAGTAGTTCGCGGTTGCCGAATAGAAGCCGTTCGAATGGTAGCTCGCCACATAGGTGACGCCGGCCGTGACATTGATCGGCTGCGTGAAGGAGACCGTCTGCCAGCCGCTTGCCGTCTCGTTGATGAAGGTTGCCTGGCCAAGGAGCTGGCCGCTCGTGGTCCAGAGCGAGCCGACATGCGTGCCGGTATCCTGAGCGCTCTTGTAATAGGTGAGCCCCGTGATCTGGCCGTTGGCGGAAGCGATGAACTTGACGCCAAGTTCGACCGAGTTGGCGTCATTGGCGGCGGCTGCACCCGACGTGTCGGCGCTTGTAAACAAGCTCGAGGTCGTGCCGCCGCCGGGCTGCGAATTGACAGTGAGGCTGACGGTGGCCGAGGCCGTGCCGCCATGGCCGTCCGAGATCGAATAGGAGAAGCTTGCGACGCCCGTATAGCCCGAATTCGGCGTGAAGATCACCGTGTTGGTCTGGCTGTTGAAGGTCACCGTTCCGTTGACCGCGCCATTGGCGCCAGTAATGTTCAGCGGGTCGCCATCGCTGTCGCTGTCGTTGGCAAGCAGCTTGGCCGCGGTAATCGACAGGGCCGTGTTGGCATAGGTCGTGTAGCCGTTGTCGTTGGCGGCAACCGGCACCGTGTTGCCCGTCGACTGGTTGAAGACGACATCGACCCAGTAATTCGACGACTGGTAGCTCTGGGTCGGGAAGGTCGAGCCCGATCCGACGGCATAGACGCCGTTCGTGCCGGCCAGCGCCGTCAGCGAGCCGTTGGTATGCGCCGTGTTGAAATAGCCTGCCGTTGCCACATAGCTGCCGGTCGTGTGGTAGGAGGCGACATAGGTCGCACCCGCCGTGATCTGCAGCGGCGTGGAGAAGGTTGCTGTCTGCCAGCCGGAAAGCGAGTCGTTGGTGAAGGTGACCGTGGCGACGAGCGTGCCGTCGGCCCTCCAGATAGAGCCAGTGTGCACACTGGTGTCGCCGGCGGCCTTGTAATAGCGGATGCCCGAGATCGTGCCGTTTGTGGAGGCGACGAACTTCATGCCGAGTTCCATCGCCGTATTGTCGTTGAAGCTGCCGCCGGTCGGTCCCTCACTCCCCGTAAACAGCGTCTCGCCGGCCGGACTTGGCTGAACGGTGAGGCTGACATTGCCCTGGTCCGTGCCGCCGCGACCGTCCGACAGCGTATAGGTGAAGCTTGCCGGGCCCGAATAATTATTCGCCGGCGTGAAGGTGATGGCTCCGGTCTGCGTATTGAGAGCAACCGTGCCGTGGAGCGCATTGCCGACGGCGGTGATGGTCAGCGCATCGCCATTGGCGTCGACATCATTTGCCACGAGTGCGGCAATCGAGATAACAAGCGTTCCGTTATGGCCGATGATCAGCCCGCTGTCGTCGGTGGCGACCGGCTGGCTGTTGGGGCCGGCATCGAACACCACGTCCACCCAATAGTTCGAGCCACCGGGGTTCTGACCGGGGAACGTGCTGGTGCCGCTATAGGCAAAGACGCCGCCGCCATCGACGGCCTGCAACGCGCCGCTGGCATAGGGCTCGTTGAAATAATTCTCGGTGACGGAGAAGAATCCGTTGCTGTGATAGGACGCCACATAGGTCGTGCCGGCGGCGATCTGAATCGGCGAGGAGAACATCACCGTCTGCCAGCCGGAGAGCGATTCACCCACGGACACGCCTGTTGCGAGCAGCGTTCCGTCGCCGGACCAGAGGCTGACGACGTGGTCGCCGGTATTGTAGAAGCCCTTGTAGAAGCGGATGCCCTGCACCGAGCCTGCCGTCGTTGCCTGGAAGCGCAGGCCGAGCTCGACCGGATCTCGATCGATTGCCGTTTCGACCGCAGGCTTTTCCGCCAGCGTCCACAGGCCCTGTGTGCCCGGCAGGGTGACCGTAACCTGCTTGCCGGCCGATGGTGCCTCCAGATTGACGCTGTCGTCGACGGCGCGCGACAAGATCGTATAGGTGCCGCTCGCCTGGACGACCCAGTTATAGCTCCAGCTCTCGCGGCCGGTGGCCTTGAACCAGTGCTGGCCGCCATCGGTGGAGATCTCGACACCGGCAATGATGCCGCCGCCGAAATCCTGCGCCGTGCCGGTGATGGTGACGCGCTGCCCCTCGACAAAGCTTGCGCCGATGATCGGCGAGCTGATCGACGAGGTCGGCTTCAAGGCGTCGGTCGATTGAGTCGCGAGAATCAGGCTCGCATCGAGCGTGGTCGGCTGGATGCCCATGTCCGCGAACATGTTGACCATCGCCTGCTGCACGTTGGGATCAGTTGGCGTCTCCGCTCCCTGGTGGTTGGCGTTCAGGCCCCAGGACCAGAAGACGGTGCCGGCGCCGAAGACGAGCGCGCCGCTTTCGGCCCGGTACATGGTGAGGCTGTGGGTCGCCACCGCATCGCCGACCGTCGTGCCGTAGTCGCGCAGATAGGTGCTGACCGCGATGGAGGAGAGCGACAGATTGATGAGGCCATCCGGCCGGAAGCCGTTCTCGACGTCGGAATCCCACTCGTAACCGAGCAGGTTCTGCACCAGATTATAGGTCTCGCCTTCCTGCAGCTCGGCGACATCGGTGTTGCGCCAGAAGCGCAGGTTCGAATAGTCGTAAGGGATGGTGATCGTATCGGAACGGTAGCTGTCCACTTGGAACATCGTGCCGGTCAGCGAATTCTCCGGCTCCTGCCCCGGATCGGCATAGCGCGGATCACGCCAGGTGCCAGTGCCGGTACTGCTCGGGTCCGTGCTCGTGCCCCAGGTTTCTTTATAGCAGACCATCGTGCGGTAGGCCTGACCGCTGCCGTCGATACTGCTTTCCCAGCGCACCTTCCAGTAGCACTCGTTGCCGCTCCAGAAGGCGAGGTTTACACCCGCATCGCGGGCCGCCTCGACATTGGCGCGCTGCTCGGCCGACCAGTATTCGTCATGTCCGACTGAGAGATAGGCATCATGGTTCAGCAGCAGGCTGCCGCTGCGCGTCGCATCGACGCCGGAGATATAGGAAACATCGTAGCCGTTCTGCTCCAGCCACTGGATAGCCGAAGACTCGACGCCGAAGATGAAATCATGCGAGCCGCCGATCGGGCTGGTATTGGTGATGATTGGGCGGTTGTAGCTGACGGCCGAGGCGCGGCCGATCGCGGTCAGCCCGCAGCTGCAGTTCGGCGGCAGGTAGCCGATCATGTCGGCCGGATCGACGGGGACTTCGCCGTAATAGAGGCTGGCGCCGCCCCAGGCATTATAGGCCTGCCAGGTGGTATCGGATGTCTGGAAGACGATATCGCTGGTCGAGGCATCGTCGCGCACGACGAAGGGGATGATGCTTGCATCCTCGGTGCCATCCTCGCGCACGAGCTTGGCGAAATAGACGCCCGAAACGGCGTCGTCGGGAATCTCCCAGCTCGCCGATACCGACCAGTTGCCGCAATCGATGAGGCCGAGCGACATGTCGACGATCGGGTGCGGCTGGATCTGCGCCGATGTCAGCGATTGCTCTATCGAGTCGACCTTGCGCGCGCCGGCTCCGCCGTAATAGCCAATGCGGTAAATATCGATGCGGTAGTGGGTGGAATCGGTGGCGATCTTGAAATCCACCGTCTGGCCGATATTCGTGCTGATTTCGGTGGCAAAACCCTGAATGGTGCCACCGCCATCGCCCTCCAGACCCCACTCGCTGATCGGGTTGCCCTGTTTCAGGTTTTCGAGCGCGATTTTGTTGGGCGTCGCCGCAGCCGAAACCGCCGCCATCGGTGCCACCGGTGCCGCCAGTGCCCCCAATGCTGTCGGTGGCGCGGTCGTCTCAGCAGAAACGTCCTGGCTCGGCTCCAGAGAGACAGATGCTATCGAGGCCTGAAGGCGCAACGAAGTCGTGCCGAGACTGCTGGAAGAGCTGACCGGCGCCGCCGTCTTGGCGCTTCCGGTGTCGGCATCGCTGGTAACACCCGTCAGCGCGGGAGCGGCGGGCAGTGTGGCCGCCTCCTCGGAGGGATCCGGGGCAAGCACGGTGCGTTGCGATGTCGAGGAAGGCGTCTGGAACACCGTCGCAGCGGACGCTGTCTTCGTGACACTGTCTTGCGCGCCGCTATCTCCCGCAGCCGCCGGCATCGCCGTCGACGATGCGGAGGACGATTGTAGGTCGCCTGATGAAATCAGGGAAGATGTGACAGTGCCGGAGAAAGAGGATTGGACGGTTGCGCTGTCCTGATTGGCAAAGCCGTAGGAACCCTGAGTGCTTGAAGACACCACGGTCGCAGTTCCAACCAATGCGGTCCAGACAGAGGGTGGGTGACAGACGCTCGGCGTGCCGCCGGCAGTACTTAGATATTCGCGATTCCTCACATGAAATCTCAGCAAGAGCGGCGTCCCCGTTTCCCGTCGACCAGCATTGGACGAAATCATCCTGCCAGCTTTCGAAGGGGAACGTACGACAGCAATCTGGGGTATTTGGGTGATACTCCGTACTCCGATATGATGACCCACACCGCATACCCGACCCGACAAGCCCGCAAAGCAGCCTCCGGCTACTGCTCAGCGGCCGACTCTGGGTGAAGAGAAATTCTAGTTCGGTATTGTCTCGCCGGTCCGGCCGGTCGAGCCGGTACTTTTGCGTCGACCCCGGTACTCCCGCGTCCCGTGCTACCAGGCCGGAAACGGATCTTCGAGAGCCGACCAGTCCCGCGGGTCCGAGCTGGCCAGGCAGTCGTCCAACGCGGTGCGGACGCCTGTCTCGTCCATATCAACACCGATGAACACGAGCTCCTGCCGACGGTCGCCCCAAGCGCTGTCCCATCGGCTCTCGAGATGCTGGCGAAACTGTTGATGGCTGGGCCAGTCTTGTCGGGGAACGGCCGCCCACCAGAGCCCCATAGGCTCACAGCGCCGTTGCACCCCGGCAACCGACATCAGACCCACGTGACGCGGGCGCGTGGCAAGCCAGAAATGGCCTTTGGCGCGGATTACCCCCGGCCAGGGCTCGTCCAGGAATGCTCGAAACCGCTTGGGGTCGAAGGGACGTCTCGTGCGATAGACAAAGCTCGATACCCCATATTCCTCCGTCTCCGGAACATGATCGCCCGGATTGTACAGTTCCTTGTGCCACAACGGGTGAGCGGCGGCTTTTGCTTCATCGAAGAGGCCTGTACTGAGGACGGTTGCAAGAGAAACCTTGCCGAAGTCCGTCTCCACCTGGCGGGCATCCGGGTTGAGTGCAGCCACCGTCTTGCGGACTTCCGCGCGGATCTCCTCGGTCGCATCGGAGATCTTGTTGATCACGACAATATCGGCAAACTCGATCTGGTCCACCAACAGGTCGATAAGCGTCCGCCGATCCTCGCTGTCGCGCTGCAGGCCGCGATCGCGAAGCAGATCAGCGCTGGTGTAGTCGGCCAAGAGGCTTGTGGCGTCGACGACGGTCACCATCGTGTCGAGTTTCGCAAAATCGGAGAGCGAAACACCGTTTTCGTCGCGGAATGAAAAGGTTGCCGCGATAGGGCATGGCTCCGCAATGCCGGTCCCCTCTATCAACAGATAGTCGTATCGCCCCTCTTCGGCCAGTCGCCGCACTTCCGTCAGGAGATCGTTGCGCAGGGTGCAGCATATGCAGCCATTGCTGAGCTCGATCAACGTCTCCGTCGTATGCGACAGGTTACAGCCGCCGTCTCGAATAAGACTAGCGTCTATATTCACTTCGCTCATATCGTTGACGATGACCGCGACCCGCAGGCCCTCGCGATTGGTCAACACGTGGCTGAGAAGCGTCGTCTTGCCGGCGCCGAGAAAACCCGAGAGCACCGTCACCGGCAGCCGGTCGACGCTGTTTATCAGCATCCCTTGAATGAGGGCATTCGGAGCGACTGTCATTTGCGTTTTATGAGCCTCATTCGAAACCCTCTTTAACCTCGTTCGACGCGTCAAGCTGCAAGCTGCGGCCGGAAGACCACATCGGCATAATAGTTTGCCGAGTCAAAGGTGCTGGTCGGGAAGAGACCTGTGGTGGCAGATCCGCCGTAGGCATAGACGCCATTGCCGCCAGCCGCAGCGCTGGATAGCGCCGACAGCGGACCGTTGCTGACGCCGTTGGCGAAGAAGCCATCGGTAGCCACGTATGCACCGGTGGTGTGGTAGGAGGCGATATAGGTGGTGTTGGCGGCGATGGTGACGGGCGTTGTGAAGTTCACCGTCTGCCAGCCGCTCGCCGTGGTGTTGGTGAAGGTGGCGGTGGCAAGCTTGGTGCCGGTCGTGGTCCACAGATCGACGACGTTCTGTCCGTTGTCGTTGGCGTTGCGGTAGAACTTGATGGCGGTGACATCACCGATAACGTTCGACTGGAACTTGACGCCGACCTCGAGCTGCTGACCGTCGTTGAGGTTGGTCTGGGCCGGTGTGCTGGAGGCGTTGAACAGGCTGTAGGTCGCAGGCGCCACTGTCGCAGTGATATTGAAGGTCTCGTTGGCGGCAAGGCCGCCGAGGTCGGTTGCCGTCACCCTGACGCCATAGGTGCCGGATGTCGTCGGTGTGCCGCTGAAGGTCCGCGTCGTGGCGTTGAAGGCGAGCCAGGCAGGCAGTGCCGTGCCGTCGGCAGCCGTTGCCGTGTAGGTCAGCGTTTCACCGCTGTCGACATCGGTGAAGGTCGTTGTCGGTAGGACAAAGGAGAAGGCTGTGCCGACGCTGGCGTTCTGGGCAGCCGTCTGAACAGCCAGCACCGGCGCGTCATTGGCGCCATGGATGGTGACGGTCAGGTTGGCCGTGGCGGTGGCGCCGGCAGTGTCGCGCATCGTGTAGCTGAAGACTTCGCTCAGCGTGTTGGTCGACTGCCGCAATGCCTGCACGGCGGCATTGGTCTCGTTGACGGCATAACTATAGACGCCCGATGCGCTGAGCACGAGACTGCCATAGGCGCCGTTCAGCGCCGAACCGAGCGTGCCTGATGTCGCGCCGAAGCCGACTGCGGTCACCGCCTTGGTGTCACCGGCATCCGCATCGGTGTCGTTGGTCAGCACGTTGCCGCTGGCAACAACGCCGCCCGAACCGTTGCCCACGCCACCCTTCTCGGTCGCATCCCCGGCATCGGCAACCGCCGTCGGCGTCGTGTTCGCTGATGTCGACACGGCGATGTTGAAGGTCTCAGTGGCGGTGAGGCCGCCAAGGTCGGTCGTCGTGACCCTGACGCCATAGGTACCTGATGTCGTCGCCGTTCCGGAGAAGGTCCTCGTCGAGGCATTGAAGCTCAGCCAGCCAGGCAGCGCCGTGCCGTCGGCGGACGTTGCCGCATAGGCCAGCGTCTCGCCGCTGTCGACATCGGTGAAGGTCGTCGTCGGCAGCGTGAACGAGAAGGCAGAGCCGACGGTGGCGTTCTGGCTAGCCGTCTGGACCGCCAGCACCGGCGCGTCGTTGGCGCCATGGATGGTGACGGTGAGGCTGGCCGTGGCGGTGGCGCCGGCCGTGTCACGCATCGTATAGCTGAAGACATCGCTCAGCGTGTTGGTCGACTGCCGCAATGCCTGCACGGCGGCATTGGTCTCGTTGACGGCATAGCTATAGACGCCCGATGCGCTGAGCACGAGACTGCCATAGGTGCCGTTCAGTGCCGAACCGAGCGTGCCGGTTGTGGCGCCGAAGCGGATCGCCGTCACCGTCTTGGTGTCACCGGCATCCGTATCGGTATCGTTGGTCAGCACATTGCCGCTGGCAACCACACCACCCGAACCGTTGCCCACGCCACCCTTCTCGGTCGCATCCCCCGCATCGGCAACTGCCGTCGGCGTCGTGTTCGGTGTTGTCGATGCCGGACGGAAGACCACATCGGCCCAATAATTGGCAGCGTTGAAGGTGGCATTCGGGAAAATGCCTACGGTGGCGGATCCGCCATAGCGGTAGACGCCGTTGCCGCCGGCGACAGCGCTCGACTGGGCCGTCAGCGGACCACTGGTGACGGCGGTCGTATAGAAATTGTTGGTTGCCACGTATGCGCCGGTGGTGTGGTAGGAGGCGATATAGGTGGTGTTGGCGGCGATGGTGACGGGCGTTGTGAAGTTCACCGTCTGCCAGCCGCTCGCCGTGGTGTTGGTGAAGGTGGCGGTGGCAAGCTTGGTGCCGGTCGTGGTCCACAGATCGACGACGTTCTGTCCGTTGTCGTTGGCGTTGCGGTAGAACTTGATGGCGGTGACATCACCGATAACGTTCGACTGGAACTTGACGCCGACCTCGAGCTGCTGACCGTCGTTGAGGTTGGTCTGGGCCGGTGTGCTGGAGGCGTTGAACAGGCTGTAGGTCGCAGGCGCCACTGTCGCAGTGATATTGAAGGTCTCGTTGGCGGCAAGGCCGCCGAGGTCGGTTGCCGTCACCCTGACGCCATAGGTGCCGGATGTCGTCGGTGTGCCGCTGAAGGTCCGCGTCGTGGCGTTGAAGGCGAGCCAGGCAGGCAGTGCCGTGCCGTCGGCAGCCGTTGCCGTGTAGGTCAGCGTTTCACCGCTGTCGACATCGGTGAAGGTCGTTGTCGGTAGGACAAAGGAGAAGGCTGTGCCGACGCTGGCGTTCTGGGCAGCCGTCTGAACAGCCAGCACCGGCGCGTCATTGGCGCCATGGATGGTGACGGTCAGGTTGGCCGTGGCGGTGGCGCCGGCAGTGTCGCGCATCGTGTAGCTGAAGACTTCGCTCAGCGTGTTGGTCGACTGCCGCAATGCCTGCACGGCGGCATTGGTCTCGTTGACGGCATAACTATAGACGCCCGATGCGCTGAGCACGAGACTGCCATAGGCGCCGTTCAGCGCCGAACCGAGCGTGCCTGATGTCGCGCCGAAGCCGACTGCGGTCACCGCCTTGGTGTCACCGGCATCCGCATCGGTGTCGTTGGTCAGCACGTTGCCGCTGGCAACAACGCCGCCCGAGCCGTTGCCCACGCCACCCTTCTCGGTCGCATCCCCGGCATCGGCAACCGCCGTCGGCGTCGTGTTGCCTGATGTCGACACGGCGATGTTGAAGGTCTCAGTGGCGGTGAGGCCGCCAAGGTCGGTCGTCGTGACCCTGACGCCATAGGTACCTGATGTCGTCGCCGTTCCGGAGAAGGTCCTCGTCGAGGCATTGAAGCTCAGCCAGCCAGGCAGCGCCGTGCCGTCGGCGGACGTTGCCGCATAGGCCAGCGTCTCGCCGCTGTCGACATCGGTGAAGGTCGTCGTCGGCAGCGTGAACGAGAAGGCAGAGCCGACGGTGGCGTTCTGGCTAGCCGTCTGGACCGCCAGCACCGGCGCGTCGTTGGCGCCATGGATGGTGACGGTGAGGCTGGCCGTGGCGGTGGCGCCGGCCGTGTCACGCATCGTATAGCTGAAGACATCGCTCAGCGTGTTGGTCGACTGCCGCAATGCCTGCACGGCGGCATTGGTCTCGTTGACGGCATAGCTATAGACGCCCGATGCGCTGAGCACGAGACTGCCATAGGTGCCGTTCAGTGCCGAACCGAGCGTGCCGGTTGTGGCGCCGAAGCGGATCGCCGTCACCGTCTTGGTGTCACCGGCATCCGTATCGGTATCGTTGGTCAGCACATTGCCGCTGGCAACCACACCACCCGAACCGTTGCCCACGCCACCCTTCTCGGTCGCATCCCCCGCATCGGCAACTGCCGTCGGCGTCGTGTTCGATCCCGACGTGCTAAACATCACATCGACCCAATAGTTCGTCGACTGGAATGTGCCTGTGGGGAAGAGGCTGGCGCTGCCATAGGTGTATACGCCGTTGCCGCTGGCCGGCGCCGTCAGAGGCCCACTCGTCACATTGGAGATGAAGTAGTCGGCGGTTGTCGAATAGTGACCGGTATTCGTGTGGTAAGACGCTGTATAGGTTTGTCCGGCCGTCAGCGCCACCGGACTGGTGAAATAGGCGATCTGCCAGCCGCTGGCGGTCTCGTTGGTGAAGGTGAGGGTCGCAAGCCGCGTACCGGTGCTCGACCATAAAGAACCGGTGTGCGTGCCCGTATCCTGGCTGCCCTTGTAGAAGCGAATCCCGGTGACGGTCCCTGCCACAGAGGTCTGGAATTTGACCCCGAGTTCAACGGCTGAGGTATCGTCGGTGTTGACGACCGCTGGCGTCGCCGAACCGAACAGAGACGTGTAACTCGGTCCGCTGACGGTGACCGTTCGCCCGGCGGAGGGTGTTTCAAGGTTGATGTTGTCGTCGACGGCGCGGGACCGGATCGTGTAGCTACCGGCGACCTGCGGCGACCAGCTATAGGTCCAGTTCTCATCGCCTGTCGCTGGATGCCAGCTCGCGCCGTTGTCGGTCGAAACCTCGACGCTGGCGACCACCCCGCCGCCCGTGTCGGCAGCAGTGCCCGTAATCGTCACGTTGGATCCGACGGCCACCGTCGCGGGCACCGTGATGACGGAGGTCGGTGCAACATGGTCCGTGGAACCGGTTGTAGCGACAAGCCCGGATTGCAGCGTCCCAGGCTGAATGCCCATATCGGCAAGCAGATTGACCATTGCCTGCTGTACGCGGGGATCGGTCGGAGTCGCCTGGTTGTCGTGATTGTCGCTCAGGCCCCATGTCCAGTACACGGTACCGGCGCCGAACACCAGTGCACCGCTCGGCGCACGATAGAGCGTCAAATTGTGGGTCGACGTCGCATTGCCGGTGGTATTTCCGTAGTCAAGCAAGTAGGTGCTGACCGGAAGCGTCGTCGACGACAGCTTGACAAGGCCGGCCGGATCGAAGCCGTTATCGACCGCTTCGTCCCATTCGTAACCAAGATAGTTTTTGGTGAGCGTTGCGGTCTGGCCAGGCTGAAGATTGGCAACACTCGTATTGCGCCAGAAGCGCAGGTTGGCGTCGTCATATCCGACCGTGATGGCGGCGAGATTGCTGCCGACATCATCGACCTTGAACAACTGTCCGGTCAGTGAGTTTTCCGGGTTTCCACCGCCGACGGCGGGTGGGCTGAGGCGCGGATCACGGAATGTGCCTGTCCATTCGTTCGAAGGGTCGATGCTCGCGCCGGGCGAAAATGTCTCCTTATAGGTGATCAGAGTGCGATAGGGCGTGCCGTCGGCGCTATAGGCATTGCCCCAACGGGTGCGCCAATAGACCTCGTTACCGCTCCAGAACATCAGGTTGACGCCCGCATCGCGCGCTGCTTCGACATTGGTCCGCTGCTGACCAGACCAGTATTCGTCATGCCCAGCATCAACATAGGTCTTGTGATTGAGCAACAGGCTGCCATAGCGGTCGGCGTCGACACCCGACAGGTAGGAGACGTCATAGCCGTTCTGTTCCAGCCAGTAGATGCCCGCATATTCGGCGCCGAACAGATAATCCTGCGGACCGGCAAAAGTGCCAACCCCGCCGCGGGTCGCGATCGGTCTGTTGTAGCTGACCGCATAGGCGCGACCCGCACCCTGCCCCGTCGCCGGACCGTTGCCGCCATAGAGGTTTGCGCCACCCCAACCGTTGTAAGCTTGCCAGGTCTGGTCTGCCGTCTGAAAGACGATGTCGCTGTGGCTGTCGTCGTCGCGCACGATGAACGGGATGTGATTTTCGCCGGAGGTGCCATCCTGACGCACGAGCTTGGCGATATAGACGCCTGATACGGCGTCCTCGGGTGCGGTCCACGAGGCCGACACGGCCCAATTGCCGGCATCGACCGTGCCGGTCGTCGCATTGCGCAACGGATTAGGTTGATTCTGCAATCCGGTATGCTGAATGGTGTCGACCTTGCGCGCGCCCATGCCGCCATAATAGCCGAGCCGGTATATATCGATCCGATAGTTGGTGGAATTCGTATTGATCTTGAAGCTGATCGTCTTGCCATTGTCGACGCTGATGTCGGTCGCAAATCCCTCGATGTTGGAGCTACCGGCACCGTCGATGCCCCACTCGCTCTCTGGGTTACCCTGCTTCTGATTTTCCAGCACGATCAGGTTGCTTGCCGCAGCCGCGGCCGCCAGATTTTGCGTCGTCAACGACCGCTGCGTTGAAGGTGGCGTCGTCACCGAGCCGGAAAGAGTGCCGATACCCTTGGATGTGGCGGTGCCCGTTCCGATTTCTCCGCCGCCTGGCAACGATCCGTTCAAGATCGGCGAATCCGTCCATGTTGCGGTCCCGCGCCAGCCCGAGAGAGGGGAAAGGTTACGATCGAGAAGCGGGTCGCTGATCGAGGCGCCCATGGCCCGCTTGATCGTCGATACAAAGTCCGGCCCCTCGGTCAGCCTGGTTCCCGGTAATTGACCGTCCTGTTGGAGCACGGCGCCGCCATGGGCCCAATCGAGAATCCGCGTAGGAGAGGTAAAATAACCGCATCCGCACACACCAAAGGGCATGCCAAAAGCCAGCGAGTTAACTCCATCATGCTGCGCGGTCGCCTGCGCTGACGGGCTCGATTCGAGGATGACGACGTTGCCCGAGTGCGCACGCTCGCCCGTCACCGCGACAGAACCCTGTCCCGAAACTATCGGTGAAGAGCTTTGCGACAGATACGGAGCCAAAGGATCGTCGCCTATGAGGCTCATTCCAGCGTAGGTGCGATAAAGGGACGATTGAGCCCCGAATGCGACACCGTGCGCGTCCCGCTCGAAACTTGCAAAACCAGGCGTGTGGGCGAACAACCGAGACGCGGCAGTGTCCCCGCTTCGAACCCCTGTCTCGCGATTTGCTGTGAAAGCGTCAGGCAGGGCAGGCAAGGGCAGCGCTAGGTGGTTGATATCCACCCCACCTTCCGCGTCGCCAATCACGCCCCCACTCGGACCAACATCGTGCTCGTTGAGCGCCGCGTTGTTGTAGGGATTGTCGACAAGCGTACCATCATGCTTGTTTCCATCGGCCGTCTGCACGGATGTCGCAAGTTGAGCACTATCCTCGCGCTTATCGGCAGGCTTGCCAGGCCTTCCCTTTCCGCCGACGGTCAGCCATCGGGGAACCAACGAATCCAGCAGGAGTGAGCGTGATGTCCACCGGCGAGCGTTGCGATACATGGCGGGGCCCTCTCTCGCGAGATTATCGGGATCGATTCTACGGGGATCGTTTGCTACGAAGCCCTGAATGATAGCCCAAAAATAAGCGAGTAGGTCCTACGCCTTTCGCTCTACAGGCGGTATCCTTTGGGCAACGACATTGTTGGCATCGGCCACGTGATGCGCGAGACACGCAAGGTGTTCGTTTCGGGGCATTTTTTCCTTTGCTCCGACCGTTAAGGCGGCGCCGCCGGTCAATATCAACGTCTCGAAATCGACGATCCAAACAATGGCTCTGCCGCAAGGGATCGTTGTCCTGCGCGGCGAGCGCGCCTCTTCCTGCGCATGATCACCTGATTTCCCGGGCCAATGCCTCTGTACCGCAACGAAGGTGTATGTTGCTGCCCGGTTTAGGTTAAGCACCCTCCCCCACCTCATCAATAGTGATTAGGCGAAGCAAACAACCGCCACCTTCCTCAAGGCTTCGCCAGATTGCACACTGGCATTAAGGCTTCGGACCTGGTGCCCGACGCTCGCGTAACGCGTAAGGCGTTGAACCGGTGTCCGTTTAAGGATGCTATTGCAGGCTGGACATGTAAATGAAGCTATCGTATCGCGTTCTCAACGTGTTTTTTCCGGCGACACTTGTCATCAGTACACTGGTCTTTCTTGCCGGAACTGTACCGCCGGCTCTCGCCAATGACGCTGCTTTTGCTCCGCAAACGAAAATCCGTCTGACGATTGTCCAATGGATGCAGTCCAAAGGCCAATATGAAAGATGGGATGCGCTTGGCGGCGAATACACCGTCTCGGATGAAGGCGCTGTCTTTCTGCCCTTTCTTGGATCCGTTTCCGTCGGCAATCTCGATAACACCAGCCTCACAACCGAGATTGCCAAGCGTTTGCAAGAAAAAATCGGATTGGTTCAGCCACCCGCCGTCACCATCGAAATTCTTGAATACCCGCCAATCTATGTCGTCGGAGACGTAACCACGCCTGGGGAGTACAAATTCCGTTCCGGACTTACCGTCCTGCAATCCCTGGCAATGAGCGGTGGCCCATTCCGCGCCACAAGTCAGCAGCAATCGCAGACGATCAAACTCGCAGGCGAATTGCGGGAAATCGACCACTCGCTGCTGCGCAGCACTGCCAAATTAGCACGGCTCCAAGCAGAGATGATCGGGGCAAAGGAGATCTCGTTCGATCAGACGGTCGGCGTCGATCAGCGATACGCTGCGGGAATATACAACGAGGAACGGGTTATTTTTCAGGCTCGTGCAAATGCGCTGGACAGGCAGTCGAAGGCGCTCACGGAATTGCGTGATCTTTTGAACAGTGAAGTCGGCATGCTGGGCGAGAAGGTGCAGGGCTCGGAGGACAATATCAAATCTATCGAGGAGCAGCTGACCAGCGTCAAAACGCTGGTTTCGAAAGGCCTCACACTCTCGTCGCGTCAATTGGATCTGGAACGGTTGCTCACCACCTACCGCTCCGATCGGCTCGACCTTGTCACCGCCATCATGCGGGGCCGTCAGGCGATCAGTGAGACAACGCGAAATCTTGAGGGGCTTTATGACACGCGGCGAAGCGAAGTCGCTTCCGAATTGCAGTCGGAACAGGCAAGCCTCGATCAGTTCAAATTGAAGCGCGAGATGACGCAAAAACTGCTTCTCGATGACCTTGCGGCAGGAGGCTCGACTACCACCGACGAGGCGCTCCCGCTGACGTTTACGGTGAGCCGGCGAAGCGAAGGGCAAATCAGGCAGTTCCAGGCCTCCGAAACAACGGCGCTGATCCCGGGTGATGTTGTGAGGGTCGTTCGAACCCCAATTGCCGATCCGGTGTCTCAGGCCGCGCCCGCCGACCTGTCGCGTGAAACTGAGACACACGCCAGTCAGGCAAGCCAGTGACCCGCGAAAAGCATGTATTACAAACGAGCTCGCAGCGGACGATTGAGCAGCACCAAGGCGTTCCGACTACGTGCGCGACAAGCTGTTATAAACCCGACCAGGTCTTGAATTCGCTCCCTGCCCCAACAGGAATGCCTTTGCCGCATATCTCCGAAGCGGCGTTGGTAAACATGTCGGCGAGAGCGCGCCGGAGATCCCGCCCCACAGCATAGCGGCCAAGGATGATTGATGACTTTGCGCATGATCCCAGCCAGTGGGCAGACTTATACCCAGATCCTCAAGTCGACGATGCTGATGGGCGGTTCCTCGCTCGTGAACGTCGCTTTAAGCATCATTCGCAACAAGGCCCTGGCCGTTCTGCTTGGGCCTGAAGGCGTGGGGCTCATGGGCCTCTACCAGTCAATCGTCGATATCGCGCAAACGGCCGCTGGCCTGGGACTGGGCGGCAGCGGGGTGCGACAGGTCGCCGAGGCCGCCGGTACCGGCGACGAAGCGAGGATCGCACAGTCGGCGAAGGCGTTGAGACGCATATCGATAGTACTCGGGGTGGTTGGCGCGCTCCTTCTTGCGGCGCTGGCATTTCCCGTCTCGGGGTTCACCTTCGGCGACTACCAGCACGCCGGTGGCATCGCACTGCTCTCGCTCGCCGTATTTTTCCGGATAGTGTCGTCCGGGCAGACGGCGTTGATCCAGGGCTTACGTGGCATTGCAAATCTTGCCCGCATCAATGTGCTCACAGGTTTTTTCGGCACGGTTATCACGGTCCCGCTGATTTACCTGTTCGGCGCGCAGGCGATCGCACCCTCTGTCGTAGCGATTGCGGCCGTCACAACACTCTCCACCTGGTGGTACAGCAGACGGATAGGCGCACACTCGCCGCGAATGTCGGCTCGCCAATTTGGCCAAGAGTGGGCACCTCTGCTGAGATTTGGCGCCGTGTTCATGGCGAGCGGACTTCTAACCTTCGGCGCGGCCTATGCCATCCGCATCATCATATTGAAGGATGGGGGCGTGATGGCCGCAGGATTGTATCAGGCAGCCTGGGGGTTGGGCGGTCTCTATGCCGGCTTCATTTTGCAGGCGATGGGAACGGACTTCTATCCGCGCCTGACCACGACTGCGGATAATCATGCCGAATGCAACCGCCTGGTTAACGAACAGATGGAAATCAGCATCCTTCTTGCCGGCCCCGGTCTGCTCGCCACTTTGACGTTGGCGCCGCTCATGATGAGCCTATTCTATTCTTCGGAGTTTCATGGCGCGGTTGATCTCTTGCGCTGGATCTGCCTTGGCATGATGCTCAGGATCATCGCGTGGCCGATGGGCTTCATCATCCTGGCGAAGCGTGCACAATCCATTTTCTTCTGGACGGAGGTGGCGGCCACGCTCGTGCATGTAGGGCTGGCATGGCACTTCGTATCGAAGTTCGGTACGCCAGGAGCCGGCATGGCGTTTTTCGGCCTCTACGTCTGGCATAGCATCCTCATTTACGTGATCGTGCGGCGGCTTACCGGCTTCCGCGGATCCGCAGCCAACCGCAGGCACGTGCTGCTTTTCCTGCCTGCATCGGTGCTGGTATTCTCGGCGTTTTGGGTCTTGCCGTTATGGCCGGCGATAGGGATCGGCACCTTGGCCGTAGCTCTGACTGGGATCTACTCGCTGCGCATGCTGGTCCAGCTTCTTCCGCCCGAAGTGATGCCTGCAGTGATCAGAGGATGGATCGCGAAGTTCGCCTAGAGCCTTTCCGGGTCAGATTGAATCATTCTGCCGGAACAGGTGTTCGTCCGGGAAAAGGCGATTGGCGAAGGGCATACCCCAAGGTACGTCCGAGCCGATCGCCTCTGATCCAGGTGGAGAGATGCCCGGCCCACCGGCCGCACTGCTTCGCCATGCGAAGCGATGCGGCCGGCAATTCTAGAGTCTTGCAGATTTGCTGGGCAAATCTGCGGGGGTTGGCTGAAACGGGCCTGCCTGATCGACCTGCCGGCTTGGCCGTAGAGCTTGGCTTCGACGCGCGCCGGCCGGGGTCGACCATCCGACTCCGTTTGAGCCAACAGAATGCTTCAAATTGACCAGGAAAGGCTCTAACAAAAAATGCGCATCGAAGCGATGCGCATCAGGTCCTGCGGCACAACAAAGATTGCATCACGCAATCAGGAAATCATACAAGAGCGATATCCCTATCGTGCTGTAAGGCGGGTATGTTGGCGACCTCAGCCAATGAGCTTCGAAGTGCTTCGACAACCCTGACAATGTCGAGATCCGTCATCTGAGCATAAAGCGGAAGGACTACCGTTTGCCGCTGCGCTGCCGCGCTTCGCTCCAGACTTGTGGCGGCACGATAAGAACTCTGGTCGGAATAGGCACCTTCCAGATGAATGTTCATCACACCGCGCCGGGTCGAGATCCCTTGATCGAGCAGTGTCTGCATGACCTTCCGCTGGTCGACGGCATCAGGCAGTCTCACGCAAAAGCTCTGCCAGTTGCTACGAGCCCAATGCGGCTCGACCGGTGAGAGCCCAGGGATCGTAGACAGGCGCTCACGATATTGCTCGGCGAGCCGCCTGCGCTGCGCAATCAGCCCCGGCAGCCGCCGTAACTGTTCCCTTCCGACGGCAGCCTGAAGGTCGGTCATACGGTAGTTGTAGCCCAGTTCGTCATAGTCTTCGAAGATCACCTGTTTCGAGCCATGGCGAACAGCATCGGTGACGCTCATGCCATGCTGACGCCACAGCCGGAACTTTCGATCATACTCGGGATTGGCGGTGGTCAACATGCCACCATCACCTGTCGTGACGACCTTCCGGGGATGGAAGGAGAAGCAGGCAATGTCGCCATGCGGCTTGCCTATCTTTTCCCAACGCCCGTCCCACAGGATTTCGCTTCCCGTCGCGCATGCAGCATCTTCGATGACCGGGAGCTGATAGCGCTTGCCGATCTCCACGATCGAGCGGAGATCGCAAGGCATGCCAAGCTGATGCACACATAGGATTGCCTTGGTGCGGGGCGTGATGGCTGCTTCGATCAGGCTGGGGTCGATATTGTAACCATCTGCTTCGATGTCGACGAAGACAGGGACCGCATTGCAGTATCGAACAGCGTTCGCGGTGGCGATGAACGAATGGCTGACCGTGATGACTTCATCGCCGGCACCGACATCGACCGCCATCAAGGCGAGATGCAGTGCGGTCGTGCAGTTTGAAACCGCGCAGGCATGTGCGGCGCCGACAAAGGCTGCGAATTCGCCCTCGAAGGCCGCGACTTCCGGTCCCTGCGTTACCCATCCTGACATAATAACGCGGCGCGCTGCTTCGGCCTCCTCTTCTCCGAGGACGGGCTTGGCGACCGGAATCGTTGAGAGAGACGCGCTCATGCAGCTTGCCCTCCTGCCGCAGCGGTCTTCGACTGCCACCAGGCGACAAGGTCGCGAAGCCCTTGTTCCATCGATATTTCCGCTTTGAAGCCAAGGAGTTTCTCGGCCTTGCTGATATCGGCAAGACGACGGGTTACGCCGTTGACCGCGCGGGCTTCTTTGTGCTGCGGTTCGAGTGAGACCCCCATGATGCTGCTCAGCATCTGCGCAAGCTGCAGGAGGCTTATTTCCTCGCCGCTCGCGACATTGAACACCTCATCGGTGACATCGCTCTTCGCAGCCAGCAGGTTTGCCCGGGCGATGTCACGTGCATCGACGAAGTCCATCGTCTGGCTGCCGTCTCCGTAGATGAGGGGTGGCATTCCGGTCGCCAGACGCTCCATCCAGCGGATCAACACTTCGGTATAGGCACCGTAAACGTCCATTCGCGGCCCGTATACGTTGAAATAGCGCAGCGCCACATAGCGCAGGCCGTACATCTCCGCGAAGCTGCGAAGCAGCCCCTCGTTAAAGGTCTTGGCCGCGCCGTAGATCGTCCTGTTATTATATGGATGATGGGCTTCGGTGGTCGGAAAGGTCTCGGCCAAGCCCAGCACAGAGGCTGAAGAGGCAGCGACGACCTTCGACACGCCTGCCTTTACGGCAGCTTCGAGAACATTGAACGTGCCTTCGGCCAGCACATCGAAGGCAAGCCGTGGGTCTTCCGCGCATTGCGTGATGCGAATGGCCGCCTGGTGAAAGACGATGTCCACACCCTCGAAGGTTTTCGCCAGCAAGGCTCTGTCACGGATATCTCCCTCGATAATGTTGACGGACCCGCCACCTATTGCCGTGCTGAGATTGTCCCGGCGTCCGCGCACGAAGTTGTCGAGGATGATAATCTCGCGCGGCTTCTCCAATGCGACGAGATCGGCGATATGCGACCCGATCAGGCCGGCTCCGCCGGTAATGAGTACCCGTTGATCTCTCACGATCTTCCTCCACGCGATATATCGACCACAGCATCGGCTTCCGTGCGCCAGCGTATAAACTTCGCCGGCACGCCCGCCACGACTGAAAACGGTTCGACATCGGAAACAACGACAGCGCCCGCTCCGACGATCGCCCCCTTCCCGATGCTCACGCCGGGAAGAATTGTTGCGTTCGTTCCAATATCGGCCCATGCGCCGATGCGGACCGGCTTGATTTCGAGATCCGTGCGAATGATCGGCACATCCACCGGCAGTGCCGTGTGGGTCGACCCAAGCACTTTGGCGCCAGGACCCCAGCCGACACAGTCCTCGATAACCAGATCGCGTGCATCGAAATAGGCCATCGGGCCGATCCAGACATTGTCGCCGATCACGCAGGTGCCGTCGAAGCGTCCCTGGATATAGGCCTGGGCGCCGATGAACACGCCATTGCCGATTTCGAACGTTTCCGGATGTTTGAAACCGGCGCCGCCCGCGACCTGAAGTCCCGCGCCGCAGTTCCGCGCGATCGCTTGCCAGATGGCTTTGCGCATCAGAGTGTCGACGACCCCGTCACCTGTGGCGAAACGACCATAGAGGTCTATCAGGCCAGCGCGCCCGTATGATTGTCTGAGCTCTTCGACCAACCCAGTTTGGTAGTCAGGATCTGCCGGCCTTTCATGGCGACCATGGACCGCCTGCACCAGTCGAGCCTCGCCTGGGCGGTTAACTGACATAGGCGTACTCCAGCGCGGCGGCCACCTGGTCAACGTGTCGTACAGGCATCTCTGGATAGATCGGCAGCGAGAGGACCTCCCGTGCGGCGGCTTCCGAAACCGGGAAGTCCCCGGCCTGGTAACCAAGGTCGGCATGGGCTTTCTGCAGATGAACAGGGATGGGATAATGCAGCCCGGACGGAATGCCTTCCGCGCTGAGCAGGCGTTGAAGCCCATCGCGATCGTGGCTTCTTATGGCATAGACATGATAGACGTGACGCCGGTCGGCTGCTTCGACAGGGATTGTCAAATCCGTCGATCCGGCAAGCAGCGAAGAGTAGCGGCGCGCATGAGCGCGACGCGCCTCGGTCCAGTCTTCAAGGTGCCGGAGCTTGACACGCAGGATCGCGCCTTGAATGGCGTCCATGCGATAGTTAAAGCCTTTCAGCAGATGGTGATAGCGTTGCTCCTGACCCCAGTCTCGCAGCATGCGCATCGTCTTGGCCTGATCATCGTCATTCGTAACGACCATACCCCCCTCGCCGCAGGCGCCGAGGTTTTTGCCCGGATAGAAGCTGAAGCAGCCGGATAGGCCGATACTGCCGGCACGGTGGCCTTTGTATTGCGCGCCATGGGCCTGGCAGGCGTCTTCGATGACGGGTATCCCGTGGCGCTCGGCAATTGCCTTGATCGCGTCCATATCGGCCATTTGACCGTAGAGATGGACAGGAACAATGGCCTTGGTGCGGGGAGTAATCTTTGCCTCGACCTCCGCCGGATCCATCGTGAGTGTCACGGGCTCAACATCGACGAACACGGGTCGCGCACCCGTATAGCAGATCGCCGACACGGTTGCGACGAACGTGAATGGCACCGTAATGACCTCATCGCCGGGACCAACGCCCGCCGCAAGCAGGGCAAGATGCAAGGCACTCGTTCCGGTGTTGACCGCTATCGCATGCTTGACGTTGCAATAGTCGGCGAATTCCTGCTCGAAATGCGCGACCTCGTCGCCCAATACGTACTGCCCCGAGGCGAGGACGCCGAGCACAGCGGCGTCGATCTCACCCTTGATTGACTGATATTGTGCCTTAATGTCCAGGAACGGGATCATGCGATGCGCCTTGCCTCTTCGAGCTCGATGATGCGACCGCGCTGGGCTAACGACCGGCTTGCAGCTTCCAGAATGCGAACGACGCGCAAGCCGGCATGGCCGTCCGTAATGGGCCGCGAGTTCTGCTCGATGCACTCGACGAACTGATCCAGTTCGCGTTTCAGTGCTTCGGTCATATCGAGCTTGGGCGCCCACATGTCGCCGCTGCGGTAGCCAACCATCATCTGATGCACTTTCTCGCCGTAAGCCTGAGAATTGGGGTTCAGCGTGATGCCCTTGTCGTAGACCTTGATCTTTTCGCTGGGCTCCAGATCGTCGTAGACGACCATCTTGTTGCTGCCACCGATCAGCGTGCGGCGCACCTTGACCGGCGCCAGCCAATTGACGTGGATGTGTGCGATGAGCTTGCTTTCGAAGAAGAGCGTGAGATAGGCGATGTTTTCCGGCTCGCCGAGGACATGGCTCATGCCTGTCGCTGAAACAGCCACCGGCCTTTCCTGCACAACATGGTCCAGGATGGAGAGATCATGCACCGCGAGGTCCCAGATGACGCTGACATCATGCTGGAAGAGCCCCAAATTGACCCGAACCGAGTCATAATAATACATGTCGCCCAAGCCGTTCTCGACCAGTTCGCGCATCTTGCGGACGGCGCCGGTGTGGACGAAGGTATGATCCACTGCCAGCACGAGGCGTCGGCGTGCGGCCTCTTCGACCATCCGCGAAGCTTCCTCCGTCGTCGATGCCATCGGCTTTTCGACGAAGACATGCTTTCCGGCCATCATAGCCTGCATTGCGAGCTTGAAATGGGTGAAGACCGGCGTCGCGATAGCGATGGCATCAACTCTTGGATCACGCAGCACTTCCTCGAAATCATCGGTGATCGTCACGGCGGGGTAGCGGCTTTTGACAGCCGCCAACCGCTCAACATTAAGATCACAGACAGAAACGAGGTGCGCTCCGGCCGCCTCCGAGATGTTGCGCACCAGATTCGGGCCCCAATATCCATACCCAACAACAGCAATGCCGATCATTTCATTCCTCCCGACGCATACATGTCGACTGGTCCGTCATTGACGCGACCGATCACCCTGGCCGGAACGCCAATAACAATGGCGCCATCCGGTACATCTTTTGTTACAACGGCTCCGGCGCCGACCTGCGCAGCCTCTCCGATGGTCACGCCAGGCAGAATGGTGGCGTTGCTGCCAATCGACGCGTGGCGCTTGACCAGGGTCGGGACGACAATCCAGTCGGCCTCCGTCTGGAGGCTGCCATCCGGATTGACGGCGCGCGGGTATGTGTCGTTCGTAAACATGACCCCGTGGCCTATGAACACGCCGTCTTCCAGCGTCACGCCCTCACAGAGGAAGGAATGGCTGGAGATCTTGCAGCTTTTTCCGACCAGGACGTTTTTCTGGATCTCAACGAAGGTGCCGATGCGCGTTCCGGCGCCGATTGTGCAGCCGTATAGATTCACAAGATCCGGATGGTGGATAATGGTGCCGTCATCCAGCTTGACGTTTGATGCAATCATCCCTGCAAAACCCCTACTCTTGAACACGCCCAGACTTTCAGTTGAAACCAACAATCGCTTGATTGCACCCAAGGTTTCAGACCGACAGGGCTAATATTTTTCTACATTGCAAAGAGAATTGTTTTCTGCATCTGAGTAAAGAAACAAAACGTTTAAGGTTATTCACCTAAAGGCGTATCTACTTATGATGACTTACGCCCATGTTCATACATCGGCCAACGTTGGTGGCGGACTCACCGACCGCATCCGCAGCCGGTCCTACGCCGGAGACTGCGATTGTTTCCATGCATTTAGTGACCCGTCACAAACTACGGTGTAACGATGAAGTTTATCCTGAAAATTATCTAGTAACGCGTAAGACTACTTCAGATTTACTTTATATTTCCGACTTGTTATGAAAGTTGTGCGCTACTTAGCCTATATTAGCTACTGTAACGTCCCGCGAATTGTGGTATTCGATTCCTACTTTAGAGTTTCCTAAACCCCCGAATTGAGAGGGGTTGGTACTCGGAGCCTTAGTTGAGCGTAACGTGTTAGGGGAGGGTGAAGCTGTGAATTCAGCACTTATACCGAATTTGGACCTCAGGCAGGAGAACGTAGCTCTTCCCCTCAGGATAGATAATCCGAACACAGCTGTCGTGCCGGGAAGACACACGCATTCGCTTGTCATTCTCGATAATCGTGAGCTTGATCGGCAATGCCTGGCGCAATGCATGGCTGCCGAAAAGGCGGATTTGCAGATTCTGGCATTTGGATCAATTGAGGAGTGGAAGCAGAAGCGCGACGAATATCCTCCGCTTTCGGCAATCCTCTTGAACGTCGGCGGCAAAAAGATCGATGAACCGGCCGTTTCGGAGCAAATCCGGAAGCTTTCGTCAGAATTTGTATCAACGCCACTCATCGTATTGGCCGATAGCGACGATTTCGGTCAAATCGTTAGGGCACTTGAGTACGGAGCCAAAGGGTTCATCCCCGCCTCAGTCAGCGTCAGTGTCTGTATGGAGCTGATCGCGCTGTCGGTGGCAGGAGGAATTTTTGTGCCTGCAAGCGCCCTGTTCGCCATGCGTCATTTGCTGGACTCGAGCAATTCGACCGCACGCCCGCTAGCCGGCATATTCACGGATCGTCAGGTCGAAGTCGTGGAGGCGCTCCGACGCGGAAAGGCAAACAAAATTATCGCTTATGAGCTCAACCTGCGAGAAAGCACTGTAAAGGTGCATGTTCGCAATATTATGAAAAAGGTCAAAGCGACGAACAGAACGGAAGTCGTGTTCAAGCTCAACGATCTGTTTCTTTCGGGCGGCTCTGCGACAAACAGCCTGTGCTGATGCGGTCGGCCGATCAGATCTTGGATCGCATCAGGAGCGCATTCTCGCTCTAAACATCCTCGGTGGCTGCACGGCAAATACGCCACCGAGTCCGCGATTGCATCTTCAGCCTCACTTGGAAAGTCTGTCATGTACGACTCTCCAGGTGTCGCTGTTTGCATGTGCAATTTTCCCACGGCTAATTGCCGGTGCCGATAGGAAGCCTGGAAAGCGCTATTCGGATCTTGCGCAACGGGCCTCTCTGCGAATGGGGGACCAGACCCCGCGCAAGATGCCAGAAATATCGGAACTCAGGCAGCGGCGGCACATTCGGCCGCAGGCCATTCAGGCGCAGTCTGACCATCAGGCCATCGACGCCTGAATATAGTCGCAGACGCCAGCCAGCATCACGTTTGAATTGTAGAGATGTTACTTTCTCGCCGGCGCTGCTTCCGCCGACGGGAGCGTGACGAAGAACATTTGCAAGATCTGGCTGCTGACAGCGCTCAAGAATATCGGAAAACCATGCAAGCCACTCGGAATCGCTCCGATCAGGAATCTGATGAATGCTTTTTCGATCCCTGCCATACCGCCCCGAGACGACCCCATCGCCTGAGCGACCGAGTTGCGCGATGACGAGGCGCGCGCGCCTGAATTCGTCGTGGGATAGCGATGGATAGAAATCTTGCAGCCTTCGCGCCCGCTCAAACTGGCCTCTGGAGATTAAAGCGAGAAGGAAGTACGCCCACTCGACCGGATCCGGGTTGAGTGCCCCATATTCGCTCATGGTCACCTTGACCAGGTCCACCAGAAGCTCATAGGCGTGATCGGCGTCGCCCTCCTGCAACGCACAGATGGCAAGGCGGAATTTAGCTTCGGGCAGGTAGGATACATAGTCCAGGCAGCGCGCGTAGCACTGCTTGGCCTCCGCCACCCTGCCCTGCTCGAGAAGCAAGTCGCCCTGCTTCAGCAAAGCGCGATCGCTGGCTTCCCCCACGATATGGACGCTCTCTCGCCTGGAGCTACGCTGAACCTTTGTAAGATCGCCGAAGGGGCCGGACTGAATGATCTTTTCACCGAACTGCAGGCCTTTGTTCAGCATGAACCACTGATATATTTGCGGCCTGTGGCTCAGTGTGTGACACGAATGGATCAAACTGTAACCGGCTTTCGTGATACGCCGTATTTCGTCGGGATGGGCAAAAAGGTAATCTAGTCGCTCGACGACGTTTTGGCCGTCAACAAAGACACAGTTCTCCATATCGACAAAGCCAGCTGCCTCCACTGCTGCTGTGCGTTCGGTCACGAGACAGGCATTTGCCCCGGGAATCTCGAAGTGCTTGCGTACGACCTCGCCGCCCATAGTGCCGCATGTGGGGACGACGAGGCTCGAGTTGAGCGCGCGCGCGTAAGCCTCTCCGGACAGGAGCTGGGAAGCTAGCTTGCTCTCATAGGCGTGTTGCGGCGAGACCAGGCAGGGGTAACGGTCGCGGATCATCGGAAAGACCGTCTGTCGCCAGGGATAAAGGCCATAGGCCTGACCTGTGAGCATCACCGGGATGACCTTTTGCTGGCCATAGTCGTGGTAGACTTTGGGATCGATGAAATTTGGCCAGACGAAGAGATTCTCCTTCACCGCCGGCATATATTCCGGAGTCATCGTTGCGATCGCGAAATACGCCTCGATGCCCCACTGCTCCATATCGGAAAGGAAGCCCGCGCGTCGATCGCACCATGCGTCGGCGTTATGAAGGCCAAGCTTGGGAACGACGATATGGGTATTGGTGTTGGTGATTTTTATGCGACGCGACCCATGCGACCGATAACCGCTTTCAAACAGCGTCAGATCCGGTTCGTACCTGTCGCATATCTCTGCATAATCGCAGTCGCGGTTAATGACGACGACATCGAAATGTGTTGTGAGGCATTTGACCTGCTGCTGCATGTGCAGCAGCAGGTAACCGGCCGCGTTCGCATTGGGCTGATGGTCCCATTGAAAAAAAACGAGCCGCGGCTTTCGATCATTAACGTTGCTATTCATGTCCCTATCGAATGGCTTCAGGAGCAGTGAGTTCGACGTTCGCAGACGCCAGATGCGGATAAGCTTCTTGCGAGGACTTGGCGCTAAGCCTGTTCCTTACGCCGCCGGAAAGCTTCCACTCGAAATAAGCGATCGTTCTCTCAAGCCCCTCACGAAGGTTCACCTTCGGCTGCCAGCCCAGTTGTTGCGTTGCGCGGCTGATATCGGGCTTGCGCTGTGTCGGATCGTCGACCGGCAGAGGATTGAAGACGATACCGGACTTCGATCCGGTCATTTCGATCACCATTTCTGCCAATTCACGGACCTGGAATTCTCCGGGATTGCCGAGATTGATAGGGCCTGTGACTCCAGCGGGCGCACCCATCAGACGGATAAAACCGTCGATCAGGTCGTCTACATAGCAGAACGACCGTGTTTGCGTGCCGTTGCCAAAGATGGTGATCGACTCGTTTCGAAGCGCCTGAACGATGAAATTGGAGACGACGCGGCCATCGTTGGTCTGCATGCGAGGCCCATAGGTATTGAAGATCCGCGCCACCCGGATTTCCACGCCATATTGACGATGATAGTCGAAGAACAGCGTTTCGGCGCACCGCTTGCCTTCGTCATAACACGCCCGCGGGCCTATGGGATTGACGCTTCCGCGATAGTCCTCCGTCTGAGGATGGACTGCCGGATCGCCGTAAACTTCGCTGGTGGAAGCCTGGAAGATCTTCGCCTTGGTGCGCTTGGCCAAGCCCAGCATATTGATGGCCCCATGCACATTGGTCTTCACAGTCTGCACAGGATCGAACTGGTAGTGAACAGGAGATGCCGGGCAGGCGAGGTTGTAGATCTCGTCGACTTCCACATAGAGCGGGAAGGTAATGTCGTGCCGGAGTATCTCAAAGCGAGGATCGTCAAGAAGATGCAGCACATTGTCGCGCGAACCGGTGTAGTAATTGTCCACGCAGAGGACGTCATTGCCCTCGCGCAAAAGCCTTTCGCACAGGAATGATCCCAGAAACCCGGTGCCGCCGGTTACCATAATTCGCTTTTGTCCGTGCATTGGTATGCTCCGTTGTTGATGGTTGCCTCGCGGAAGCGAGGATGGTCAGTAGGCTCCCCCGCGCTTGAACACCGCAGGGATTGTGCTGAGAAGAATTTGGCAGTCGAACCACAGAGACCGGTTGTCGATGTAGAACTCGTCGAGTTGCTGCTGCAGCTCGATATCCGCATTGCTTCGTTCGGATATCTGCCAGAGGCCTGTCAGCCCCGGTGTTACCGAACGCCGCTTGTCACGAAATTCGCTGTCCATCGCTGAGAGGTGATATTCTGGAAACGGACGCGGTCCGACGATGGCCATCTGCCCCGCAATGATGTTTGCCAATTGCGGCAGCTCATCGATGCTCGAAGAGCGCAGCATATGTCCGATCACCGGAAGGACGCGCGGATCGTCCTTGAGCTTGAAGTGGCTCAACCACTCGGCGCGCATGTTGGGGTCGTCTCGGAAGACAGCTTCAAGGCGCTGCTCTGCATCCTGATACATCGTCCTCAATTTCAGGACGTGCACCGGCTTGCCTGACCGCCCCTCCCTGGTGTGCCGGAAGAAGACGGGGCCCGGATCGATGGCATAGATTGCGGCCGCTGCAAACGCGATGAATGGGGCGACGACGATCGATGCAGGGATGGCGATTGCGAGATCGAGGATTCGGCGAACCAGGTCCGAGTTCACCGAACTCCCACTGTTGGTAAGGCGAATACCGATTTCTCCGCCGACATCCGCAGGCCGCAATCCGGTTACCTTGAGGCTCGGCGTGTCGGACAGCAAAATGACTTCGGCGAACTTCCGACGCATAGCCGCCAAATCTGGTGCAAGCACGCCTGTGTCGCCCGCAATCATGGCAATGGATGGCCCGCCATCGGGCAATGCCTCCACACTATCGGGGGAAATGGCCTCCGGCCTGATGCCATACTGCCAGTGGTTCTTGAAATGGGCCACGAGAGCGGGGGTAAGGTTGCCCCCCCCTATGACAACCGCGTGCTCCCCCCAGACTCCAAGTTTCCAGCACAGGCCCCGTGCAAGCCAATGCACAAATGGCTGAACAATCAGCCCGAGAGCGAGGAACCCAATGACGGCAAGCAGCAGTCGTTCCCCCTCCGGGAGGATAATTGCTCCAAACGCCGCCAGGACAGCCACCTTGACGGCAGCTACAGTGCGCCGCCGCAGATGTTCGTGCTCATGTAACCGATATCCAGGGTAGAGGCCGGCCGATGCGTAAAGAATAATCGCGGCGAGTGCTGCGATCGCGAACGTACGCTCCGCCAGCGTGCCCTCCAAACCACTGGGGAAAAAGGACAGGACAACAAAATAGGCAACCAAATAGCTTGCAATGTCGCCGGCGGCCAGCAAGGACGAGGTTGCAAGCCGAGGAAGCCGACGCCGTAGTGCGGCGGGCATATTCAGCCCTGCCCGGTCAAAGGGATCGGCGGTCTTAGCTGCTATGGGCGGCACGGAACCTGCCGCAATCGCCCGCGACGTCATGTCACTTGATGTGGCTGCCTTCGACGGACGCGGTGTCATTGCTGGCGACGCAAATAAGGACATGATGGCTTTACACCTTTGCAGCTGCTTCTTTTGGCGCGCTTGGTCCAAAAACCGCGTCTTCGATCGGAAACTTCCGAAGCCCCAGTCTCTGGAATGCCGTCAGTGAGATGAAGGTCGGCACGACGACCGCATAGCGCCGCCACAGCCGTCGCGGCTCGCACAAAAGGCGGAACGCCCATTCGAAGCCGCTTCTTTGAATGATCCTTGGAGCCTGCCGCTTGAGGCCGGCGTGGAAATCGAATGCGGCTCCGACCCCGATGAGCATCGATGCTTCCAGACGATCGCGCATGCGCGCCATCCAGAGCTCCTGCTTTGGACTGCTCAGGCCGACCCAGATGATATCGGCGCCCGATCGATTGAGCTGGTCAGCAATCTCCGTTTCCTCCCGCGTCGACAGTTTGCGAAAAGGTGGCGCATAGGAGCCGACGATCTGTGCTTGCGGAAATTTCGCGAGAAGTCGCGCCTGCAGCTGTTCGAGCGTTTCGGCCGTTGCGCCATAAAGGAAGTGGCGCAAGCCCTTGGAGCTGCCGGCATCGAAAACGGATAACATGAGATCCGGTCCATAGACCCTGTCGCTTTCGGCATGACCGGCACGTTTCAATGCCCATACCAACGGCATGCCGTCGGGTGTCACGAGGAACGCACGGTTATGTATCGACCGGAGTTCGGGATCATCTTGACATCGGACGACACCGTGCGCGTCGCGAACGCACACATATTCCTTCCTGCCGTCTTCGATCGCTGTTTGAATAAATCCGGTGGCACTTTTGAGATTAACTGCCGAAATGCGAACACCAAGGACATTAATAGATTCCGAATAGCTCGGTCGATTAAGAACCGAATCTTGACTGCTGTCTGCTAGTTGCTTTCTCATGACCTGCGCTTTCGCGATCTAAACTGTCATCAGAATATGCTGTAAGGGCGATTGCCTCCATACTTGCCGTTCCAACTATTGGACGTAGATGAGACTTCATATTTCTACGCCTTACGCGGGGATAAGTTACAATATTTGGAGTAAGGCAATGTACCCCTATGGTTTACGACGTGCTCTTTTTGATGAGTGCCGTCGCGAAAGAGCGTTTGGCCGTCGCAAAATCGAAGAAGATAGTCGCCGTCGCGCAGACAGGGCCGGGGGTGAGCGCACAAGCCGGGAGAGAGATGTGGGGATCCGACAGGCGAGATGACGGCCTCGGCTGGCGAGCAGTCAGAGCTGGACGACAGAATCCGCTGCAGAAAGATTTGAGTTCCGACAGCTACACCGTCATCAGGGAACTGCTAGCCGCCAATCAGGTGGAATGCTTACGACTGATTGTGACACAGTACCTGAAATCGGAAGGCCGGTATCAGTACGGTGGCAAATTCCAGCTTCAGGCCAGGTATGTCGCAGAGGAAGTCGCCAGATTTCTGACATCCGACGTGATCCTCAATCACCTCAAGGAAATCACGCAACCGCTTGACGTCGTTCTCACAGGCGAATGCGATATGATGATCAACACGACATCGTCGTGGCATAATGAGGTTCCCCACCACCTTGCCTGCATTGACGGAACTATCTTCGCGGACGAGTCTTTTAGGGGTATAAGATCGCATTCTACCTGCAGGATCGGGACGAAAACTCGCCAGCGACATTGAAGGTTCGACCAAGATCTCACCTCAGGGGCCTGGTAAGGAGCATGCCGGAGAAGGGGCAGGCGATGCCATCATTTTCGATGTGCGGATCGAACATGCCGGGCAAATGCCGACACTCGTTGACAGAAGCCTACGCAAGGATCGTGTCCACGGGAGTGGTGTAGCTGACGGCTGATGGCCGTGCTTTCCGACATGGGTCGGAGCGGATATCAGCGAGCCACAGCGGGCAGGCTGATTTGGGGATCATCGCTCATTTGAGCCATGGTCTCAAGGGTCATATACCTGGCGCGTTGGACGGCCCACTCGTCGTTCTGTTCGAGCAGCAGCGCGCCCACGAGACGGACGATCGCCTCGTCGTTCGGAAAGATACCGACCACCTCGGTGCGTCGCTTGATTTCGCCATTGAGACGCTCGATTGGATTCGTCGAGTGCAGCTTTGCACGGTGCTCTTTCGGGAAAGTCATGTAGGCGAGCACGTCTTCTTCGGCATCGTCCATGATGGTGGCGAGCTTCGGCACTTTCGGCCTGATCTGATCGGCGACGCTGCGCCATTGAGCGCTTGCTGCCTCCGGCGTCTCCTGGGCCAAGGCCGTTGCGATGAAAGCGGAGACGACCCGCCTGCCGCTCTTTCCGGCGTGCGCCAGCACGTTCCTCATGAAGTGAACCCGGCATCTTTGCCAGGTGGCATTCAAAACCTTCGTGACAGCAGCCTTGAGGCCTTCATGGGCATCCGAGACGACGAGCTTCACGCCGCGCAATCCTCGGCGTGTCAGCCTACGCAGGAATTCCGTCCAGATCGGTTCGGCCTCCGACGTCCCGACCTCCATGCCTAGGACCTCGCGCCGGCCATCGCTGTTCACGCCGACAGCGATAATGACGGCGACGGAAACGACACGTCCGCCGCGCCGGACTTTGAGGTAGGTCGCGTCCACCCACACGTATGGCCACTCGCCTTCAATCGGCCTGTCGAGGAAAGCCTTCACCTTGACGTCGATCTCTTCACAGAGCCGGGACACCTGGCTCTTCGAAATACCGCTCATGCCCATGGCTTTGACCAGATCGTCGACAGAACGGGTCGAGATTCCCTGGATATAGGCTTCTTGGATGACGGCCGTCAGAGCCTTTTCCGCCATGCGACGGGGTTCAAGGAAGCTCGGAAAGTAGCTGCCCTTGCGCAGCTTCGGAATGCGGAGTTCAACGGTCCCGGCTCGCGTCTCCCAATCGCGGTCGCGGTAGCCATTGCGTTGAGCAAGGCGCATCGGGTTCTTCTCGCCGAACTCAGCACCGCAGCTGATCCGACCTCCAGCTCCATCAGCCGCTCGGCGGCAAAGCCGATCATCTCACGCAACAAATCTGCATCGGCGCTCTTCTCAACAAGCGAACGCACGTTCATCATGTCATTGGTCATCGGTGGTCTTTCCGTCAGGTTGGTCTTCAACAACCCGACCCTAGCGGAAAACACTGATGGCCGCCCGCAAACCCAATCACCCGCTACAGCGCTATGAAAAGCGCGCGGGCGCTCGGCTTTGCTACCTCCCGCCACCTACACCACGTGCCGGGACACGATCTACGCAAGTTCTGCGACCGGATCGGGCCGCGACTTCGCATTGACTCGCAAAGGGCTTTCACCGTGGCACGATCAGCCCTTCGACGGATGGCCGGGACTCCTGACCGCGTTGCGGTTTTCATGACCATTGGTCCGTCTGATGTATGGACCCATTCTTATGCCGATGAAGGCTCCAATCGTCATCCGGGAGTTCGGGGAACTCTCAGTGCAAAGGTGCTGACCCAGCTCGCTGCCTACAATATTGCCCCGCCTCAGCCTGCCTCACCCTACCAGATCTCCGGATCCTGATTTTGATGCAGTATACTTATGTCGGCTATCCCCGCGCGTCTGGCGCGGGATCCGAACTGGCAAGGGTTGCAATTTCGCTTTCGAATTGGCTCACCAAGGGCATGTCTTCATCGTTCTTAACTGCTGCAGTCACCAGCAACGCGTGCACGAATGGCGGAGCGGGTTTACAAGTCGCCATAGCCGAAGGCGCTATCGCGGGCAGGAACACCGCTCGTCGCCGCGCCTTTTGTTACTCCGGCGGCGCGACGACGCTTGCGGTGTCCGCCCCAGCCTTCTGGAGATCCCTTAGATTGCCAAATTCTCCCGAACGCATGATGCTCGGATGTATTCGGAAGCTCTTGTCGTTCAAATTGCCGATGTAGCGGTTGCGAGCGAACTGCACGTATCCAGGCCCGTGGCCGGGAGCGTAGACGTATGCTGCAAGCCCGCTACTACTGCCGATCGACACGATATTGCCCTCGATACGGTTGGGGCGTGCCCATGGCGGATGCCACTCCCTGCCGGTACCGTCATCAACGCGAAAAGCCGCGCCCGATCCGTGCGTGATGACGTTTCCCGTCACCAAGTTGCTCCAGCCGCCGTTGATGCCGATCGCCGATATATTGTCCGAGAGCGTATTTCCTTCGATGCGCACACCGCTGGCCTTGCCATCGGTGTAGATCGCCCAACTGATAGGGGTCGGCCATTCATTGATATTTTCATATCCGGGAGGCCAAAACGTCCCATCGGCCCTGTTCATAAGTTGACCTGTCCCGGTAACCAGGTTGTAGCGGATGCTGCTGTTCAGGAGGTCCGCCTGCTCGCCCATCAGCTTGATGGCACCGCCATCTGCCGTCTGCTGATTGGCATTGCGGATCACGTTATGCTCGATGACTGCGTCGTGGACTGCGTCTTGTGCTCCCCACAGTGAGCCGCCGGCGATACCGAACTGCGCAGTATTTTCGACCAGGTTATGGGCGATCCTGATACTGTCGGCCGCCTGGAACCATATCCCCGCGGTTTCAAAGTAGACCCTTCCGATGTCATGAATATGGTTCGACAGGATTCTGGCTCTGTCGGATTTGCCGAAGCTGCCATAGGTTGTGCCAACGTAAATCCCATTGCCAGCCACATCTCCAATCACGTTGCCGGCAATCAAGACATCTTTGCTCTCGGAAACATGGATGCCGACGCCGACATTGTCGATGGAATTGCCGAGCAGCCGGACGCCATCCGAGTGATCGAGCCGTATGGCCCCAAAGCTTCTGGTGTCGGTACCGAACTTGCCGCTGCCCCGAGGATCCCCATCCCGAAACTGGAGCCCCGAGATAACCATCCCGTCGGCTCCATCCAGCCTGAAGAAGGTCGGCAGGATGCCGGCGACAGCCGTAGAACCGGTTGGTAGCCGATCGGTCGGGAAATAATCGAGTTGACTCTTGGCGCGGTCATACCACCACTCCCCGGGCGCATCGAGCAGCGCCGCCGCCCCGGTCAGAAAATAGCGGCTGCCTTCTGCGGTGAAGAAATAGCTGGTGCCTTGGGTATTTATCGCCCGGTTCGCGGTGTCGATTGAAACCACTGGGAGGGTGTCACTGCCCCACTGGCTGCCGGGGTGAAAACCACCTACGATGTGGGCGACTAGCCCTGCCGCATTTTTTGAGATCGGAAGATCGCCGGCATGGAAGCAAAAGCGCGTGTTACCATGCCATATATCGTCGTCCTGCGTGCACTTAGCCGCGAAAAGCCACCCTTTGCGCGGGTCTCCATCGAGTGGAGCGTTGGGAAAGCGAGCCCGCGTCTGGCGCGTGCCGCTGACGAAAAGATCGCCCACATCCCGGCCCGCAGGCAGCTTCAGTGACGCCTTCCAGCGACCATCGGCCTGCGCCGTCCAATTGCGCACAATCGGGCCGCCGTGCAGGACTGGCGCCTCGTTGCATCTCGCCGCGATGATCAGGCCCGCATCGCGAGCATCGAAGACTATCGGTTCAGCGAGATAATAATCCCCATTGCCCATTGCGATCGTATTCTGGCCGCCCTTCTGGCGCGCAGCATCCCGCGCTCTTTCAATACTGGCAAAAGGACCGTCTGTACGCCGAGAATTTGCTTTAGGAAGGTGCCCGCTCCAGGTGTCTTTGCCATCGGGAGAGACATAGAATACTGCCCGGTCCGCGGGTGCTCCGGTCACCATGCTGCTCAGTGAAGTCCCCTTCAGCTTGTCTGAAAAAGTCGCCGGCGAGGCTTCCGCGCAAGTTGCCTCCCTGACCGTCGTCTGCAGCCTCTCAGGCGCATCTGCGTTCGGGCTCACCGAGGCCAGCTTGCTCGGCTGCGGAAAGAGCATCGCAAGCAAAATGCTCAAGATCGGCGCGAAGCGCAGCCTCATGAGATTTGCAGCTCCGCCGTTGGGCTGCGGGCCGATGCTCGCAGTTGCCGGCCGGGAGCCGTCGAAACAACAACAGGCTTGTATAGAGAGAACATGATGATGGCTGTTGTGAACAGAATGAAAATCGCGTCATTCTGGATAAGGAAGATTGTCTCGGTCAGGTTCATCACCAAAACCACAACCGTGAAGACGTTCAGCCAGAGCCAGCCATAACGCGGGTCCCCGCATTGTAGGGCCGCCCCTTGGCGGAGTGCCTGCAAAAGCATCAGAGCGAACAAAGTCATTCCGCTTATTCCGAAGCTCAGCAGCGTATCGCGGAATCCATTATGGGCGTGGGGAGCCATCCATTGGATCTTTGACCAGATAATCCACGCTTCGGGATTCGCTTCTGTCCAAAACGCCTGGTAGCCGAAGCCGAGCAGGAGATGATCGGCGATCTGACCGTCGACAAGTTCCCACAAGGGCACTCGGCCCGTCAACGTGGCATCCTTGCCAAGCGCCTCAAGGAAAGGGACCAGGAATTCATGAAGCAAAAGGAGGATCCCGACGAACATTTGAACAAAAAACAGGATGAAGACGATCCGACCGATGCCACGGATTCGCTGCAACAAGGAGTAGAATCCGATCAGGCAATATGCCGATACCGTCGCAATTGTCGCGGTCATCGATCCGGAAAGGAAGAGACAAGCCCCGCCCGCCATCAGCAAGATCAAAGCGGTTCGCCGCAAGCCTCGGTTGCCGTCCATTACGACGGCGGTCGACACCAGTATCATCATACCGGCGTACCAACCAAGGCTGTTCTTGTGGATGAATATGCCGCGCACCGCGCTGTCCGTGGGCATGCGAGCGAGCCCCGGTGACACCACAAGAAGCAAAAGGCTGAGGACGATACATGTTCCGAAGGTCGCAAATGCAATGAGAAGCAGCTGCCTCGGCGTAAAGCGTATTGCCAATACATAAGCCAAAAGAACCGTGAAGAGCAGGCCGATGGCACGCCTGAAAGTCGTCGACGGGCCAACCGACCAGAAGACGGACAAGAAGGGCATAGCGACCATCAGCGGGACAAACCAATTTCGCTTCAGCGCTGTGATGAAGTGCGGAAAATTTCGTGCCAGCATCAGCAATGTAAACCCGTATACGGGTAGACAAAGCAGACGCAATATCGACCTGGCATGATCGCTAAGGCCTCCGTCGGCATCCGCGAACATTAGCGGGAAAAGCGCGCCTGTCTGAAGAAAAAGGCAGAGGCCGGCGCCCCAGCACTCTATTGTTCGCCAACTGACAGTCGGCCCATTCGCTATTCTAAGCGTGTACGCTCTCATTACCCGTCCCGACTTGCTTGGACAGATGAGAGGGTATTGATCGCGGCAATGTGGAAAGACATGAAACCCCTTTCATAGCTGCGCCACCACCAGCGAACATCCCGCCACCTCCCCAGTCAACTAACGCAAACGTAGGCGGAGCTAATCCTAACGCGCTTACCCACCATCTAAGGGCGTTGTTTAGTTTAAGCTCCCGGTTTGCCCCTCCTCCAAAAGTTGGTGCCGGGACGTACAACATTGCCCATAAGAGCAGATGTCACCTGTGACCAATCACCGGTAGCTTCACGATGAAAGATGCCGCAAAGCACGTCGCGCTGAGCCGCAGTTTTCGGTGAAGTGAGACAGTAATTCTAGCGCAACTGACTATTGGCAGGTGACGCTTAGAAGGGTTGGGATTGGTATGGTTCTGCGTCATGATCCTGGTTTTGTAACGGGAGTGCCACGCGTCAAGGCGTTGTCGGCGGTAAATCTAGCTCGAGGCGAAATCCTCACCGAGCAGAACAATACCTGTCTGCATCTCATCTCTTTCCGCCAATTCGCGCTACCAGACGCGCGAGCGTTGGCAACTCTGGTGCACCGAAGCGTCGCGCAGCGACGAGCTTGAGGAGGCGTCATGGAGAGACCGACATTCAGCGTCCTTATCAACAACTACAACTACGGTCGCTTCGTCGAACGGGCGATTGACAGCGCCTTGGGACAAGAGGCGTCCAATGTCGAGATAATCGTCGTCGACGACGGCTCGAGCGACCAGTCGCGCTCTGTTCTCGACGGCTATGACAAGCGGGTGGCGGTGCTTTTCCAGGAGAACCAGGGACAGGCCGCAGCCATAAATGCTGCTGTGAAGTTGAGCAGTGGCGACATCCTCTGTTTTCTCGATGCCGATGACTGGTGGGCGCCAGGCAAGCTGTCGGCAACCGCCGTTGCTTTCCACTCCAATCCTCAGGCATCTCTTGTTTATCACCGGCTTCAGCCAACGCAGACCGATGGCTCACCAGCCTTCAAGCCAATACCTCGGACCCTGTGTTCAGGAAATTTGTCGCCACTGCTCGCCAAATCGGCTGGTTGGTGGCCCTTCCCGATGACATCAGCCATCGCTGTAAGACGCAGCGCGTGGGATGCTGCAGGGGATATTCCCGAGCAGTTCCGTATGTCTGCCGATGCCTGGCTCACAGGCATCTATCCATTTCTCGGGGGCGTTGTCGCCTTGTCGGATCCACTCGGGTTCTATCGGATTCACAACAATAATTGGTATCGGCCAGTCGATGACGCCGCCATGCTGCGGAAGCGGATGGCCCATTGGCAGGCGACGGTTGAAGCGACGAACCGGTTTCTTTCCGCGCATGATCTGGCGGGAAGGCTGCGTCTGACTGATCACTATCCGTACCGGGTAGCCTCAGCCAGGCTGCAGGGCGCCGATACACGCACCCGGTTCAGCCTCGCGGTGGAAGGGCTCTTTTTCGCCGGAGAACCAAACTTGCTGAGGCGGACGCGTGATGCATTGCGCACAGCCTACGACTTGCCTCGACTTGGTCAGGATGTCGGCGTGTCGGAGTCTGCGGGATGAAGGCGCTGCTGCTGGTTTCCGAACTGGAAGACTACACCATCTCCTTCGCTAGCGGCGTTGCGCGACATGCGCATGTCGTCCTCGCGGTTCCGCGCCGGCGCTACGCACACCTTGCTTCATGGATCGATCCGGCTGTCGATCTGCACCTCATGGACTGGCCAAGGCACCGCTCGCTCTCCAATCCCTGGTTCCTGCACCAACTCACACGTCTTATCCGGCAGGAGCGGCCGAACGTCATTCACCTGCTGAGCAACTCGACGCTCTGGTTGAATTTTGCCGCGCCGTTCTGGCGACCGATCCCGATCGTGACCACCGTCCATGACGTGGAAGTGCATCCCGGCGATTCCGACACCCGCACGCTGCCCGCCTGGGCTCCCCAATTGATGGTGCGGCAATCGGGCCATGTCGTCGTCCATGGCGAAGGGCTGAAACAGATGGTCCTCGAGCGATATTCAAAGTCGCCTGATTGTGTCCATGTCTTGTCGCATCCCGCCATTCATCGCTACGCGGAACTCGCCCGGCGGCACAAGATGGCGCGGCGCGGCGCAGATGGAACTTTGCGCGTTCTGCTTTTCGGACGGATTTTTGCTTACAAGGGATTGGAGCATCTGATCCGTGCCGAGGCAATGCTCAAGGACCTGCTCCCCAATCTACGCATCACGGTGGCAGGCCGCGGCGACGATCCGCGGATCTTCCAGCCCCTTATGGGGGACGCTAGTCGCTATGATATTCGCAATCGCTTTATCGAGGATATGGAGGTCGCCCAGCTCTTTCTGAATGCGGACATCGTTGTCCTTCCCTACACGGAAGCCTCTCAAAGCGGCGTCCTCAATCTTGCCGCCGCATTTGGCAAACCGGTTATCGTGACGGATGTCGGCGAATTGCGAGCCACCGTTCTGCCAAACGGACTGGGAATGGTGGTTCCACCCGGGGATGCGGAACAGCTCGCGACAGCCATACGGACACTGGCGGAAAACAGCGAGCTCAGAAGCAGCTTCGGGATCAACGCACTCGCTTGGGCTACAGGTCCGAATTCGCCGCAACAGGTCGGAGCACAGGCTGCGGCCGTTTATCGTAAGGTGGTCGGGGCATGCTGATGAACACGCTCACGGATGGAAATCGGGTAGCGACGCGGAACGCAGCAGCAACCGTCCGCCACTACGTCCCGGGTGGTTGCGAAAACGGTGGCGGAATTGGCAGGCTCGTCGGCTATATATCGAACACGGCAAAGGAGGCCGGCGAAACACACCTCGTCACCGACACTAGAGGGTCTCGGTGGTCCTCCGTTGCGTCGCCTTTGCGCGTGCTCGGCGCCGTCTTGATGATGGCGAAGGACCGGATAATTGCTCCGGCACGCATTCACCATATTCATGTCGCGGGTCGCGGCAGCACCGCAAGAAAACTGATCCTGACCGAGGCTGCCCGTCTCCTCGGATGCTCTCACATATTGCACCTGCACGACTACGACTACGCGCGCGATTTTGCCGCACGCTCGCCACGTCAACAAATGCTTGTACGCCGGATGTTCCAACATGCTGACCAGGTCGTGGCACTGGGCCAGCGCGACCGCATGACGCTTACGACGCTTCTCGGCGTGGATGAGCGCCGCGTAGTCGTCATTGGCAATTGTGTGCCCGACCCCGGACCGCGCAATGTTCATGTCGGCGAGATGCCGTTGATCATATTTCTCGGCCGGCTGAGCGAACGCAAAGGCGTTCAGGAGCTTCTGCTTGCCTTAAGTCATCCGATCATGAAAGAGCTCCAGTGGCGAGCCGTGCTGGCAGGCGACGGACCTGTGGAAGACTACCGGCGTCAGGCTGCCGCCATGGGACTTTCAGATCTGGTGAAAATGCCGGGCTGGCTTGGCGCCGACGAGGCGCGGGCGTTGTGTACACGGGCAGATATCCTGGTCTTACCTTCGCATGCCGAGGGCTTGGCAATGGCTGTGGTCGAAGGGCTTGCCCATGGGCTCGCCGTCGTCACCACGCGCGTCGGCGCGCATGGCGAAGTCATCTCCGACGGTGAAACTGGCGTCTTCGTACCTGTCGGAGACAAGGATGCCCTGGCTGCGGCGCTGGCTAAGCTCGTCACCGACCCGGAAGTCCGCAACTATCTGTCGGCCAAGGCCCGCGCTCATTATCTCAATAATTTCAGTATGAAGGCTTATATGCGATCGCTGGACAAACTCTACGACGCTATCTCCGCGCAACCTCAAACAACGGCGGGTGAACGATGACTATTTCGACTGTGCCGCCAGACCGCAACACCTCGCTCTCATCGATGCGCTACGATCCCCGGCTTCAGGTAGAGACCCGTTCGGACGAAATTGATCTGACGTCAGGCCTGCGCCTTATTCGGCGACGGATGGTCATGATAATGGCCATCATCACGGTACTTATGGCGGTTGCCGCAACCGTGATTTCGGGATTGAAGCCGACTTATCATGCCGAGTCCCGGCTGATCATCCACACGCCTCTGGCGACGAAGCTCGGCACCGACGAGTCCGGCCGCAACGATCCGCTGGACGCCACATCTGAGACCGAACGGCTTCTTTCCAGAAGCATCGCAGAGCGGGTAATCCGCGACCTGCGCCTCAATGAATGGCCGGAATTCAATCCGGCGCTGCAAGAAATCTCGCCTATCGACAAGATCCGATCAATGCTTCGCGGTTGGGTCGACAGTGAAAAACCGTCCCTGCCGGTACGGGACAGCATCGAGCCCATAATCCCGAAGTACTACAAGGCCCTCCGCGTTTGGCGCGATGGCCAGGGTGACGTCATTCAGATCGGCTTCGATGCGAGCGACCCCGAACTGGCCGCCTCGGTCCCGAACCGGCTCATCAGCATCTACCTCGAAGAACGCAAGGACAGTCTGCGTGGTCGAGTGGACGCAGCAGAAGAATGGATTCTGCTGCGCATCGACGAACAGATGGGGCGCGCCAAGGCAGCACGCGATGCCGCCGACGGGTACCAGAAAATTATGGACGTCGCCTCAAGTGATGACGATCAGGTTGAACAGATCAAGTCGATCATGGAGTTGGGCGAGCGGCGGACAAAAATCGAACAAAGCCGCGTTGAAGCGAGAGCAACGATATCTGCACTCGAAGCGGCCGACGACCCCTCGCTCGCCCTGCAGAATATGGTCATTCCCGACAGCATTGGCGCAATGCAACGCGAGCTTCGTGCGCAGGAGCAAGATCTCGAGCGCCTTCTCGAGACATATGGCAACACGGCAGAATCCGTGCTCGACACGCGGGCCAAGATCCTTAAATCCCGCACCGATCTCAGCCTTGCGACCGATCGATATCTCCAATCGATACGCGCCAAGCTTGCGGCGCTCGATCATGAGGACGACGCAGTCCGGTCGGCATTGGCGGCCGCTCATGAGAAACGCGCTCGCTCCACACTGGCGCAAACCGAGTTGGCCCGACTCGAGCGCATGGCTGACAAAGAGCAGACGGCACTGGACAAGCTCGACGAGCAGCGCCGTGGCCTGGCTGCGCAAGCCATGTTGCCAGGCGCGGAACTGGAAGTCTTGTCACCGGCCGCGGTGCCGCTGGCGCCAACGGGACGCGGGCGGCTTTTCTATTTGATCGGCGCCCTTTTGGCTTCGGTATCGATCGCGGTGACGGCCGCTTTCGTGGTCGAGATGCTGGACAACTCAGTCCGCAGTTTCGACCAGATGGCCGGAATGTCGCGCATCGTACCCGCCGGATTCATCCCGCACCTCAAACGGAAAGACCGGAGAGATCCGTCGATGCTCTTCGGGAGCATCCAAGACGGGATGTTTGACGAAGCAATTCGCTCCGTGATGACTTCGCTCAAACAATCTAACGGCGGGAAACTGCCAAACACGATTGTCGTGACGTCGGCTCACAGCGGAGAGGGCAAGTCGCTTGTCGCCAGATCCCTGGCAATCGATCTCGCCGCCAACGGAATTCCGGTGCTGCTTGTCGATGGCGACCTCAGACTCGGAAATCTCGACTCGTTTTTCAAATCAGAGCTAAAGCAGGGGTTGAACGAATTCCTGTGTGGGCAGGCGGGATTGCGTGACATCATCCATCACCATCCAAGCGGCATCGACTTCATCCCGGCTGGCAATGCCAGTCTCCATCGGCGCGTCCGCTTGACTGATGCAGCTGACATCGTGGCGATGGCCGCCTCACTGGGCCAAATCGTCATCTTCGACAGCGCGCCTGTGCTCGCCTCGGCTGATACGATGCATCTGACAGCGTTAGCAGAAAGAACGCTGGTGGTCGTAAAATGGGGAAAGACGAGCCGTCGGGCGGTAGAGTTTTGCCTACATCAGCTGAAGACCGCGCGCAACGCAGAGATTGCCGTTGCCATAAATAACGTCAATACGAACAAACACGCCATGTACAACTTCCGCGATTCAGAACTGTTTGCGAGCTCACTGCGGAAGTACCACGAGTTCACGTGAGTTCGAACAGCGCGTGTCCGCCTGATTCCGCCGAAATAAATTACGGAGACCGCATGAAAAACGAAAATAAGGTTGCACTGGTTACAGGCATAACAGGTCAGGACGGTGCGTATTTGGCCGAACTGCTCCTGGAGAAGGGCTATATTGTTCACGGCCTCAAGCGACGCTCATCGTCCTTCAACACCAGTCGCATCGAGCATCTATACGAGGATCCCCATGTCGAAAATCCTCGCTTTATTCTGCATTACGGGGACATGACCGATTCAACGAACCTCATCCGCGTGGTTCAGGAAACGCAGCCGGACGAGATCTATAATCTCGCCGCACAGAGCCACGTTCAAGTCTCTTTCGAGACCCCGGAATATACGGCTAACGCCGATGGAACCGGCACCCTTCGGCTACTTGAAGCCATTCGCCTCCTGGGGCTGACAAAGAAGACCCGCTTCTATCAAGCATCGACCTCAGAGCTCTACGGCAAAGTCCAGGAAGTCCCGCAGAGCGAAACGACACCTTTCTACCCTCGATCACCCTACGCTGCGGCCAAGCTCTACGCCTATTGGATTGTGGTCAATTATCGCGAGGCATATGGCATGCACGCCTCGAACGGCATTTTGTTCAATCATGAAAGCCCGATCCGCGGCGAAACATTCGTGACGCGCAAAATCACCCGGGCGGCTGCGGCGATCCATCTTGGACTGCAGGAAAGGCTTTATCTCGGCAACTTGGACGCCAAGCGCGACTGGGGACATGCACGAGAATATGTCCGTGGCATGTGGCTGATGCTGCAACAGGATGAACCGGAGGACTATGTCCTTGCGACCGGCGAAACGCACTCGGTTCGTTCCTTCGTTGACAAGGCCTTTGCCCAGGTGGGCATGCCGATTGATTGGCGTGGGAACGGAGTTGAGGAAAAGGGATACGACAAGACATCCGGTCAGTGTGTGGTGGAGATCGATCCCGCTTATTTCCGCCCGACTGAAGTTGATCTTCTGATCGGCGATCCGACGAAAGCGCACACGAAGCTTGGTTGGAAACATGAGACCAGTCTTGATCAACTGATTGCGGAGATGGTTCGCGCGGATCTGAAAGTCATGGCACGAAATGTTCCGTCGGTCGGTGTAACCAAGGGTTTTGCCCATGCCTGAGGTGATCTACAGCCTTACCAGAAAGAGGGTCTATGTCGCGGGCCACCGCGGCATGGTGGGCTCTGCGATCGTGCGGCGTCTCGCTTCCGAGGGCTGCGAAATTTTGACGTCCACCCGCGCCGAGGTCGACCTCAGACGGCAGGACCAGGTGGAGGCCTGGATGAGTAAGCATCGTCCCGATGCTGTCTTCCTAGCTGCTGCGAGGGTCGGCGGTATTCTCGCGAACGCTACCTATCCGGCCGACTTCCTTTACGACAACTTGATTCTCCAAGCGAATGTCATCCACGCAGCCCATAGAACTCACGTCGAAAAACTGATGTTTCTGGGCTCGTCCTGCATCTATCCGAAATTCGCCGACCAGCCGATCGTTGAGGACTCACTTCTGACCGGATCGCTTGAACCCACCAATGAATGGTATGCGATCGCCAAAATTGCCGGATTAAAGCTCTGCCAAGCCTATCGCAAACAGCACGGTAGAGATTTCATCTCGGCCATGCCGACCAATCTTTACGGTCCAGGCGACAATTTTGACCTCGGGTCAAGCCATGTCATGCCGGCGCTCATACGCAAGACACATGAGGCCAAGGTCAGCGAGCAGCAAGAGATATGCGTCTGGGGTACGGGCACGCCGCGGCGCGAATTCCTGCATGTTGACGATTGCGCCGACGCCTGCCTCCATCTCATGAAAACCTATTCCGCCGAAAGTCATGTGAACGTAGGTTGTGGCGAAGACATTACCATTCTCGAATTGGCATACCTCGTCTCCAAGATCGTTGGTTTCGAAGGCAAGATCACCCGCGACCTCACCAAGCCAGATGGCACGCCACGTAAACTCCTGAGCGTCGACAAGCTCCGCAGTCTCGGCTGGTCTCCTAAGATAGGTCTGAAAGAGGGCATCGCAGATGCCTACCGCTCCTTCCTTGACGGCCATCATCTCGAACGCAGCGACAGAGCTGTGTCCAGCGACTTGATCGGTCAAAGCGACATCAGTTTCGAGAAAGCGAAGAGTTCGGCGCCGCACGCGCCCACGCTCTCGACCGTTGCGCATCATCCCTCGCCATAGGGAATTTGCACGAGGGATAACAGGGGTTTTGTCTCGGGGGGACGTATATGCTGGGACGGCGCAAATAATGCAGCCTGTAGAAATCAGGATTGCAGCGCTCATTTTCTTGATGGTCGTGTGGTTGATGATTATCGGTGCGGCGTTGGATTTTTTCGCGGTCGAAATGCCGATATCGCTTGTCGCGCTACTAGGCAGATAGTCCACATCGGATGACTCCACCGGGCCTTACCTTCGGCTGACCTTTCGGACGACAATCGCTGGAGTAAAGTCGACAGGCGAAGAGGAGCCGGACGGAACCCCGCCTCAGTTGATTGGCGGTTCCGCATCGATGTCACTGGGCGGCAAACCTGGCTTACCGAGCCCGAAGAACGCGCGCGCGGTCAAGCAAGCGTCATCCCCTGGGACGCAGGCGCGGCAGACATCAGGCCGAAGATCGTACACTTGACAGGATGTCTCTGAACCGACGCGACCGACCAATGCGGAGCAGCGCGCACCGTCGCAACGCATTCCTTGCTGGTTCGCAGCTACGAAATGCGCTGGCAGCAAATCGAGAGCAGCGTCGGTTTCCGTGGAAAATCTGGGCCAGGTCGGCGAATAGGAGCAGCAGGCTCCGCAGCCTTGGCAATTGAAATCGATCAATGATGTCATGGCCCGCTCCTACCACATAGGCCGCCAAGAGCAAAGCCTTCGGCTATGCGCTGAGCGAGCGCACCGCAGACGCGGCATCGACTACGTGAAATGGGCCATCGACTGCAGCGACGCGCTCGGCACGACGATGCTGAGCGGCCCGCGGCATTCGACGCTCGGCAAAATTCGGGAAGCCGGCCGAGCGCGGCGGAACTCAAGCGCTCGGTTTCCTCACAACACGCGATCGGCGATCATGCAGCAAAGCACAGCGTAATGATCGGGCTTGAGGCGCTGAATCGCCTCGAATGCTCTGTTCAACACGATGGACGATCTTGCGGCCCATATCGATGCGGTCGGACATCCGCATATCTGCGCCATGTACGACACGTTCCACAGCAAAATCGAAGAGACAGATCCAATCGGCGCGTTCACGCGAAACAGTGACCGCATCGTGCATGTCTACATTTTGGAGAACGACCGCCGCTTACCCGGCGGCAACATTCCCTGGGCAGAGAGGTTCAAGGCGCGACGCGCGAGCGGCTGCGACGGGTGGCTGACAATCGAGGCCTTTGGTCGAGGCCTCAAGGAGCTCGCCGCCGCGACAAGGTCTGGCGCGACTTTTCCGAGACACCGGAAGCGGTCTATCGCCAGCCTGAGCCTCCTCGAAATCCCTGGTCCGACCCAAACATCTACATCCCAAGCCCCAAGCTCTTGCCCCGCGAAAGCGACCGCTTCAACTCCATCTGCTGGGTGAGCTCCGCACGATGACCGCGGTCGGCAAGACGAGCAACCTGGCGGATCCGCTCGACGTCCTCAACCTGATCGGGCCCCACTCGCTTCAGCTGCTCCGCGAGATCTGAGGGATCGGCGCGACCGAAGCGCGTTTCGATCGCAGTCACGATGTCCTTTGCCTCGGCAAGCGCCTGACGGCCCTCCGGTGTCGCCGCCAGCTGCTCGACGAACTTTGCCTTGTCCGTATAAGGCAGATCGTCGAGCTGGCGCAGCAGCGCTTCGCTCCGGCGGCTCGGCCCCAGAACCTCGACCCCGTCCTGCTTTTCCCGCTTCCAGCGCTCCGAGCCGCATTCAGCCGCAAGGCGACGCTGCCAGGTGTTGGCGGATTGGCGAACATGTGAAGCCAGCGCATCGATCCGCGAAAGCGCGTGCTTGCGTTCGGCGTTGTCTCCGAACAGGCCGGTCTTGCCGGCGAGCGCGCCGATCGTTTCGGGCGAAGCGCTGAGTTGACTGGCGAGCGCAACCGGATCTGCGTTCTCATCCAGGATGCGGCCGCGCAACACGTCCATGGCCGCTGGCGCGTCTTTGAACACCTGCGATGCAAGCTGCTTTGCCGCCTCCCAATCTCGGTCGAATGCCAGCATCGCCCTTGACCGTCCGATCTCTTCGACGCTCATCGCATAGATCTTCACCGCCGCAACGAGGACGCGGCGTTCATCGTCACGTTCATCGACATTGGGGTCCTGGTGCGAAGAGCCGCCATCGGCGATGCTGCACGCTGCGAGCGGCCGCGGTTCTTGCATTGGCTTGGGAACCGCAGTGGCGGCAACGCGCTGGGCCTCCTTGATGATTGCAGCCGGTGCGACATCACTCTCGCCCTGCCCCCGGCGATCCTCCATGCCGCGCCGATTGGCAAAGTCATGGGTATAGTCAAGCGTCGTCTCCTTCACGCCCGAGCGGCTCAGTGCCTCCGTCAGGGCGCGCTCCGTCTTGAATGCATCGAGCCCGGCATAGAGCTGCACCGTCTCGCGATGACGGGTCATCGCCACATAGGTCAGATGTCGGTCCATCGTCGTCGACGCCAGGACAAAACTCCGGTCGACGGTGGCACCTTGCGTCTTGTGGATCGTCGTCGCGTAGCCGTGATCAAAGGCCTGGTAACTGTTCACCGGAATGATCACCTGGCGTTGCCCATCTTGCGTCTGCGCCTTGCCGTCAAGCCGAACCTGTATTGCGTCCGGTTGGACGGCGATCACCTCGCCCAGCATGCCATTCTTGACGCCGAGATCGCGATTATTCTCCAGGAAGACGATGCGGTCGCCGCGTGCGAAGGATCGCTTCCCATTGTTGGTCTGGTAGGTGAGTTCCTCACCTTTATCACCAGGCGGGTTGCCGGATTTTGCCAGCTCACCGCGATCCTGCAACCGAGCGCGAATGCCGGCATTGATGGCACGCACGTCGTCGCGTCGATGGGCCATCGCAATGCGCGTGTCGTTGGGATGTGCCGATCGGTCAGCGACGTAATCGGCAATGATCGCCTTCAGCACGTCGTCGCGGTTTGCTTTCAGCTGGATGTTGCCATGTGCCTCATAGGCAGCAAGCCCGTCGGCAGTCCGATGCGAGGCGAAGTCGATCGAAGCCTGCTTTTGCCAATCGGTTCTTTGCCGGCGCACTTCCGACAATTGCGCATGGCCGACGGCTTCGGCAATCGCCCGAAACGGCGCGCCCGCTCCGATCGCCTGAAGCTGTTCATGATCTCCGACCAGGACGAGCTTGGCGCCGGCCCGTCTGACCTCGTCGACAAAGCGGGCGAGCTGACGACTTCCGACCATGCCACCCTCGTCGATAACGAACACGTCACGAGCATTCAGCCGACCGCGATCGGCTTGCCAGCTGTATTCCCACGACGCCAAGGTGCGGCTGGCGATCCCGGACGATTGCTCCAGGCCTTCCGCGGCCTTGCCGGCCAATGCCGCGCCATGAACGCGATAGCCCTGCGCTTCCCAGGCCTGGCGGGCAGCCGCCAGCATCGTGCTCTTGCCGGCACCGGCAAAGCCGATCACGACAGCGATCTGAGCTGGCCCTGTGACATGCTCGATCGCCTGGCGCTGTTCAGCCGACAGCCCCTGCCCCGGTGAAGGATTTCCCGCCTGGATCGATCTGTCCTGATCGGCGATAGCAGCATCGACATTGCGCTTCGCCACAGCGTGGTTTTGGCGCGTCTTCATCGCAACAGTGGATGTTGCCATCGCACCCTCGATCGCCACCATCTCGACCGTCGAATAGCGTGCCTCTCCGTCACGGCCGCGAAGGCTTGAACTGTCGGGTCTGAGCTCGACAAGTGCCTTCGACGCCATGACCGCGGCAAAAGCATTCTGGAAGGTCTGCGCATCGTCGTTGATATATCGATGCAGAGCCCTGGCAATGTCATAGCGGTTGAAGACGCTCTTCTCGTTGGTAATCAGCTTCAATATCTCTTCGGGGCGCCTCCGGATGGTCTCGGCATTGCGATCGGCCGATTGCGGTGAGATGCGCGCGCGCGAGACTGCCCCACCCTGCCGATTGATCTGAGTGGCATGCACACCGACATGTTCGGTCGGCTCGATCGTGGTCCCGGCCTCCAGATGCGAACGATGATCGATGCGGATATCGAGGCCGGCCCTCTCAAGGTGCGTGTTGGCAAGATGCTCCCAGGCCTGTCTGAGATCCTTCAGCTGCAGTTGCGATGGCGGCAGGTGATTGGCGAGAAGCCATCTATTCTCCCGCTCAAGCAGCGTCTTGTCGCCAAGACCGGTTTCCCTCACCTCACGCGTCGTCATCATCAGATGCGCGTGGCTGTTTCTGATATCGCTTCCCTCACCTGGCCGATGGATCGCGAAGTCGACGGCAGCGCCATAGCGGTTGGCGAGATCTTCGGCAAACGCACGCGTCAGCGCTAGGCGTTGATCCGGCGTCAGTTCGTGTGGCAGGGCGATTTCGAATTCCCGGGCAATCCGGGCGTCACTTCGCTTCTCGGCACGCTCGGCGGCATTCCACAAGGCCGATCGCTTCATCGCCCAATAGGCGGAAGACCCAGTCGGCAAGACGATCTCGGCATGCTCGACACCTTTCCTGTTGCTAAAATCATGGGTTAGCCCATCACGCTCGTTCGTCAGCCGCTCGGCGGCACGATAGGCGGCGGACGCGACAGCGCTGCGGCCACCGCTGCGGGCGATCGGCTTCATGCTGAGATGATAGATCGCCATCGCTTGTCCCCTTGGTTAGCGGGCCGCCGGCCCGCGCTTTGAGTTGCCCGGCAACTCGTAAGTGCGCCCTTGTGCCTTCGTCGCTTGGCTCCTTCGGGCACTGGTGGGAGCACGCGGCAATCTCCCGATGACCTCGTAAGCCGTTCAGCCGGTCGCTTCCACGCGCAGATTTGCGGGTTTCGAAGCGCCGCTCTTCGAGACAACTTCGATCCAGGCACGCCGGCGGCTGTGATCATCCGTTCATCGCCGCGGCCAATGGCTGAACAGGAACAAGGGAGAAATCATCATGGCGCGCAAAACCATCGGCGAACGGTTGGCCCAGCTGGAAGCCCAGCGACAGACATTGCAGATCCGTCTCGGCAAGCAGGAGCGCGCCATCGACACGCGCCGCAAGGTGTTGATCGGCGCACTGGTGCTGCATCGGCTGGAGAATGACCGCGATGTGCAGATCGGCGGAGGACTGGCAGCCTGGCTCAGATCCGAACTGCCAAAGTTCCTCACCCGCGATGGCGACCGGGATCTGTTCGACGATCTGCTGAAGCCGCAGGCAAATGAGCCGACTATCGGCGATATCGGCAACGGGAGTGCAACATCATGATCCATGCCAACGAGATGAACAGTGAGACCTAGGGTCGCTAGTCCGACTTAGGTCCGGCTTTCCCTCGGCACAATCGGGCCTAGATTGTCCTGATGCTTGTTGAAAGGACGTCAGGGAGGTTCTAGCAATGTTGCCGACTCCAGTCAGAACCTCCCTGATGAATTGCCAAGTCGCCGAACCGTGTTGGAAACGAACAATGCAAAGAGTCGGGATAAAGCGAAGACTTCCCTCCGCTGATGCTTGTGGTGAGCGGTCAGGAAAAGCACAGGCTGGCTCGATCACTCGGCGACGATGTCGATGCCCCGATTATCAGGTGGCCGGTAGTGATTGCGAGGAACATATTGCGGGGATACAGACATGCCTTCATTCGGGCCAATGTCCACGCTAGGATAGCTCGGCCCGCCGGAGGCTCCAAATCATCGGTTGACATTCAAAAGGCAACGACATGCTCAAAACAATGGCAGTCGGCTTGGCCGCCTTGATCGCCATGTATGTTCTGGGCGGCATGAGCGCGAGACATGAGATCTTTCCTTGGCCACAACTTTCCGCGCTGAAGAAAATGGTTGGCGGAGAGAAGGCGGCGGCTCCAAGCCGTTATACGTTCGACGACAACGAACGACTGATCGGGGATGAATCAAAAACGCTTGTGGCCTGCCCGCCTCAGACTGACCGAACTGCTGTCTTACTCATTCTTGGCCAATCGAACGCGGCCAACTACGGTGGACAACGGCACCGCTCGAATTATGGCGCTCGCGTTGTAAACGCCTTTGACAAACGCTGCTTCATCGCGGCGTCGCCACTTCTTGGATCGACCAATACGAGGGGAGAGTATTGGACGCTTCTTGGGAACAATTTGATAGCATCGGGTCAAAATGACAACGTCATCCTCGCACCTCTCGCATATTCCGGATCTGAGGTCGCACGATGGGCGGCAGGTGGTGACTTCAATCCCGTGCTAGTCGATACAGTGAAACAGCTTCAGGGTTCCGGTTACCGGATAACGAACGTCCTCTGGGTGCAAGGAGAGGCGGACCTCGTTATGGGCACCACTGCGAAGGCCTACCAGGAACGTTTCATGTCGATGGTTGACACGTTGCGTCAGCACGGCGTCGAAGCACCCGTTTACATTTCGATTGCATCGAAATGCCTCGAACCGAGCAACGGCGGCTTCAAGGAGCATATTCCAGACAATGCGATCGTACGGGCGCAACTGGCCCTGTCAAAAAGCAGCCATGGTATCCGAGAGGGGGTAAATTCTGATGCGTTACTCGATGGAGACGACCGCTACGACGATTGCCATTTCGGGGGCACAGGCGGGGAGAAAGCGGCCCGGGCCTGGCTGAATCTTCTGCGCGGCGATCGCCATCTGGAAACCTCGCAATAGTCAGGCGTTGGAGCCTGAACAACGCTGTCGGTACAGGCCCGGCAGGCGTATTTGGGACGGCGGTGACGAGGACGCGTGCACTGCGCTGGAACGACGCCCAACCGTTCGGACACGTCCTCGCCAAGCCATGCAAGCCTCCGCCGCAGAGCAGATGGGGGCTTTCCGGCTCGATGATCTCCTCGATACGAGGAAGATGGACGGGCCGCAATTGGCGGCGCGTGTTTTGGGGTGCTGCTTGCCTGAAGGGCTATCGGCCTCGGCTCTGCATGAACGGTCGCGATAGCTGTCTCAAGGTCTTCCACCGCGAGATCCCTTCGCTTGTCCATGGAAAGGCGATCACAGATCAGGGCGGCGAGAACAATGTGGGAGCAGAAGACGGACCGCTCGATGTGCTATCGCGTGTACGTCGTGAATCAAATGCCGAACTTGCGACTGTCAGCACTTCTTGTTCTTGAGATCGTGCCTGCCTCGGCAAGGACGCTCCTCCAAACAATGAGCATACCAGGCGAAGGCGCGTCCGCGCCGGCGCCAGTTCGCGCACGGCTTGACCGGTTAAAAGGGCAGCCGCAGGAGGGTTAGCGGAGCGCCGCTCGGGAACGAGCGGAACCCGGGACCGACTGCCCCCGGCAAGCCGTTCCGCTTTGGGCGGACCCGTGGGCTCCCTCGCCTCACCTGCCCGGCCGTGCCAGTGAGCGGGCGATATCGACAATGTCGTCGCGCGAGGCGGTTGGGTCGTCCTTGCTCCAGGCAACACCAAGCCCGATCCTGAAGTCGATGCCTCTCACCGCCTTCAGCTCGAAGGCCCGGTTCGGCAGGCCCTCGGTCCATTCCGGCGCAAAGCCGATGCCAAGGCCGGCAGAGACCAGCGACACCAGCGAATAGGTGTCGTCGCAGCTGTAAGCGATGTTGCGGGTCAGATCGTATTCCTCGAACTTCTCGTTGAAGTACCGCTCGGTATAGGAGAGGTTCTTGCGGTTGAAGGCGATGATCCTTTCCGAACGTAGATCGTCGATACCAATCTCCGCCCTCTCCGCCAGTGGGTTGCTCCTGGCCACCGCCAACAGATACCGCTCATGGGCGATCGAGGAGAAGCGCAACGAGCCGATGTTTTCCACCGGTCTGATGAAGCCGAGATTGATCTGGCCGTTTTCCAGGCCGCGGATGATGTCGCCGGTATTGCCGCTTGATATATGAATGCGGATATCCGGGTACTTGCGGGCGATCTTTCCAAGGAACGCCGGCAGCACGCCGGTGGTCGCCGGATAGACGGTGCCGATCCTGATCTGCCTTATCGTCTTGCCGGCCACCGCCCTGGTGATCTCGGCGGACAGATCGACCTCGCTGAGGATCCCGACGCAGCGCTCGTGGAAGATCTCCCCTGCCCGCGTCAGTTCCACCCGTCTGGTCGAGCGGATGAACAGCGCGCAGCCGAGCTCCCGTTCAAGCGCCTGCACATGGTTGGAGAGCGCCGGCTGGGCGATGCGCACCTTGGCGGCCGCCCGGCCGAAGTGCAGTTCCTCGGCCACCGCGACGAAGTAGGAGAGCTGGCGTAGTTCCATGAATGCCCTGTCCCGACGACGTCTCACGCCGCCCTCGCGCTTCAGCACTGAGCTAGGCTATAGTCGCCGTTGATAGAATCAGCTCGCGCGGGAGGTAGCCCCCGCAAAGTGTGGATACGACGCAAAAATCGCCATGTCAAGGCGAATTCGATATGGGGAAGCGATTTTGTTGCCTATTCAGTGTAAGATGGCGCGAACCGCGCTGGAGATGGGCGTGAAACAACTCGCCGATGCAGCCGCTGTCTCAACAAATACGATCGTGAGATTTGAGCGCGGCGAGGATCTGAAGCCGAGGACAATCGCAGCCATTCGGACAGTTTTAGAAGAAGCAGGGGTTATATTCCTCGATGGCGATTACTCTGGGGTCGGTGGTCCCGGAATTCGGTTGAAGGCAATGGAATGACGCACGGCAAGTCCACAGCGCTGGTCGAACTTATAGTGCGGTTCGAATCCGCTCTTCACGCGTTTTGTGTGCCCATGATCTCCTGCAAGACGTCCCGAAGTCGTGCGTCCTTGGCCGATAAAATGGCGTCTCGCAGTTTCAGGAGGCTGGGCGCATTGACAGAACGTCTCATCCGGAGCGATCGAGTGTTTTTCGAGCAGGACCGTCGCGTCGGCATCGTTCAGGGCATCGAACGGGCTCAGCGAATACTTCGAACAGACCGGCAATCAGATGCACGGTTTACCGCCGTCGCTGAAGTTGAGGTGGCTGGCGTGCTCCTGCAAGCCAGCCACCTCACTCGTTGACTTTCCTGACGAGGCCTGGAATGTGGCGCGACATTTCCAATAGAAGGCGCGACCTGTCAGGTGGCCTCGAGGATCATGTTGAGGGGCGTCTGGGCTGCACGCCGGATATGAGTGAAACCGCCTGAGCGGATCACCTCGGCCAATCGCCGCTCTCCCGCTTGCGCACCGAGTGCCAGCCCTGTCTCCTGCGCAAGCGAGGTCGGAACGCAGATCATCGTCGAGGCGGAGTAATAGAGCCGTCCAACCGGATTGATATTCTCCTCCAGCGTATCTCCGGCCATTGGTTCGACCACCATCCACGCACCGCCCTCCTTTAACGCCTTTCGGATATGAGCCGCAGCGGCTTTCGGGTCGCCCATGTCGTGCAAGCAGTCGAAGCAGGTGATCAAATCGAAATCTCGCCCGTCGAAATCCTGCGCCCTGCCGACTTCGAAGTGCAGGTTCGTCAACCCGTGTGCCTGGGCGTGCGCGGTTGCAGCGGCAATCGAGCCCGGATGGAAGTCGTAGCCCACGAACCGGGAATTGGGAAACGCCTGCGCCATCAGGATCGTCGATAGCCCGTGCCCACATCCAACGTCCGCCACCTTCGCACCGGCTTTCAACCTGTCGAGGACACCGTCAAGCGCCGGCAGCCAGTCCTGCACAAGGGCATTGACATAACCTGGGCGAAACAGCCGCGCGACGGCGCAGAACATGCAGCCAGCCTGATCGCCCCAGGCAACGCCTCGGCCGGTTTTGAAAGCGGACTGCACCTTCGGCTGGTTTTCGACCATCGCAGCAGCGGTATCGAACGCGCCGATCAGATTGACCGGGCTGTCCGGCTCGGCAAACACGAAGGCCTGTTCGGGCGTCAGCGAGAACAATCCTCGCTCATGGTGCACATAACCGGAGGCAGCCTGTGCCGCCAGCCACTCGCGCACATAACGAGGTGCGCATCCCGAGGCATCGGCAAGTTCGTCGGCCTTCACCGGCCCGGTCTCCTTCAGCGTCCTGTACAGCCCAAGAGCATCCCCGATCCGGACCAGAGGTACGCTGACCGCTCCGCCAAGGTCGCCAAGGACGCGGCCCACGAGTTCATTGAGCGTTGTTTCGTTTATTTCCGTCACGTGAATTCCTCCCGGTGCTCGGATGGCGTCCTGCCATCCGTGACGCCGAGGATGAAGCTTGCCGTCTCGGCGGGCATGAGGCGGTTGTCCCGCGTCTGCGAAGAAATCCCGCTCCTTGGAGGGACACATGTCCCATCGGCATCGGAGGAGGTGTCTATCCACCTGCAGAAGCGGGCTATCGGGAGAGCGCGACGACAATCGCTTGCGAGCGGCTATGCACGCCGAGTTTGCTAAATATCACCGACAGCTGGTTTCGCACGGTCTTTGCACTCTTGCCAAGCCGTTCTGCGATCGCGCGGTTGTCTAGCCCCTCCGCAACGAGGTCGAGAAGGGCGCCCTCGGCGGGTGTCAGACCGGCCTCACTGACCGCACGCGGCCGCACCGACCGATCCTGCCCGAGAAAGGCAGCAAGTTCCGTTTGAAACACATTCCACGCGGGCTCGTCCGGCAAGAGCACATGGTTCTTGCTCTCAAGCGGTACGAAGCTCGCGCCCGGAATCGCGGCGGCGAGCTTGCAACCCTGGTCAAACGGCACGCGCATATCACCGCGGCTGTGTGCGATCAACGTCGGGACGCGCAGCATCGCCGCAAGGTCCAGCACGTCGATCCCCTGCATCTGCCAAAGCAGTTGTGCGGCGACGTCGGCCGTTGCCGTTTGCCGCTCGAGATCGCCCCACCAGCGATGCTGTTCAGGCGTGCCGTCGGGGATAAAGAGATTGGTGAAGAACCGGCAAAACGCCGGATTATCGCGTCCCCAGCCGACGCGAACGAAATTGACAAGGGTCTCGGCTTCCAGCCGCTCCGCCTCGGTCTGAGCTCTGGCGCGGGCACCCTGACCATAGGCGTTCAAAAGCACCAGATGCGATACTCGCTCGGGATATTTGAGGGCATATGCGATAGCGAGCGCGCCGCCCTGCGAAAGACCGAGGAGAACGAAGCGCGGCTCCTCGATCGACGCCGCCACGGCAGCAAGGTCGGCGTGCCACGCTTCGACCGAGAGGTCAAAGACATGCCGGTCCGACAGGCCGCAGCCGCGCGGATCGTAGCGCACAAACCGGTTGTGGGCGGACAGTGCCTGGAGCCACGGTCGCCACACCGGGCTTTCGAGATCATAATCGACATGGCTCAGCCAGTGCGCCGCCCGCAGGATCACCTGACCCTGCCCGCAAGACGCCATGGCAATACGGGTGCCGTCCTCGGCGGTAGCGAACCTTATAGTCTGACTGAGTTTCATCGGTCGAGAATATCGCAGCCGACGATCGCATAACAGACCTATCTCCTACGGGATGATTCTCCTGGAAGACAGTGCAGCCTGGGAGGCTCGCTACGAGGTCTTTCCGTAAATTTCGCCCGCTTCGGGCAATATACCCGACCGGCGATCTGAGCCCCTCCCGCTAGCGCTTGAGCACGAAGCAAAGTTCTCGCGACCTCCGTTGGCTGTCGCTGAGCTCACGGTCTTGTGGTAAGAGCGAGGAGGCCATCGTAAAGTGCGGTGGCAAGCGGGTCGACATCCGGTGCTTCCTGATGGAGGCGGAAGATCGTCGCAACAAGTTTACCGCGACCGAGCCGCTTTTCGATGATGAAGGCAGCGGGTTTGTGAACCCAACCGATGACGGTGCCGGCGTGCACGCGACCTTGGAATTCCCAGGGACGGAGGCCAGCCATCACCTGGTGCGGCGCGATAGCTTTTCAAGATCTTGCCGCGACCAGTCATAGTGCCGCCACAGAATTCAGCCCAATCAAGCTTGTTCAACAAGCGGATGGCGACAAGATGAGATTGCTGGCTCTCGTGGCTGTGGCCTTTTTGCTGACGGTCTTTCAGACTCAAGCCCAGATCAATGGGCCGTATGATGGATATGACGAGTTTGACGGATACGGTTACGATGATCCATACAGCCCCTATCCGCCACCACTCGATTACGATCCAGCGCCTCCCTATCAAGAGCCCCTGCATGATCGCAGGCAATCGCCGACGGGGCGTGCGAAAGGAACCATCGAAATCGTGACGAGCAAGCATGCGCTCATTTACACCACCCCTTGGGGCGAGCAGTTCGCTTACCCCATCGCGGTCGGCCGCGAGGGCAAGCAATGGTATGGATCTACGCGGGTCGTGTCGAAGCGAGCCCATCCCGAATGGCGACCCACGGCCGGCATGCGGCAGAAGAACCCTCGGCTTCCAGCGGTCGTGAAGCCCGGTCCCGCCAATCCGCTTGGAACCCGCGCGATCTATCTCGCCGATGGCCTGTTGCGCATCCACGGCACCAACGACCCCTCGTCTATCGGCACCAACGCGTCCAGCGGGTGCTTTCGAATGTACCGTCAAGATGTCGAAGAGCTTTACGAGATCGTGCAGCCGGGAACGAAGGTCATCGTTCGGCGCTAGCTGTCAGCCGATCGATCGCTGATGGACCTCTGCGGATTGACGTAGGGATATTTAACCGTCGATACGCAGCTTGCGCGCCAGAGCCTGAAGTTCCTTGAACCCTTCGTAACGCTTGTCATGAATATGAGGGATCGGCCCTTCTGATGGCAGGAATGTCGTTTCGACCACCGAGAGTGTCGTCATCGCTTCGCGTACATCCGCAAACAGACCGCCGGCGACAGCGCCCAGGATGGCGGCCCCCAGGAGCACCGGTTCCTCGGCCTTTGTCGCGATGACCGGCTTACCGCTCGCATCGGCAAGCAGCTGGCGAACGAAATCGTGCTGGCCGGCGCCACCGCTGATGACGATGTTTTCGATGGTAACGCCCGCATCGGCCTGCGTCTCGATGATCTGCCTGAGGCCGTAGCCGATACCGCAAAGCCCTGCGATGTAAAGTGAGACCAGGCTGCCGATATCGTCCTCCATCCCGAGACCGGCAATGATTGCGCGGGCATGCGGATCGGCAAAGGGCGCGCGGTTGCCGAGGAACTCGGGAACGACGTGCAGTCCGGCCGCAAGCGTGACGGCGTCGGAAGAACGGCCCGCCTTTCGGGCGGCCATATCTGCGAGCAGAACCGGCAACGGAACGCCCGACTTCTTCGAAAGCTCCCTCGCTTCCGCGGCAGCCGGATGGAAGGCGAGCAGTTGGTCGATCGCCGCGCCGGCGGCACTCTGGCCACCCTCGTTCAGCCATAGTCCCGGCACCATGGCCGAATAATAAGGCCCCCAGACACCGGGCACGAACGACGGTTCAGCTGTCGATGTCATCGTGCAGGAGGAAGTGCCGAAAACATAGGCCAGATTGGCTTGTGGATCGGTACCGATGCCAACGGTTCCTATTCCGCCCGCATGGGCGTCGATCAGTCCGGCAGCGACGGGCGTTTCCGGCTTCAGGCCGAGCTCGCCGGCCGCAGCCGTGGTCAGTCCTCGACCGAGGGCCGAACCGGGCTCGACGATAGCCTGCCCGATGCGGGCAAACTCTTCGTCGGCGAGCGTGCCGAGGCCGATCTGATGAAAATAATCGCCATCCCAGCGCTTTTCATGGGCGAGATAGGTCCACTTGCAGGTGACCGTGCAGGTCGAACGCGACAGATCGCCGGTCGCGCGCCAGGTCAGGAAATCTGCAAGGTCGAAGAATTGCCACGCGGCATCAAAAACCTCAGGGCGATTTTCCCTCAGCCAGAGAAGCTTGGGCGTTTCCATCTCAGGCGAGATACGGCCGCCGACGTAACGCAGGACGTCATGGCCGAGCGCATTGATGCGCTCCGCCTGCGGGACGGCGCGGTGGTCCATCCAGACGATGATGTTCCGCTTCGGATCTTCCGAGGGCCCGACGGGAAGCGGCTTGCCGCCTTCGCCGAGAACGACGAGCGAACAGGTGGCATCGAACCCAAGCCCCATGACGGACGCCGGATCGACCCCGGCCGAGGAAACCACTTCGCGCACTGCCGCACAAACCGCCGCCCAGATCTCGGCGCTCGATTGCTCAACCATTGAACCCGGTTCGTGAAACAGGGTGATATTCCGCTTGGCGGAGGCAAGCATCCGGCCGGTCAGGTCGAACAGGCCGGCACGGGCGCTGCCGGTGCCGACGTCGACGCCGATGACATGTTTGGCATCTGCTTCTGGCGTGCGAGATGTGTCGCTCATGGTCTCTCCTTTGAAGTCGGCAAGGATCAGGCTAACTGCAGTCTGGGGCCGGTGTTTACAGATCCACGCTATTCGACAGAATCACAAGATCGCGGACAGTCACATTACGCGGTCGCGACAGCATGAAAAGGACGGCGTCGGCCACTTCTTTCGGCTGCATCAGGCTGCCATTGGCCAGCGCTTCCTCCATTTTCGCCTTCGGCCAGTCGTCGAGCAAGGCCGTGACGACAGGTCCTGGCAGCACCGCACCGACGCGCACGCCGTGCTGCGCCACTTGCCGGCGCGTGGAATGGACGAAGGCCTGAACTGCGAATTTCGAGGCTGTGTAGATCGGCTCCCACGCGACCGGCACGACGCCTGCGATCGAGCTCGTAAACAGGATGTCGCCGGACTTCTGGGCAACCATGTGCGGCAGCACCGCATGGACCGAGCGGAAGGCCGCGTTGATGTTGAGATTGAGCATGCGGTCCCAGGCATCCGGATCGCCATCGACAACGGGACCGCCAATATAGGCGCCTGCATTGGCGTGGAGGATGTCGAGCCCGCCGGCCACGTCAAGAATGCGAGGCAATATGCCCGAGACCTGCTTTCCATCGAGAAGATCGATGACGAGCGGCAGAGCGCCTCTGCCGATCTCCTTGCAAAGAGCTTCGAGCTTGTCCTTGGCGCGGTCGATGAGCACGACCGTTACACCTGCGGCGTGGAGGCTGCGCGCACATTCCAAACCGATGCCCGATGCGGCACCCGTAATGGCGGCAACCTTACCTTTCATGAGATCAGTCACGAGGAATATTCCTTGCAGAAGCGGGATGGGACGCGTCCATGGCTGCCACGAGAGCAGGGTTTATGCCCGAACCAGACCACATTGGCTGAGACCGGGAATGAAAGGCCTTTTGCGCCGGAGACCCTCACAGCGTGCCTCCGATATCCTCCAGGATGGCGACAAGCTGCTCCGCCCCCATGGCAACGGCAAATGCACCGGCTGTCACCAATGCCGTATGCCGGTCAGGTCTCGGATCGGCCGGGTCGACAAATCCGACGGCCGTCATTCCTGCGGAAACGGCTGCCGCCACGCCATGACTGCTATCGTCGATCATGACGCATCTGGAGGGACGGGCTCGAAAACGCTCCGCGCAGTGCAGCAAGAGATCGGGCGCGGGCTTCGGCCGGGCGACGGCTTCGGCACTGAAGACCTCGTCTCCAAATGCGCTCCACAGATCCAATATGCCCAAGCTGTTGCGGAGCCGCTGCATCGTGCTGTTTGACGCAACGCATTTTGGTCGCTGAAGTCCGTAGACGACATCGGCAATGCCGGGGATCGGCAGCAGCGAGCGTGAAAACTCTTCGAATAGACGCTGGTGCCATGTTTCAAACAGCTCGGGGATATCGATAATCCCGTAATCGCGCCGGCACATCTCGCCGATGATGCTTTCTGAATTGCCGGTAAATTTGAGATGAGCCTCTGTGGCGGTGATCGCAATGCCGGCACCTTGCAGAGTTTCCGCCAATGTGCGGCTGGCGATCGGCTCGCTATCGATCAGCACGCCGTCGCAATCGAAGATCACGAGATCAATGCTTTCCAAGCCTTGGTGGTCCGGCATACCGGGGCAATCGACGCGGTTATCGAGCATCTCTCACCTCCGCGCCTGCAATGCGAGATCCGGCCGATCCGTGGTGATCTGCCGGATCGGTTTGGCAAGCCAGTATTCGAGATCTCCGATGTCGTTTGGGACCCAGGCTCCAAGACGGTCGACCGGCACGAGTTCGGTAATCTGCTCCCATTGTGCCGTAAGCAGCGACTTCTCGACGGCGATGATATCGGAGCATTCGTTGAGTAACTTCAGACTGTTGATCAGACCGAGACGCTCGGCCGATTTGGAATCGAACGACGACAAGGTGCGGATATGCGGAGCAACCTTGCGTATGTCGACGAGCACGTCCGGATGAAAGCTGGTGAGAATTGACCGCTTCGCCAAAGCAAGACGGTCGACCGCGGCGGCTGCCTTGGCGGCAAGCCCCTCATACGGCGTTCCGTCGGCATTGGTTTTCAATTCGATATGAAGCTCGAGCGGCGTGTCCTTGAAGACGGCGAGGACCTCCTCCAATGTGGGAATGGTCTCCCCGTCGCTCCCTTTGAGCCGCACCGTGCGATTTTCGCCGGGGTGAAGGTCTGCGACCAGCCCGTCGGCGTCTGTCGTTCGCTCCAGCGTCGGGTCGTGAATGACAAGCACTTCCCCCGAGCGCGTCAGATGGATGTCGAATTCGACACCGTCTACCGGCATTTGCGCGAGTTTACGAAAGCCCGAAAGACTGTTCTCGGGCCAGAGATTGCGACCACCGCGGTGGCCGATGATATGCACCATTGTCTGATTATCCTTGAAATTCGGGATGTTACTTTCCGGAGTCCACCAGTCCCTTGGTGAACCATCGCTGCATGAAGAGAATAACGGCCGCAGGCGGAAGCATGACGAGAAGTGCCGCACTCATCGCGATGTTCCAGGCAGGTGCTGAGTCCGAGACGGGAACGAGCTGCTTCAGCCCAAGGACCGCAGTTCCCATCTCCTTGTCCGTGGTGAAAAGCAGCGGCCACAAATACTGGTTCCAGCCATAGAGAAACAGGATGATCGACAGGGCCGCGATATTGGCGCTCGAGAGTGGAAGGAGAATGTCCTTGAAGAATTTCAGCGGGCCGGCTCCATCGAGCTTGGCCGCCTCGCAAAGTTCATCGGGAACGGTCAGGAAGAATTGCCGGAAAAGGAAGGTCGCGGAGGCAGAGGCGATGAGCGGCAGGATCAGGCCGGCGTAGCTGTTGACCATGTTCCACTTCAAGGATGCTTCGATACTGTATCCGGTGAGCCCTTCAACGACACCGGAAAGACCGATCGACCCCGCCAACCAGCGCAGCGGCCCGGCGGCATCGGCGACCGCTTCATAGGTCGGGATGATGCGGACTTCGACTGGAAGCATCAGCGATACGAAAATGAGCCAGAATGCCGTCATGCGAAACGGGAAGCGAAAATAGGTCACGCCAAATGCTGCAATCAATGAGATCGCCAGCTTTCCAATCACGATGCCGGCGGTGACGATGATCGAATTCAAAAACAACCGGGAGAACTCGCCCTGCTCCCAGGCGCCGGCAAGGTTTTCGAGAAAATGCGGGCCTGGGATGACCGGGAACGGTGCCTGCTGAACCTCCTGCAACGTCAATGAGCCGGCGACGAAAGCGAAATAGAGAGGAAGGCAGACAAAGATCGCGCCAATCAGCAGTATGGCGTGGCAGAAGATCGAAAGACCGAGATGACGTTCGGGCATGATTACACCTGGTAATTGACCTTGCGCTCGAGGGCGCGGAATTGAACGATGGTGAACAGGATGGCAATGAACATCAGCAGCACGGATTGCGCGGCCGACGACCCGAGGTCCAGTTGCACGAAACCATCCTGGTAAACCTTGTAGACCAGGCTGTTCGTTGCGCCTGCCGGGCCACCGCGCGTGACCGCGTCGATAATGCCAAAGGTTTCAAACAGTCCGTAGACGAAGTTCATCACCACGAGGAAGAAGATCGTCGGTGAGATCAGGGGAAGCGAAATTGTGAAGAAGCGCCGGACCGGCCTTGCGCCATCGAGCTTTGCCGCCTCCAGAAGCGAAACGGGCACGGCCAACAATGCGGCAACGAGAAAGATATAGTCATAGCAGACATTCTTCCAAACCGACGCGATGGTCACCAGGAGTTGCGCATCGAAAGGACGCCGGTTCGGGTCCCATTCGAAACCGAGCCCATGCAGAAATTGAGCGACCGGCCCGACCGCCGGATTGAACAGGAAGGCCCAGATCACGCCTGAAATCACCGGGGCGATCGCGTAGGGCAGAAGGATTATGCTTTTATAAATTCCCCTGCCCCTGACCACGAAATCGGTTGCGAATGCAAACAGACCTGCAAGCACAAGCGTTGCAACATTCTGTGCGAGGGTGAACCAGAGGGTGAATAGCGCACTGCTTCGATATTCCGGACTTGCGAACAGATTGTAGAAGTTTTTCAGCCCGACGAAGATTTGCGTGCCGCCGAACGGGTCGACCTGAACGAAGGCCAACGACAGTGCCTTGTAAGACGGTATGAAAAAGAAGAACAACAGGATCAGCAGCTGCGGCGCGACAAGTCCGAAGGCGAGCCACGGCCTGTTGAAGTGAGCGGACTTCAATCCAGCATCCGACGACGGCGCGATCAGGCGGCCCGCCGAAAGAGCGTGCGGGATGCGAAGGCGCCGGGTGGCGCCCCCCATCTCTCCGAGGGTCTTACTTTGCTGCATGAAGCTGCTCATACTGCCGAAGGATCTGGTTTCCGCGGGCCGCCGCAGCATCCAGTGCCTCCCGCGGCGTTTTTTGTCCGGTCCACACGCCTTGGATCTCCTCGACCAGAAGCGCCATCGACTGGTTGTGATTGCCAAAGCGGAAGCCGCGCGAATTGTCGGTTGGCGTGCCGCGCGTGAGTTGGAGAATGGCGACCTCGCGGGTCGGATGCTCCTTGAAATAGCCCTCGGATTTGGCCTCTTCGTAGGCGGCATTCGTCACCGGGACATAGCCGGTTTGCTTGCTCCACCAGACTTGTGTCTTCGGCAAGGCGACAAAATTCAAGAAGGCCGCAGCGCCTGCGTATTCTTCGTCCGACTTGCCTTTCAACACCCAAAGCGCTCCGCCGCCAATGGTGCTGTTCTTAGGCTCGATGCCCTCCTCATGCGGCAGGAACGTCGCGCTCCATTGAAATTTCGCACCGCTTTCAACAGCGGCATGCGCCGCGGTCGAGGCCACATAGGTCGAGCAACTGCCAGAGGTAAACAGCTGGTCGGGTGAGAGGCCTTGCCCGGCGATCTGCAGGACCCCATCGTCGAGCCACGTCTTGAGGCGTGTCACCTGGCCGACGATCAGCGGGCTCTTGTTGAAGATGAATTCGGTATCGAGACCACCGAAGCCGTTTGCCTTGGTACCGTAAGGCTGGTCCTGGATCGCGGCGTAGTTCTCGATCAGGCTCCAATAGAAGTCGTTCGCAAGCGCCATCTGGCACTTTGAAATTCCCTTCTCCTTGATGGCGTGCAACTGCTTGTCGAGTTCCTGCCAGGTCTCGGCCGGCTTGTCGAAGCCGGCTGCCTTGAAGTGATCGGCATTGTACCAGAAGATCGGTGTCGAGCTGTTGAAGGGCATTGCCGCCGGCTTGCCGTCAACGAGATAAAAGCCCGCGACCGGAGCGATGAAATTGCCCCAGTCGATCTTGTAGCCTTCCTTCTCCATAAGCTCCGGCACCGGGATGATGGCGCCGGAATTATACATGGTCAGAAAGCCTCGCTCGGCGGCTTGGATAAGCACGGGCTGCTGACCGACGCGATAGGCAGCCACCATCGCCGCCATGGTTTCCTCGTAATTGCCTTTGCTGATGCCAACGAGCTCATATTTGTCCTGCGAGGCATTGAAGTCCGAAATCAGCTGTTTGGTGATCTCGGCCAGGCGGCCGTTTGCTGCGTTCCACCACTCGATCTTGACGCGATCGGCTGCACTGGCGTCGCCTGCATTTGCCAATCCGAGCGTCATAAGAGCAGCGCCTGCCGCGAAGGACCGGAATGTCCGTCCTATGCGAGCGCCCATCGAAAATTCTGTCGTCATTTCGCTTTCCTCTCCATTGCCGTTGTGTTCGCCGACCGGCACGTCCAGCGCCGATCAACCCCTCCCAAGGTGGCGATGAAAACAAGGGTGGAGCCACTTGTTACAAATGTCAATAGCGTGTTACAAATGTATGACGATATCGAAGGGAGGATACTTTGGCAGCGATCGAACTGATTGACCTGAAGAAAAATTACGGCCCCGTCTCCGCGGTGAAGGGGATCAATCTCACCGTCGCAGATGGTGAAATGATCGTGCTGGTCGGACCGTCGGGATGCGGAAAGTCGACTTTGCTTCGTATGATCGCCGGCCTAGAAGCCATAAGCTCCGGGCACCTCAGGATCGCTGGCAGCGACGTTGGCCATGTCGATCCGGCCGACCGCAACATCGCCATGGTGTTCCAAAACTATGCGCTCTATCCTCACATGACCGTTCGGCAGAATCTCGAATACGGCCTCAAAAATCGCCGTGTCGCTCGCGGCGAGATTGATCGGCGAATCGCCAATGCCGCCAGCATTCTGGAGATTGGCGAATTCCTCGAGCGGCGCCCCCGCCAGCTGTCCGGCGGACAGCGGCAACGGGTTGCCATGGGCCGCGCCATCGTCCGCGATCCCGCCGCCTTTCTCTTCGATGAACCGCTGTCCAACCTGGATGCGAAGCTGCGTGTGCAAATGCGCGTCGAAATCCGAAGACTGCAGCGGCAGCTTAAAACGACAAGCCTTTATGTGACGCACGACCAGCTCGAGGCCATGACGCTTGCCGACCGGCTGGTGGTCATGAACGGTGGCCGGATCGAGCAGATCGGGACACCAATCGAGGTGTACCGCCGGCCCGAAACGGTGTTCGTGGCAGGGTTCATTGGCTCACCGCCGATGAACCTGATCGATCTCGATCAGCTTGGCCCCTGCCAACTCGCGCTTCCCAGGGATACCGATGTCATCGGCATCCGGCCGAGTGCAATCAATCTCGGTGGGCGTTCAGCGCATGATCTCCGGTTCGACGCTTTCGTTGAATTGATCGAGACCGTCGGCGATGAGAATAACGTCCATTTGCGCATCGATGGCGCGGACAAGCGCGTCGTGGCCAGTGTTTCCACCAATCAGCGTCTGCAGGAAGGTGATCGGATTTCGTGTCATGTGGGAATGGATGGCCTGCATCCCTTCAACCGGGCGACCGGGCGTCGAACCGATTGACAGGGGAAGCAAACGGCATCCAACCGTCACAATTGACAACGGCAGGAATTCGCGATCCATAGCCGTCAAAGCGGAGGCGCAGATATTGCATGACGCAGAATAGAAATTCTCCATTCGCCCCCGTTGCGCTCCCAGATGAGCAAATGCAGGTGCGCGTGGTTTGGCTCTATTACATGGAGGGGCGCACGCAAGGTGAAATTGCCGAAGCACTTTCAACCAACAGGCTTCGCGTCAACAAGATCATCGCAGAAGCGCGCCGATCAGGATTGGTCACGATCACACTCAATTCGCGGCTGACATCCTGTGTGGCTCTGGAACAGCAGTTGGCGGCGGAATTCTCGCTCACCAGGGCTATCATCGTACCGACTCCAGAGGATGAGGACCTCATCCCCGTCCTGCTCGGTCAAGCGGCAGCCGATTATCTCGTTCAGTTGCTGAACGGCGGCAACATTCGCGGCATCGGCGTCGGATGGGGAGCCACTCTGCGCGAAATGGTGCGTCATATGCCTTCACAGCGGCGACCCGAAATCTGTGTCAACTCGGTCATGGGCGGACTGACGCATGGCATCGAAATCAACACGTTTGATATCGCAAGCGACCTTGCCCGCCAGCTCAATGCCGAATGTTCCTATCTTGCCGCGCCCATTTACGCCGGCAGCCCCGAGTCGCGCGAAGCGATCGTCAGACAAGACGTCTTTGAAGCGGCCTTCCGGCAGATCGAGGCCAATGACGTCATCGTGCTCAGCATCGGCGACATGACCGAACGCTCACTGCTGATGCGCTACGGCCTGCCGAGCAACATCAACATAGAAGAGCTTGTCGCAGCCGGCGCCTGTGGTGACGTGCTTGGCCAGTTTGTCGATAAGACCGGGCGCCCGATCGAGCATCCGATCAACAGGTGCGCGATTGCTCCGGAATTTGAGGTGTTACGAGCCATTCCCAATGTCGTCTTCGCATCGGGCGGCTTGAACAAGGTTCACGCAATTGCCGCGGTTTTGTTGTCCGGGCTTGGAAACGTGCTGATTTGCGACGAAGCGACCGCACTGCAGGCGCAACTCGTTGCTACCGAGTTGAGGACGCGCGGCGGGTCATAGACCGCGCATCGACGGTCGATCTCGACTGCGAGCTCTTCCGGATACATCCACGTGCGCCTGCGCATCTCAGGAACTCTCCGGTCGCCCATTTGTTTTACATTCTGCACCGCCCAGAAATTGCCCCCAGATGCAATCGGCGGCAGTGGAGCTGATCCATGGATATGACGCGCATTCGAGATCGCATGGTGGAGCACCACGTGACGTGTCGTGGCATTCGCGATCAAAACGTCATCGAGGCGATGCGCATGGTGGCGCGCGAAAAATTCGTTCCTCCAGGCTCCGAGGAATTCGCCTATGAGGATGCGCCGCTGTCGATCGGCGAGGGCCAGACGATTTCGCAGCCATTCATCGTGGCTCTGATGCTCGAAAAGGCCAATCTGAATGCCGGTGACAAAGTGCTCGAGGTCGGAACGGGCTCTGGCTATGCTTCCGCCCTCATCAGCCGGATAGCAAGGTATGTCTATTCTATCGAGCGCCATGAAAAGCTGGCGCTTGAGGCTAAGGAACGGTTCGAGAAGCTAGGATACCGCAACATCGACGTTCGCGTCGGCGATGGCAGCAAGGGCTGGGCGAAAGCCGCTCCGTTCGATGCCATTATCGTTTCCGCGGGCGCACCCGAGGTACCAACCGCCTTGAAAGAACAGCTGGGGCTCGGAGGGCGACTGATCATCCCGGTCGGCGGCGGTGAAGGGCAGCGGCTGAAACGGCTCACGCGCACCGGCGCCACCGTATTCGAGGAAGAAGATCTTGGCGGGGTGCGCTTCGTTCCCTTGATCGGTGAAGACGCCTGGACTGCTACCCATCCGATGTATACGGCCACGGCCCCCTCATTGCCGAAAGTGGTTGCCTCCGAGCCAAGCTCTCCGCAAGACGCACAGGGAGGGGTATGGGAAAGATAGACAAATTGCCCGCGCTGCCGCATCAGCATCATCAAGAAGCAGAAATCCGGCTGACAACTGACGACGAAGGAAACACCTCGAGGGCATGAACTCGCTGCCATTTTTGAGTTGATAGCCGCTTGGGAATGCGCGTCAGAAGGATAGGTCGAGCACCCTGCCCTCGAACAGACGGTCCCGAGAGCCTTCGAGATGCGCCTTCATCAGTCTTTGTGCATCGTCAGGCCGGCCATCGGCGATCGCCTTGTAGATGGCGTTATGCTCTTCATAGACCTGTTCCAACCCTTGGCGAGGGCCGAGCAAAGAGAGGCCGTGGAGATGCATGCCGACGGCGATATGAGCCTTCAGCGCATCGATCGAGGCCGTGTAATAGTGATTGTTGGCAGCCTCCGTCACCGCGCGGTGGAAGAGAAAATCGGCATCGGTGCGGTGAAGCTGATGGCTGGTCGCCTCACGCAGATCCGCAAGCGCGCTGGCGATCTTCTGAATGGCCGATTCATTGCGGCGCTTGGCGGCGAAATAGGCCGCCGCCGGCTCGATCGTCAGGCGGAATTCGTAGCAGCGCTGAATGTCGGCGATCGTCTTGACCGGCGAATAGGCAAGCTGCGTCGTCGGCGATCCATGCGCACTGACAAAGGTGCCGGCGCCCTGCCGGGCATAGACCATGCCCTGATCGCGCAGGCGCGCCAGCGCATCGCGGACGATCGGCCGCGACACACCCAGCATCGAGGCAAGCTCATGCTCGCCGGGAAGGCGTGAATCGGGCGGATAGTTTCCGCCGCGGATACGCTCGAGCAACTGGTCGAAGACGCGATCGACCAGCTTGACGCCCTTGCCGCGTTCGGGCTTGCCCGGCGGGCCGGCTTCCGCGTTCAAAGATTCGCCATTCACTTCAGCCACGTCATTCTCCCCGACGGTATCTTACTATGCCGCCCGATTCCAAAGGACCAGTCTTAACAAACTATCGGGCTTGCCGAAGCCCCCCGACTTCACGGCGCACCGAAAATGCCGCCCGTCGGCTGCCGTGACATCGAACCACGGCACACCGGCTTCGATTTCGCCCTGCGGCGCCAGCACTCTGACCCCAAGCGCCTGGAAAACGGCAAGCGCCGTATCGCCGCCGCCGACCATCAGCATGTCAGGCCTGGTATCGTCGATGACCGATCTAACGCCTGCAGCAAAACAGCGGGCGACCTCTGCTGCATCGGCTGTCATATCGCCGGTGCAGCGCAGCAGCGCCGGCAGCGCCATGCCCTCCCCGACTTCGACCTGCCCCATCGGCGCGTCTACCACCATGCGCAGGACACCCGAGGCTTCGAGCCGGTCCATCTGGGTAGCGGTAATCGGATCGCGCGAGCCAAAAGCGAAAAGGGTGCGTCGGGTCGCTGCAAATTCCGGCACCGGCTGCCGCCCCGTTTCGCCGAGCTGGCGGGCAAGAGCAGCACCCAGACCCCGTGCGCCGACCGCAAGTGCCAGCCGCCAGTCCTGATCAACCACGATCTGGTCGAGATCACTGTCATTCTCCGCATCGGCAACGGTGACGCTGCCTGCGTGGCTCTCGAACAGATCGGCGATCGGGAGCGGCTTGTCGACGCCGCGGCCGACAACACAGCCTCTGTAGGTCACGCGCTCCTGATCGGGAATAGCGGGCGCCACGAGGATAGTCTCCAGGCCGAGCGCATCTGCCAGCGCCAGGCTCTCCGCCGCGACATTGCCCTTCAGACGGGAGTCGATCTTCTTCATCACGACTGCGGGCTTCACGCCACGAAGTGCCTCGGTCGCGAAGCGCACCCTTTCGGCAGCTTCGCGCTCGCCGAGCGCGCGCGAGGCCGTGTTGATAACGACCACGTCACAGCCAGTGGCGATGGCATCCTCTGCGGCCTCGACATCAACGGCGACCGAAATCGAAAGGCCGGCTTCGACGAAGGGCGTGCCTGTATCGAGCGCGCCGGTCAGGTCATCGGCAATGATGACGGCCTTCAGCGTCATGCGGTCTGTCCGGTGTTGACGGCGTGACAGGCGACGAGATGGCCGGGTTTTGCTTCCTGCCACGCGGGGATGACCTTGCTGCAGACATCCATGGCGATCGGGCAGCGCGTGTGGAAACGGCAGCCGGTCGGCGGGTTCAGCGGGCTCGGCACATCACCCTGCAGGATCTGGCGCTGGCGCGTGCGCTCATGCTCCGGATCGGTCTCCGGAACGGCCGACAGCAGCGCTCTGGTATAGGGATGCAGCGGATTGTCGAAGAGTTCCTCGCGGCTGGCAAGTTCGGCCAGCCGCCCGAGATACATGACGCCGACACGGGTGCTGATATGGCGCACGACCGCGAGATCATGGGCGATGAAGAGATAGGTCAGCCCGTATTTTTCCTGCAGATCGAGCAGCAGGTTGATGATTTGCGCCTGGATCGACACGTCGAGCGCCGAAATCGCCTCGTCGCAGACGATGAATTTCGGCTGGCAGGCGAGCGCGCGGGCAATGACGACGCGCTGGCGCTGACCGCCGGAAAGCTCGTGCGGGTAGCGCTGGGCAAACCGCGTCGGCAGGCCGACATCGGTGAGCAGTGTCGTCACCCTGTCCTTCAGCTCGGCCTTGGTGCAGAGCTTGTGGAAGAGGATCGGCTCGCCGATCGCCTCGCCCACCGTCATGCGCGGATTGAGTGTCGAATAGGGATCCTGGAAGACGATCTGCAGGTCGCGGCGAAACGGCCGCATCTGCTTCTCGTCGAGCGTCGCGAGATCCTGGCCCTTGTAGACGACCTTGCCGCTGGTCGCCTTGTAGAGGTTGAGGATGGTGAAACCGGTCGTCGACTTGCCGCAGCCGGATTCGCCGACCAGGCTCAGCGTCTCGCCTTCCATGATGTCGAGATTGACATTGTCGAGGGCATAGACGGTTGCCGAGCGTTCGCCGAAGGCGCCGAGCTTGACGTGGAAATGCTTGACCAGGTTTTCGATCTTGAGCAGCGGTTGAGCGCCCATCACGCGGCCTCCTGCATTCTCTGGACGACGAAACAGGCGGCGCGGTGATTGGCGCTGCCGCTCAACGGTTCGAGCTGCGGCACCTTCTCGTGGCATATGGCTTCGGCAAGCGGGCAGCGCGGCGCAAATGGGCAACCCTTCGGCCGGCGGCCAGGCTCCGGCGGCGTGCCGCCGATCGAGCTCAGCCGGCTTGCCGGCGGGTCCGAAAGCTTCGGGATAGAAGACAGCAGGCCGCGCGTATAGGGATGGCTCGGGCGGGCATAGAGCTCGTCGACCGGCGCATCCTCGACCACCGTGCCGGCATAGAGCACGGCGACGCGATCGACCAGGCCGGCGATCAGCGCCAGATCATGGGTGATCCAGACGACCGACATGCCGAGCTTGGCTCTGAGATCCTTCACCAGATCGACGATCTGAGCCTGGATGGTGACGTCGAGCGCCGTCGTCGGCTCATCGGCAATCAAAAGCTTCGGATTGCAGGCAAGACCGATCGCGATCATCACGCGCTGGCGCATGCCGCCGGAGAGCTCGTGCGGATAGGCCTGCAGGCGCTCTTCCGGGCCGGGGATGCCGACAAGCCGCAGAAGTTCGACAGCGCGGGCGCGGGCCGCCGCCTTTTTCATTCCGCGATGGTAGACCAGCGGCTCACAGATCTGGTCGCCGACGCGCATCACCGGATTGAGCGAAGTCATCGGATCCTGAAAGACGAAGCCGATATCGCCGCCGCGCACCTTGCGCAGCTCGCGATTCGACATCGTCTGCAGGTCGCGGCCGTCGAATGTCGCCGATCCCTTGGTGACCTTGATCTTGTTCGGCAGCAGCCGCATCAGGCTCAGCATGGTCAGGCTCTTGCCGCAGCCGGATTCGCCGACGACGCCAAGGGTCTCGCCCTTGTTGACATGGAGATCGATGCCATCGACGACCACGGCCGGGCCGTTGCGGCCGTCGATCTCGACGGTGAGGCCCCTGACATCGAGCAGGCGGTCGGTGCTTTTCGTATCCATCATTTGCTGCCCCGCGGATTGAGCGCGTCGTTGAGTCCGTCGCCAAGGAAGCTGAAGGCAACCGAGGCAAGGCCGAGCACGGCCGCCGGAGCGGCGAGAAGGTGGGGATAATGCTGCCAGACGCGCAGGCCGTCCGAGATCATGTTGCCCCAGCTCGGCGTTGGCGGATTGACCCCGACGCCGAGGAAGCTGAAGGCGCTTTCCAGCACCATCGCCGTGCCGAGGCCGGCGCTGACCGAGACGATCAGGGGGCCGAGCGCATTCGGAATGACATAACGCTTGATGATGATCCAGTTCGACAGGCCGAGCGCCTGGGCCGCGGTGATATAGGGCCGGCTGCGGATCGACAGTACCTGGGCGCGCACGAGACGGGCGTAAGGCGGCCAGGAGATCAGCGCCATCGAGCCGAAGACGAGAATGAAATCCACCCACATGGTTTCGCGGTAGAAGGGATTGAGGGTCGCGAGATAACGCGCCTCCATCCATTTGCTGATCGGCGATTTCAGCGAGGCGTTGATGACGACGACGAGCAGCAGGTTGGGAACCGACATCGTCACGTCGGTCAGCCACATGATGGCGCGATCGAATGGATTGCCGAAGAAACCAGCGACGGCCCCGAGCACCAGGCCAATCAGCACCGCGAAGACGGTGACGATGATGGCGACGAGGAAGGCGGTGCGTGTGCCGAAGACCACGCGGCTGAAGACGTCGCGGCCGAGATCGTCGGTTCCGAAGAGGTGGCTCATCGACGGCAGGACGTTGCGGGCGTTGAGGTCCTGGCTCAAATAATCATAAGGCGTGAGGTAGGGGCCGAAGATCGCCGTGAAGCCGAGGATCAGGACGATGACGAGGCCGAAGATGGCGAGCCTGTTGCGCTTCAGCCGATACCAGGCATCGCGCCACAGGCTGACCGGCTCTTCGACGGTTTCGGTGGTGGAAAGAGGGATGGCGGACATGGTCAGCGGCTCCTTCTTGAATCATTGGCGCGCGGGTCGAGCAGCGGATAGAGCACATCCACCAGGAGGTTCGAGACCATCACCAGGAATGAGCCGATCAGCGTGATCGCCAGAATGACCGGATAATCGGAATTGATCAGCGCCTGCACAGTCAACCGGCCGAGGCCCGGCAGGCCGAAGACGAGTTCGACGAAGATCGCGCCGTTGACGATGGTGATCATGATCAGGCCGAGCTGCGTGACGACGGGCGTCAGCACCGGCCGCAGGATATGGCGCAATGCCACGATGATCTCGGGCACGCCCTTGGCGCGGGCGGTGCGGACGAAATCCTCCGACAGTACCTCGATGACGGCGGCACGCGTCTGCCTCACGATCAGCGCGATCGGCTGGAAGGAAAGGACGAGCAACGGCAGCAGGATACGGACATCGAAGATGCCGCCCCAGCCATAGGGCACGCTTGCACCCGGCAGCAGCACGATGAGGCCGACCATCAGCATCGGACCGGCGACATAGGCCGGGATCGCCCAGAGGAAGAGTGCGGAGCCCAGAATGGCATAGTCGATGCGCGAATTCTGGTTGAGCGCAGCGATCATGCCGAGCGGGATCGCGACGACGGCGGTCAGGATGATGGAACAGATCGCAAGCTGGAAGGAGACGGGGGCTGCGGCCGAGACCATTGCCCAGACGGAGCGGCCCGAGGTCAACGAATTGCCGAACTGGCCGTGCAGCAGGTTCCAGATGTAAAGGCCGAACTGGACGATGAAGGGTTTGTTGAGACCGGCACTTTCGCGAATGGCTTCGATGCGCTGCGGATTATAGGCGACGTCGCCTGGCGCGCGCAGGAAGATCAGCTTGATCGGATCGCCTGCACCATAGAAGGCCAGCGCGTAGACCGCCAGCATCACCACCAAAACGGACGGAATCCAGATGGCAAATCGGGTTAGCACGTAGCGCAGCAAGGCCACCTCCCACCTGTTGTTCGACGCGTTCCCGCTTTTGGCTGCGATCGCATCTCTTCTTTTTGATACGTGCGCGAAGGCCTTGCGGCCTTCGCGCGGGTTATTGCCGATTGGAACGGTTTCCGCCGGATCAACCGATGGAAATGTTCCAGGGTTCGACGACCTGCCAGTCAAGGTTCTTTTCCAGGCCCTTGACCTCTTTGGTAGCCCAGCGCGACATCGCCTGAGAATACCATGGAATGAAGGCCCAATCCTCGCGGAACGCCTTCTGGGCTTCCTGGGCGAGAGCGATGCGCTTCGGATCGTCCGCAGCCTTGGTCGTGGCCTCGGCAAGGGCACTGTCGACCTTGTCGTTCTTGTATCCACCGAGCTTGTTCTGCGCATTCGACGAGGTCGAGGCGATGCAGCCCGCCAGATAGGAGACGGCATCGGGAACGCGGGTGCCGACGTCGTCGCGGAAGATCTGGACCGAATTCTGATCCGGACCCGCATAGGAATCCTGCTGCGGCTTCATGTCGACGGCTGTGATGCCGAGATTCTGACGCCACTGCTCGGCGATGAACTGGGCGGCGGCCTGAATGGCCGGCGCCGAAATGCCGACGAACAGGATCTTCGGCAGGCGCTCCGGACCGCCGTAGGTCGATTCCGCAAGCAGCTTCTTGGCAGCAGCCGGATCATAGGGATAAGGCTCGAAACCGGAATTCTCCGCACCCGGAACCGAGTTGAGGATCTGGTCGGCTTTCTTGTGCGGGCCGTCGGGATAGGACGCCTTGAACAGGCCGTCGCGATCGACGGCCATGATCAGCGCCTGGCGGACCTTCGGATCGTCCATCGGCGCGCGGGAGATGTTGAACCAGAAATGCTGGCTGGTCGGGATCAGCGGGCCGGCCGAGAATTCCGGACCAAGATCCTGGATGATGGTCGAGGTGACAAGTTCGGTATGGGCGTTGAACTCGCCCGATTTGATCAGCGACGTTGCAGTGACATTATCCTCGATCGAGGTGATATCAATACGGGCAAGCTTCGGCTTCGGTCCGAAGAAGTTCTCATTCGGCTCGAACGAGAGTTTGCCGGCGTCGATGTCGATGCTCGTCAGCTTGAACGGACCGGAGAAGACCGGCTTGCTATCGGGCTTATACCAATCGATGATCTCCTCGCCGTCGCTGCCGCGCGACTGCGATGCCTTGGTGATCGGCGCGATGTGGTTTGCCAGGCGCATGAAGAAGATCGGGTCTGCGGCACCAAGCGTCACCACGACCGTCCCTTCGTCGGGTGTCGCGACACCAGTCAACTCCTTGCCGGAGCCGGCGGCGATTTCGGCGTAACCCTTGACCCTGCTCAGCACCTGGTCGGCGCGCTGGTTCTTGGTGTTGGGCATCGAGGAGACTTCCCACGATCCCTTGACATCCGCCGAGGTGATCTTGCTGCCGTCGGAAAAGACGGCCTTCGGGTCGAGCTTGAAGGTCCAGACTGTGTTGTCGGCCGATTCCCAGCTGGTGAAGACGTAGGGCTTGATATTGCCTTCGCTGTCGAAATACATCGGCGATGCCCACCAGATCGAATTCCAGCGGAACGTCCTGCCGCCGCCGCGCAGCGGCGACCAGTCCTGGTCGAAGGCCGGATTTGCGACCTTCAGGACCTGGCCTTCATCGGCCATAACGATGCGGGCATTCATCCCGAATACGGTGAGGCCGACACCGGCTGCAAGGCCGAGCTTCAGCGCGTTACGACGTGATATTTTGGTTTTATCCGATTGATCAGACATGGCATTCCTCCCAGAGTGAATTCGGCAGCGCTCTCCCTGCACCTGCCAGGCGCAGCACAATCCGTTCCGTATCGTTCTCTCGTTATTGTAAATATGTCAACAAAAAATCGCGATTTCAATCCGAACAAAATTTTCTCCTGAAAATATATAAGTTATAACAGATAGATAACTTTTCGCGGCGGCTTCACGGCATTTTGTCTTCTTGACAAAATCGCGGCAATATAAAAGTTCTTTGCACTCCATCGCGACAGACCGATGACAATTGCAATGCGCAGCCTCCCGGTTCGAACACGGATCGGCAAGACAGGACGCGCCGAGGAGGGCGGAATGAGCCATCACAGGATTACCGGCGTTTTCAGCGCCTCCGCAACGCCGCTGACGGCGGACAACAGGCCGGATTTCGGCCTTTTCACCGACCATTGCCGGCAGTTGCTGGCCGAGGGGTGCCATGGCGTGGCGCTGCTCGGCACGACGGGCGAGGCCAATTCCTTCTCCGGCGCCGAGCGCCGCGCCATTCTGGAAGCGGCACTGAAGGCCGGCATTCCCGCCGACAGGCTTTTGCCGGGCACTGGCGTCGTCGCCATTCCCGAGACTGCGGAATTGACCCGGCACGCGCTGTCGCTTGGCGTCACCAAGGTGGTGATGCTGCCGCCTTTCTACTACAAAGGCGTCTCCGACGATGGTCTCTTCGCCGCCTATTCGCAGGTGCTGGAGAAGGTCGCCGACACGCGCTTGCAGGTCATCCTCTATCATATTCCGCAGGTCTCAGGCGTTCCGCTATCCATTCCGCTGATCGGGCGGTTGATTGCGGCCTTCCCAGAGACGGTCGTCGGCATCAAGGAATCTGCGGGAGATTTCAACAACATGCAGGCGATCATCGCCGCCTATCCCGGCTTCTCAGTGCTCGCAGGCGCCGATCCGCTGTTGTTGCCGCTGCTGAAGGCGGGCGGCGCCGGCTGCATCACCGCCACCTCCAATCTCGTGGCGAATTCGCTCCGCACCGTCTACGAGCATGTCCATGACGAGGCGCGCGCCGCCGATGTCGAGGCGGCGCAGGCCCGCATCAACGCCTATCGAACGCTTTCCAATTCCTACGTCCAGATCCCGACCATCAAGGCGATGGTTGGGCTGAAGACCGGCAATCCCGCCTGGAAGCGTACGCGCGCGCCGTTGATGCCGCTCGGCGATGCCGACTATGCCGCACTCGCCGAAAGCTACGCCAAGCTGCCTTGAGGAGATCCGTCATGAGTTTTACCGGCCTGCCTCCGGAAGCCATTCCGGCCCTGATGACCGGGGCCATCGCCCCTCACCCCACAATCGAGGGTCGTGCGGATGCCTATCTGCCCTCCCCCTGCATCCAGAACCATGCCGCAAATCTCGCCTTTCTGCCCGACGGCACGCTGACCTGCGTCTGGTTCGGCGGCACGATGGAGGGCATGGGCGATATCTCGATTTACATGTCGCGGCTGGCGCCGGGCTCCGGGCGATGGTCCGTGCCGGAAAAGATGAGCGACGACCCGGAGAAATCCGAACAAAATCCGTTAATTTTCAAGGCTCCAGATGGAAACGTATGGCTGCTCTATACCTCGCAGACTTCCGGCAATCAGGACGGTTCTGTTGTCAAATGCCGGATTTCAGGTGATGGCGGCCAGACTTTCGGCCCGGTCCAAATTCTCTGCGACAGTCCCGGCACTTTCGTTCGCCAGCAGATCGTCGTCAACGGCAGGGGCGATTGGCTGCTTCCGGTCTTCCGTTGCGTCGGCCTGAATGGCCAGCGCTGGAGCGGCGATGCCGATACGGCTGCGGTGCTGATGTCACGTGATGGCGGCGCGAGTTGGCAGATGCGCGATATTCCAGACAGTATCGGCGCGGTGCACATGAACATCCTGCCGCTTGGCGGCGACGAGATGATCGCCTTCTACCGCAATCGTTTTGCCGAAAACATCCTTTCCAGCCGATCACCCGATGGCGGCGAGACATGGAGTGCGCCCGAGCCCGCCGAACTGCCGAACAACAACTCCTCGATCCAGGCCACGATCCTGAATGATGGAGCAATCGCAATGGTTTACAACCATTCGAATGCCGGCATGTCGGATGCACGTCGCCAGTCTCTCTATGACGAAATCGAGGGTGGCGAAGCTGGAGAGACCGCCGTCGTTGCCGATACCAGCGCACGCAAGGCCGTCTGGGGTGTTCCGCGTGCGCCGCTGAGCCTGGCGATATCAAGGGATGGCGGCAAGAGCTTTCCGCATCGCATCGATCTCGATACCGGCGACGGCTTCTGCCTCAGCAACAATTCGAAAGAGTCGCTGAACCGCGAGTTCTCCTACCCCTCGATCGTCCAGGGCGGCGACGGCACGCTGCATATCGCCTACACCTACTACCGGCGCGCCATCAAATATGTGCGCCTCGCCCCGCAATCCCTGCCGTGAGCAAAGCGGCAGCCGGAAAATAGTAAACCTGCATCCGATCGCAAGGATGCAGGATGGCAACGGCTGCGGGTTGACGGACGGGGAAATTGACAACAGGCTCAGATTATTCACCGCCGTCGCAAAGATGATGGGCCAGCGGTGCATGAAATGCCGGCATAACCATGACGAATTTCATAACACACTGATATCTTTATCGATATTGGCACAGCAACGCCGCGTTGAAGCGCGCTCGAGCGCACGTCAGATGATAAAAACTTCTGCTCTCTGGAATGCTGGCTTGACATTGACCTTACAACTTTACATTAAAGAGGACGATGATATTGCCGCAAGATCTTGCAGGGAGGACTGGTTCATGGCCAGCTTGGATTCGCCGATCACGATAGTTCGGCCGCATCTGATCGAATTCGGCGTCGGCACGGCGGGAAAGCTCGGCAAATGGGCCGCCGAAAAGGGCTATCGTCGCACGCTCGTCATCTCCGATGCCTTCAATGCCTCGCGCATTGACGTACTGGAGCTGAAGGGCGAGGTAACCGTCTTTGCCGAAGTGACGCCCGAACCGGATACGGCCAATCTCGCAAAGGTGCTGGCGGCGGCAAACGCCGCCGATGCCGAGCTGATTGTCGGCTTCGGCGGTGGCAGCGCCATGGATCTAGCAAAACTTGCCGCCGTGCTTGCCGGCTCTGCCCAGACGCTGCACGAGGTCGTCGGTCCGAACAAGGTGCATGGGCCGCGCAAGGTAGCGCTTGCCCAGGTGCCGACGACATCGGGCACCGGCAGCGAGGCCGGCATCCGTGCGCTTGTCACCGATCCGGCGACGATGGCAAAGCTTGCCGTCGAAAGCCTGCATATGCTGGCCGATATCGCCGTCATCGATCCTGCTTTGACCTTCAGCGTCCCGGCTCGCACGACGGCCGCCACCGGCGTCGATGCCATGGCCCATTGCGTCGAGGCCTTCACCAACCGCAAGGCGCATCCGATGGTCGACATCTATGCGATCGAGGGGACGCGGCTCGTCGGCAAATATCTCGCCCGCGCCGTCAAGGACGGCAACGACGCCGAGGCGCGCGCCGGCCTCTCGCTCGCCTCGCTTTACGGTGGCTTCTGCCTCGGCCCGGTCAACACCGCCGGCGGCCATGCGCTCGCCTATCCCCTCGGAACGCGCTGGCATGTGGCCCATGGCGCGGCAAATGCGCTGATCTTTCCGCATGTTCTCGCCTTCAATACACCGTCCGCGCCTGAGAAAACCAAGGCGGTGATGGAGGCGCTTGGGTGTGAAACCTCCGGCAACGTCACCTCCGTCTTCGATGCGGCTTATGCTTTCTGCGCCGAACTCGGCATCGAGATGAAGCTCTCAGGCCTCGGCGTGCCGGAAAGTGATCTCGACGCCATGGCCGACGACGCCTTTGCCATTCGCCGTCTGCTCGATAACAATCCGCGAGATCTCTCTCGGGCCGACATTCGCGCGATTTACGCGGCCGCGTTCTAGGCGACAAAGTTTTCAGAAGGAATTCGATCGATGGACAGGAATGCGAAAGTCGCCGTGACGCTCGGCGATCCGGCCGGCGTCGGCCCCGAGGTAATCGTCAAGGCCTTGGCAGCTCTGCCCAGGGAAGAGCGCCGCGATTTCGTCATTGTCGGCAATGTCGAAGCGCTGGAACGCGCCGACCGCGTCAGCGGCACCGGACTGCGGTTCGGGCCTGCCGATGCGCCCGGTGACGACAGGATTGCCGTCGACGAAGTCGCGCTCGCCGCCGCCCTGCCCGAGATCGGCAAGGTCAGCCCCGTCGCCGGCGATGCCTCGGTGCGCTATATCACCCGCGCCGTCGATCTCGCCATGTCGGGACAAGCCGACGTCATCGTCACCGCGCCGATCAACAAGGAGGCGATGAACCTCGCCGGCCATCACCATGACGGCCACACCGGGCTGCTCGCGCATCTCACCGGCTCGAAGAGCTCCTTCATGCTGCTTGCCTCCGAGCGGCTGAACACCATCCACGTCTCCACCCATATCTCGCTGAAGGGCGCGATCGAGCGCGCCAAGACTGAGCGGGTGCTGGCGACAATCGAAGCCGGCCACAGGCACTTCCTGCGGCTCGGCAAGACAGCGCGCATCGCCGTTGCCGGACTCAATCCCCATTGCGGCGAAAACGGCCTGTTCGGCACCGAGGATACGGAATTCCTGGCGCCCGCCGTCGAACAGGCGCAGGCAAAGGGCATCGACGTCGTCGGTCCGATCTCCGCCGATACGGTGTTTGCCCGCGCCTATAACGGCGCCTTCGATCTCGTCATCGCCCAGTATCACGACCAGGGCCATATCCCGATCAAGCTCGTTGCCTTCGACACGGCGGTCAACGTCTCGCTCGGCCTGCCGATCGACCGCGTCTCGGTCGATCACGGCACCGCCTTCGACATCGCCGGCACCGGCAAGGCAAACCACGTCAACATGCTGTCGGCCATCGCCTATGCCAGGCTGATGGCCCGCTCGCCGCGGCAGAGAGCGTGATCGCGGCTTCCATGAGGACCAACAAGCGCCCATCGCCGACACAACGATTTTGAACTTCGTTATGACATCCAATAGCAGAGCCGGACTCTGTCGTTCAGGAGCGTCCCGCCGTTGACGCGTCGACATTCCAAGACTACATAGCTAGACAGTCTAGCTAGGAGCAGAATCGATGGAATGGCAGTTGCAGGACGCCAAGAACCAATTTTCGAAGGTCGTGCAGAAGGCCCGACAAGAAGGGCCGCAGGTGGTTACCGTGCGCGGCGAACGCGCGGCCGTCGTTCTGTCCGCCCGCGACTACGACGCCCTGCGCGCCGGCAGGCCGACGCTCGTCGACGACCTGCTCGGTGGCCCCGCCTGGGACGATGAGTTCGCCGATGCGGTCGAAGCACGCAACAAGACGCCAAGCCGCGACGTCGCCTTCTGATGTATCTGGTCGACACCAACATCGTCTCGGAGGCGCGACGCGGCACGCCGCAGGCGGTCTCCTGGCTGTGCTCCATCGACCCGCTCACCATCCACCTGAGCGCGCTGACGCTTGGCGAGATCATGCGCGGTATTGCCCTCAAACAGAAGTCGGATCCGAAGACCTCGGCGCATCTCACCGAATGGCTGCGCAAGCTGCGTTATGATCATGGCGACCGGATCCTGCCGGTGACCGACGAGATCGCCGTCGAATGGGGCCGCATCGCCGCCATCCGGCCGCGTGGCGATATCGACGGGCTGATCGCTGCAACCGCAATCGTCCATGATCTGATTGTCGTCACTCGCAATATCGGCGATTTCGACGACACCGGCGCAGCGGTGATAAATCCATGGGAGACGGACGCGTGAGCAGTCGAGGCAGCCACTTCCTCGTTTAAAATGGCCTCCTGTGCCTTTGGATAAAGGCCTTGGCTACGTCGGGCCGAGAGCTCTTGTCGGTGCGTTTGGTGGCAGCCTCATGATCTGCTGACCAAGCCTCATCTGTCCGGCGTTTTGATCTGCTCTGCGGCAACGTTGATTGCACCGCCAACCCGTCACATGCCGAACAAGCGGCGATCCCAGAAGACCGGTTGGTGGAGGCTTACTGTGATCAATCGGAATTCCGGGTGGGCCGGGTTTATCAGCATGTTGCGGTCGACGCGGGCGACGACACTTGGGACCAGTAGGATGGCGCTGCGCTTTTCCTGGCACCAGCGTTCGCCGAAAGCCTTGCTGACGTTTGCCGGCATGCTGTCCCAGCCGGGCAGCGCGGGCTCGGAGAAGACCTCGTAGCTTAGCCCACGCGGTAGGGTGATCGTGACATAGTGCTGGTTGGGTGGCAGCCGCCCGCTGCCATGGACGAGCTTTTCGAGCAGTGCCGTCGAATAATGCTCGCTCGTATAGATGATCGGGCTGCCCGACGTGTTCCACCTCCCCGGCGCAATGGTCGAGCCGGTGGCGTCGAAGATCGGATAGGTTCCACTGGGATCTCCGATGCGGACGGATGTCAGCGTACGATCAAGAACCTGTGCGCTCACGCAGCGCTGCCGTATTTCAGGCTTCCGAGAATATCGAGCACGAGCTCGCCGCCGATCTCGCTCTGGATGACCACGTCGATCGGCCGCCTGTCCTCAAGCATTGCATGCGGCCGAAACAGGAAGTCGCGGGCCTCGATCTCGGTCTGCCAGACATCGAGCGCCTGGCCCCAGACACGCGCGAGACGGGCAAGCTTTATGCCTTCATCCGAGGAGAGCCGATGCTTGGATTTGCGCCGTTCATAGGTGGCCTTCGGAACCAGCCGGTATTTGAACTGCGCATCATCAGGCGCCAGAAGCAGCGCCATGCGGTCAAGCGCCTTGACCGGCAATCCTTCCTCGATGCTGGAGAGCAGGCCGAAGGCCGAACGCGATACCGGCTCCCTGGCGGGCAGCCCGAGAACATCGGCGATACCGGCAAATCCCATCATGGCAACGGCTCCTTTTCACTTGAGGCTATACTTAGTCTCAAGTGAAACAATGTTCAAGGGTGCCATCCCGGCTTATCTTCGATAGCGGCGGATTGCCGTGCGCGCGAGAGACCGCTATCTTTACCAAAGGCATACGAACAATGAAGGAGGTTGCCTATGTCACCGCGGGACGCCTGATCCAGCAATATCAAGACTTCTGCCTTTCCAAGGGCATCAATTTCATACGCATCGAATCCGTACGGCCGCATGACGATACCACGCTCTTCTGCAGCGCTGGAATGCAGCAGTACAAGCCCCTCTTCTCCGATCCCTCCCATAGTGGAACCGTCGCAAACAGCCAGGCTTGCCTGCGCATGGGCGACCTCGACGAGATCGGCGACGGAACTCATCTTCTCCATTTCTCCATGCTCGGCCTTTTCTCCTTCAGGGAAATGACCGTCGGCAACGCCATCGATTTCTGGCTCGAGTTTCTGGAAACGGTAGGGCTCGTGCCGGATCATGTGACGATCCATCCCGACCGCCTGGTGGAATGGACGCCGCTCTATGGCGGGCGCGTGCCCATCGTGCCGGATCCCGAATGCATATGGAGCGATGGCGGCATCAGCGGATACTGCACCGAGTTCTACAAGGATGGCGTCGAGATCGGAAACATCGTCAATCCGCTCGGAACCTGCATCGACGTCGGCTTCGGCGCGGAACGCCTCGACATGATCGTCAGCGGCGCGCCGCAAGACGATGCGCTCGGGACACTGTGCGAGACGGTCATGACCATCGTGGAAAGCGGCTACCGGCCGGGCAATAAGGAGCAGGGATACGTCTTGCGAAAACTGCTCCGCCGCATCCACAAGATGGGCGGCACGCTCGATCATCCCTTCTTCGCGGAAGAGGTCGAACGCCAGAAGCGACTGCGCGCCAAATATCTGCGTTTGCGTGACCGCCATTCCGAGATGAGTCCCGACTGGTGGTTCGACACCCATGGCATCGATCTCTCCGACATCGGGGAGACGATGGACGAATAGCGGAAGCAAGGCCTCCCGCAGACAAAGCGGGAGGCCTTGCCATATGCTGGAAAGTGTCAGCGTTTTGGCCATCCCCTGTTTGCCCAGGCGATGAGCCAGTCATGGAGATGTGCTGCCCGCATTGAACGCTTTCAGTTGCGCGCCGGCTGCAGCCGACGGAAAATCCGCTCGATCTGGGCAACAGCGGCAAAAAAGACGATGCCGGAGAAAGAGGCGAGCACGACGGCGGCAAAAAGCCTTTCCGCCTGATAGTTGAATGTCGACTGGATGATCACTGCGCCCAGCCCCTGGTTCGAGCCGATCCACTCCCCGACGATGGCGCCGATCACACAGGTGGTTGCCGAAATGCGCAGCGACGCAAAGAGCAAGGGGACAGACCGTGGGGCGCGCAGGCGCCAGAACGTCTCCCACCGGCTCGCCGAAAGCACATGCATCAGGTCAAGCTCGCTCGCAGTCGCCAGATTGAGGCCGCGGGCGGTATTCACCAGGGTTGGGAAGAAGCAGATCAGAGCAGCAATGATGACCTTCGGAAGCATGCCGAGGCCGAAGATGAGGATGATGATCGGCGCGAGCGCCAGCACGGGGATGGTGTTGAAGAGCAGGACGACGGGAAAATAGGCGGCCTGGAACCGCGGATTATAAACAAAGGCAACCGCCAGGATCACGGCGAGACTATTGCCCAAGAGGAAGCCGAGGCCCGCCTCACCCCATGTCGGAACGGCATTCGACAGAAGGAAGCGCCATTCGATGCCAAGCGTGCGCAGGATCGCCAGCGGCGTTGGAACGATATAGGCCGGAATACCGAGCGCCGGCACCAGCCACTGCCAAGCGAGAATCAGCGAAAGGGCGCCGATAACAGGAAGGCCGATTGCCTCGGCGAATGACAACGGACGATGCATCATGCAGCCGAACTCCCCTGCTGCAACAAATGGCGCAGATGGGCGGCTGTCTCCTGGACATCGAGACTCTCGCGCCGACAGAGGCCGCGCTCGTCTTTCAGGGGCGCAAGATCGATCAACGCCTGGACGCGGCCCGGATTGGCCGCCAGCACCAGCACGCGTCCGCCGAGATAGATCGCCTCGACGACGCTGTGGGTGACGAACAGGATGGTCGTGCCGGTCCGGCGCCAGACGTCCAGAAGCTCGTCGTTCAGTCGTTCGCGGGTGATCTCGTCGAGCGCACCGAAGGGTTCGTCCATGAGCAGGATATCCGGCTGGCATTGAAGCGCGCGCGCAATGGCGACACGCTGGCGCTGGCCCCCGGACAGTTGATGCGGATAGCGGTCGGCCAGATGCGACAGGCCGACCAGTTCGATCCAGTGGTCGGGCCGCGGATCGACCGATCGCGAGACGCTGTTCTTCCCCACCTGCAGCGGCAGCGCGACATTCTCTTTCACGGTCCGCCACGGCAGCAGCGTTGCGTCCTGAAAGACGAAGGCGACCTCGCGCCGCCGGCGCGCCTCCGACGCTGTCCTGCCGAGCACCGACAGCCGCCCGTCAAGCGGCGGGAGAAGATCCGCCACGGCACGCAGCAAGGTCGACTTGCCGCAGCCAGAGGGACCGAGAATGGTCAGAAACTCGCCCCTGCCGACGCTGAGGTCGACGCCGGACAGAATGCGGGTCGTCTCGACAGCGCCGGCATAACCGACAGCCAGATCCTTGGTTTCGATGGCCGCTGCTTCAGGCAAATCCGCTCTCACGCAATCTTCGGGCGGTCGTCCGCCGTCATGTCCAGGATTTTGGCCGTATAGCAGTCCTCCAGCTTCGGCGCGCCGCTCTTGAACTGGCCGATCTTGTCGTAGACGGAAATCTGTTCGGCAAGCGCCGCCGGATCGAAACTGCCCCAGCCATCCTTACCGGTTGCTGCGTCGAAGCTCAGCGACAATATGCGCGGTATCGTCTTCAGCTCCACGGCAAGGTCGAGCTGCGGATAGGCCTCCACCGTCAATTTGACCGCCTCTTCGGGATGGTCATGCGTCCAGGCCCAACCCTTGGCGACCGCACGCAACACCTTTGCCAATGTCTCAGCATGGCCGGTCACGGCATCGTCGGTGGCAAAATAGACGTTGGCGTAGGACGGCAGGCCCGTGTCCTTCATTATCAGATCAATGCGGTCGGGGCCGATGATGGAAAGGGCTTGCGTGTTAGTGATCCATCCGGTCACTGCATCGACCTGACCGGTCATCAGCGGCGTCATGTCGAAGCCGATATTGGTGATGGTCAGGCTCGAGGGATCGATATTGTTCTTCAGCAGGATGGCATCAAGGACATAACGAGCCGTCGGCTGGATGCCGATGCGCTTGCCGATCATGTCCTTGACGGTGCGGATCGGCGCCTTGGGCAGCGAATAGAAGGCGAAAGGCGCCATGCGGAAACCGCAGGCGAAGATCTTGATCGGCACGCCGGATGACCTGGCAAGAAGAAGCTGTGCCGAATCCGAGAACTGGCCGAGCTGCGCATCACCCGTGATCACGGGCGGCACCGTTGCCGAATTGGGACCGCCAGGGGAAAACTCGACGTCGAGACCCTCGGCCTCGAACAGCCCACGCTTGACTGCGACGATATCGCCGATCTGTCCGTTGCTCATCAGCCAGTCATATTTGATGACGACCTTGGATGCGGCGGCTTTGGAGTGACGCGGCACGAACACGCTGATCCCTGCCGTCGCTGCAGCAAGGGCAAAGGCTCCGCCCTTCAGGACGGTACGCCTGCCGACCACGATTTGTTTGTCTTCCCCGTTCATTTGTTTGCCTTTCCCCTTGTTGGATTGTTGGACGACCGACCGATTGCGCTCGCTATTGCGGGCCGATGTCACCGATCGGGCCACCTGCGGACCACGCATAGATTTCCCAGAGATTGTCGTCAGGATCGGCGAAATAGACGCATCGCGCGTTCCAGACATAATCCTGCGGCGGCGCGTGGAAGAGCACGCCCGCAGCTTTCAGCTCCGCATAGGCAGCATCGACCTGCTCTGGCGAGGCGAGCTCGATGGCCGCGCAGGCCTTGTGCGCACCTTGCGGGGCACGGCGGCTTGAGACACCGGTATTCTCGGCGATATGCTCGATCTCCCAGAGCGCCAGCGTCACGCCCGCCCCTTTGAAATCGGCAAAGCCCGGAGCCCGGCGGCGCGGCTTGAAGCCAAGCCGCTCGACATAGAAGGCCGATGCTTTGTCGATGTCCTCGACTAAAAAGCAGATGTCGGTAATCGGATTGGTTTGGGCAAAAGCGGTCATATGGGCCTCCTGATGGGAAAAGCCTCGCAGACCGCAGCCTCAAGAGATTTCAAATTCGTGCGGTTGTCTTTCGCAAAGCTGCTGATCTGTCATCGGCAAGAGCCGGCTCAAAGACGGACCGAACGCTGGTATTCCTTCGGTGTCGCCCCCATCAGACGGCGAAAGACGCTGGAGAAATGCGCCTGGCTGGAAAAGCCTGTGGCATAAGCGATGTTTGCGAGCGTCTCCTTGCCATCGGCGAGGTAAAGCCGTGCTCGTTCGATCCTGCGTTCGAGAACGAAGCGATGCGGCGCCATGCCAGCCGCCCGTTTGAATTCCCGGCTGAAGTGAAAGGGGCTCATATGGGCCACCCCGGCCAGTTCCTCCACACTCAGATCGGATTTGCCAAGCAGGTTTTCGATGTAGTCGATCACCCGTCGAAGGTTCTCCGATGTCAGCGGACGATCGCCGGCTTCAGGTTTGGCGCCCAGCAGTTTTACAACGCAACAGGCGAGCGCCATCCCCAGATGCTGCATCAAAAGCGGGTCGTCGCGCCTGGTCTTCTCGGCGGCACATGCAAGGGAGAGCGCGACCTGCAGCGTTGTCGGATCAGTCGTCGCGCTGAGCGCATCACTATCCCAATGCTCGGAATCGAAGCGAGAGCCGCCAATGCTGCTGTAGAGCGCAGGTGACTGGAAGATCGAGATATAATCCGCCGCATCGCCATCGACTTCAAGGACGGTGGCGGCCGGTTGAAATCCGAGGGTGAACGGCGGCCTCTCAACTTTGCGGAATGCCCCGCTTCCAAGCCGATAGGCATATTTGCCGTGCGCCGTGCGGTTGATCGAAATTCGATGAAGGGAGCCCCTCGAAACCATTTGCCCCGCGGCGCTACGATAGGTCTCGACAATCATGTCGCGTTGAACGAAAGCCTTGTAGCCTCCAAGGGATGGCCGGCTTATTGAGAAAATCTGCGGGTCGATATCGGGCATTGTTTCATTCTCCCTGGCAGGGGAGAGGCAAGTTGCGCGCCAAGTGGAGCGAAGCTTCGCGCTGGATATCAACGTCGCAGCATAAAACCCGACGGTGCCCCGTTAAATCGTGATTTTACGCCTGCTGTCGCGCCACACGGCACCGCGGCCCGGCAGGAGTTCGCCTTCGGCAAATTTGCTCGCATGCGCAAGAATTATGCAGTGCATGTTCTTCTTGATCGGTGGCTGCAGACTCATCGACCGCTCTGAAAACCGCCGAGGCCTCCGGAATCATCCCTGGTCGCGGGAAACCGCGGCCAGGGAAGAGCTTTCGTTTTGTCCACTCTTTCCCCCGGAGATCGTTCTTTTGGAAATTCGTTCCTATCCATCCGCATTAATCCATTTAATCTATAGACATAATTAATTGGAGAGAAATTGCGATGAATATCGAAAAGTCTGAAAACGGTCTCGGAAGACGAGAGCTGCTGAAACTGTCCGCCGCGGCCGGGGTCGCCGTCGCCGGTGCATCGCTCATCGGACAGAAGTCGGCTTTTGCCGCGGGCGAAGAACTGTCGCTGAAAGGCAAGCGCATCGCCATCAGCGCAACCGGCACCGATCACTTCTTCGACCTGCAGGCCTATAATGCCCAGATCGAGGAGGTAAAGCGCCTCGGTGGCGAGCCGATCGCCGTCGATGCCGGACGCAATGACGGCAAGCTCGTCTCGCAGCTGCAGACGCTGATTGCCCAGAAGCCGGATGCGATCGTTCAGATCCTTGGAACGCTCAGCGTCATCGATCCCTGGCTGAAGAAGGCGCGCGATGCCGGGATCCCGGTTCTGACCGTCGACGTCGGTTCGACCAATTCGATCAACAACACCACCTCCGATAACTGGGGCATCGGCAAGGACCTGGCGCTGCAGCTCGTCTCCGATATTGGCGGCGAAGGCAATATCGTCGTCTTCAACGGCTTCTACGGCGTAACCCCCTGCGCGATCCGCTACGACCAGCTGGTCAATGTCGTCAAATATTTCCCGAAGGTCAAAATCCTCCAGCCGGAACTGCGCGACGTCATCCCGAATACCGTGCAGGACGCCTTCACGCAGATCACGGCGATCCTCAACAAGTATCCGGAAAAGGGTTCGATCAAGGCGATCTGGTCGGCCTGGGACATTCCGCAGCTTGGCGCGACCCAGGCCTTGGCGGCCGCCGGGCGGACCGAGATCCGCACCTACGGTGTCGATGGCAGCCCGGAAGTGCTCCAGCTCATCGCCGATCCGAATTCGCCAGCCGGTGCCGATGTCGCCCAGCAGCCGGCGGAAATCGGCCGCACCGCCATCCGCAACGTCGCCAAGCTGCTCGCCGGCCAGACGCTGCCGCGCGAGACCTATGTTCCGGCACTGCTCGCCAACAAGGCCAATGTCGGCGAAGTCACCAAGAAGCTCGGCATCGGCTGACACTGAACACGAGCGGTCCGGTCATCGCCGGATCGCTCGCAATCTGCCCGCCCGGAGAGATCGATATGACGGCCATTTCGTTGAAGCCGCCGGTGACGGCCCGCGACGACATCATCCGCTTTGAAGGCATCGTCAAGCATTTCGGCGGTGCGCAGGCGCTTGCCGGTGCGTCGCTGATCGTCAGGCGCGGCACCATCCACGGTCTCGTCGGCCAGAACGGCGCCGGCAAGTCGACGCTGATCAAACTGCTGGCCGGTCTTCATCAGCCGGATGGCGGCCGGATCGAGATCGAAGGGCAAACATTCGACAGGCTGACACCGCATCTTGCCGAAGAGCTCGGTATCCATTTCATTCACCAGGACCGGCTGTTGGTGCCGACCTTCACCGTCGGCGAAGCTCTGTTCCTTGGCCGGGAACCGCGGATATCGGGCACACCGTTCCTCGACCGGCGACTGATGCAACGTCGCGCGTCTGATATTCTCAACGACTATTTCGGTATCCGGTTGCCGAACGCCGCCTTGATCAGCGAATTGTCGACTGCCGAAAAGCAGATCGTGCAAATCACCCGCGCGCTCCTCAATCAGCCGAAGGTGCTCGTCTTCGATGAGCCGACGGCCGCACTGGTGCGCCGCGAGGCCGATATCCTCTTCCGGTTGATCCGCCGTCTGCGCGACGAAGGCGTCACCATCATCTATATCTCGCATTACCTGAACGAAATCGAAGAGCTCTGCGACCACGTCACCGTGCTGCGCAATGGGCTGGACGTCGCCTCCCTGCCGATCGGGGAGACCTCGGCTGGCGCGATTGCGCGGCTGATGGTCGAACGCGACATCAAGGAGATGTTTCCGAAGCCGCAGGTGACGCCCGGCGCGGAAATCCTCAAGGTCGAGCAGCTGTCGGCGCCGGGGAAATATAGCGACATCAGTTTCACGCTTCGCCGCGGCGAGGTGCTTGGCCTCACCGGCCTGCTCGGCTCCGGCGCAAAGGAGCTGGTCCGCACTCTCTTCGGTCTGGAGACCCCGGCTTCCGGCCATATCGAAATCAGTGGCAAGGCTGCCCGTTTCACCAATCCCACCCAGGCGGCCGGCCGCGAGATCGCCCTGGTGCCGGAAGATCGGCGTCGCCACGGCGTCGCGCTCGACCTCAGCGTCGCGGAAAATATCAGTCTTTCCAGCCTTGGCCGCTTCACGCGTTTTGGCTTTCTCGATCGCAGACGCGAACAGCAAGAAGTGGACGCTCTGATTACGCGGCTTCAGGTGAAGACCAATGGGCGGGACGCCCTGCTGCGCACGCTTTCGGGCGGCAACCAGCAGAAGGTGGCCATCGCCAAGTGGCTGAGCCGCCGTTCCGAGGTCTATCTCCTCGACGAGCCGACTGTTGGAGTCGATATCGGCTCCAAGGTCGAGATCTATACGCTGATCGGCGAACTCGCGTCGCGCGGCGCCGGCGTCATCGTGCTGTCTTCGGACCTGCCCGAACTCGTCGGCATCACAGATCGCATCCTCGTGCTCTTCCGCGGCCGCGTGGCGCGGGAATTCATCTCGTCGGAGACCACGGCGGATGCGGTGCTCGCTCAATCGACCGGATCATCCGAGGGACATCGCCATGTCGGCTGAAGTGGAATTCGCGCCTTCCGGTTTTTCCGCTGCGGAACGGCCTCCCCGACGGGCCGGCAATATTGCAGCGACCGCGTTGCGCTTCGGATCGCCGATCGCATTCGCCGCCATCCTGATCATCTTCTCGCTGACCGCACCCTATTTCCTCAGCATCGGCAATATCGGCAATGTGCTTGGCCAATCGGCCATCTCAGGTGTGCTTGCCATCGGTCTGACGATCGTGCTGATCGCCGGCGGCTCCAATGTCGTCACCGGTGGCATCGACCTGTCGCTGGCTGCCAATATGGGTCTCAGCGCCGCCGTCTATGCGAGCCTGACGCAGCTCGGCTACGGCGATGCGGCGGCAATTGCCGCGACAATCTTGACCGGTGCCCTGATCGGCACGGTCAATGCCATTGCCGTTGTCTATGCCGGCATCGTGCCGCTGCTGGCCACGCTTGCCGTCATGAACGTCGTCGCCGGCCTGGAGTTGGTGCTGACCGGCAATACCGTCCTGCCCGCCTCGACACCATTCCTGTCGGCGCTTTCCGCCTCGGATCCTTTCGGCATCCCGGTTCTTGCCTATGTGCTCCTCGGCTTCACGGCCATCACCACGGCGATCGTTCAATATAGTCCGCTCGGCCTGCGTCTCTACGCCGTCGGTGAGTTTCCGGATGCGGCGCGTGCCGCCGGTCTGCCGCTTCGCCGGCTGCTGGCCGGCGCCTTCCTCGCCAGCGGCGTCTCGGGCGGCATCGCAGGCATCCTGTCGGTTTCCTATCTGAGCGGCAGCACGACCGGCGCCGGCGAGATGCTATTGCCCGTCGTCGTGACGGCCCTCCTCGGCTCGGTCTTTTCGCGCCGGCTGGTTCCGACGATCACCGGGACGCTGCTTTCGGCCCTTTTGGTCGGCTTCCTGGTCAATGGTTTCCAGCTGCTGAACATTTCGAGCACGCTGGTCAGCGGCGTCCAGGGCGTGCTCATTCTCATCGTCGTTTCTGCGACCACGCTGCTGCGCCGGCAGGAGGCCTGACCATGTCGCTCCAGACCCCTCCCCCCGCCAGCATCGACTTGCCGCGTCTCATCGCCGGCGGCCTGGTGCGCTATGGGCTGATCCTCGCCCTGGTTGCGGTGTTTGCCGCCTTCTCCGTGGCAACCCCGACTTTCCTGACGCCTGCCAACCTGCAGAGCATTCTGGTCAACAATTTCACGCTGCTGGCTATCGTCTCGGTCGCCATGACCTTCGCCGTCGCATCGGGTGGCATCGATCTTTCGGTGGGAACGGCGATGGATTTTGCCAGCTTCGCCTTCGTTTCGCTCGTCGTCGCCGGGCAGCCGGTGGCAGTCGCCGCCCTCGCGGGACTGGCCGCCGGAGCGTTCGTAGGCGCCTTCAACGCGCTCTTGATTTCCGGGATCGGCGTGTCGCCGTTCCTCGCCACGCTCGGCACCCTGTTCATCGGCCGCAGCGTTCAGCAGTTGCTGACCAATGGCGGCAATCCGGTCTATTTGCCGCCGAACGGCGTGCCGGAAGCCTTCCGTTTTCTCGGCCACGGCACGATCGCCGGCATTCCGGTGCCGCTTGCCGCCGCCATCGTCGTCATCGCGGCCGCTGCCGTTGTCTTTGCCCGCACGCGTTTCGGCCGCGTCATCCTGTCGATCGGCATCCAGCCGGGCGTCGTGCGCTATTCCGGCATCGCCGCGCCGGCCCATGTCGCGGTGACTTTCATCCTGGTCGGGTTGATCGCGGCAATCGCCGGCCTGATCCTGACCGCAACCGTCACCACCTACATCCCCTCCTCGGGCAATGCCTTCCTGCTGAATGCGATCGGCGCGACCTTCATCGGCACCACGCTCAGCCCACTCGGACGGCCGAATGTCGGCGGGACCGTTCTCGGCGCGCTGCTGCTCAGCATCGTCGCCAATGGCTTGCTGCTGACCGATCTGAATTTCTACTGGCAGCAGGTCGGCACGGGAACGCTGATCTTCGCCGTGCTCGCCCTGAGCTTCATCAATAGAAAGCCCGCCGGCGCGTAAGAGCGGGAAGCGGCTCTATCCCGCGGAGGCGTCCGAAATCATTCTGGAGACGGCATTCTTCCAGCCGATGATCTTGCCCTGCCGCTCGGTCTCATCCATCGAAGGGCTGAAGCGGCGGTCGCAGGCCCAGGCCTGCGCAAAATCCCGCTTGCCTGGCCAGATGCCGGCTTTCGAACCGGCGAGCCAGGCTGCGCCCAGCGCCGTCGTCTCGCGGATCGCCGAGCGGTCGACAGGATTTCCGGTCATGTCGGCCAGGCACTGCATCGTCCAATCCGAAGCCGCCATGCCGCCATCGACGCGCAGCACCGTTTCCAGCTGGTTGACGCCCCAGTCCTTCTTCATCGCCACCAGCAGATCGAGCGTCTGGTAGGCGACGGATTCAAGCACGGCGCGGGCAAATTCCGCCGGCCCGCTGTTTCGTGTCAGACCGAAGATCGCGCCACGCGCGGCCGGATCCCAATAGGGCGCGCCGAGACCGGTGAAGGCCGGAACGATGTAGACCTGCTGTCCGGGATCGGCCTTGGCGGCAAGCACCCCCGCCTCGGATGCCTGGCCGATGATGCCGAGGCCGTCGCGCAGCCATTGCACGGCGGCACCGGCGATGAAGATCGAGCCTTCGAGCGCATAGGTCGTCTCGCCGTCGAGCCGGCAGGCGATCGTCGTCAGCATCCGGTTGGAAGAGGAAACACGATCCCGGCCGGTGTTCAGCAGGGCAAAGCAGCCGGTGCCATAGGTGGATTTCATCATGCCGGGCTCGAAGCAGGCATTGCCCATCGCCGCCGCCTGCTGGTCGCCGGCGACACCCAGGATCGGAAGCTCCGCACCGAACAGCGCCTTGTCGACGCGGCCGAAATCATCGGCACATTCCCTGACGTCAGGAAGCATGGCGGCCGGAATGCGAAGAATGCCGAGAAGCTCCTCATCCCAGGCGCCGTCATCGATATTGTAGAGCAGCGTCCTCGATGCATTGGTCGCATCGGTGGCATGCACGCGTCCATCAGTCAAATTGTAGATCAGCCAGCTGTCGATCGTGCCGAAGCAGACATCGCCCACTTCCGCCTTCTCACGTAGGCCATCGACATTGTCGAGCAGCCAGCGCAGCTTCGTTCCGGAGAAATAAGGGTCGAGCAGCAGCCCGGTCTTGGCGCTGAACAGCTTCTCGTATCCATCGGCCTTCAGGCTCTCGCACATTTCGGCCGTGCGCCTGTCCTGCCAGACGATCGCGTGGTGAAGCGGTGTCCCGGACCTGCGATCCCAGACGACCGCAGTCTCGCGCTGATTAGTAATGCCGATCGCGGCAATGTCGGCGGCATCAAGTCCGGCATCGGCGATCGCCTTGCGCACAGTATCGACGACGGACTGCCAGATTTCGGCAGCGTCGTGCTCCACCCATCCGGGCTGCGGATAATATTGAGTGATCTCCGCCTGCGCCGAGCCGGCCATTTTCATGTCGCTGTCGAAGACGATCGCGCGCGAGGAGGTCGTGCCCTGGTCGATTGAAAGAATATAGCCGCTCATATCCGTCTCCGGCTCGCGCGAAACCGCTCCTGCCGAGGACAGCAGGACGCGGACGTTTCATGAGAGAAAGATTGTGGGTGCCACCGGCTTGTTGCCGGTGGCAGGAAGTGATGGCCGGAAGCCCCGTCGCTTCCGGCCGGGTCCGCCTTACTTCGACTGCCAGCTCTTGACGAGTTCGTCGTAGTTGACCGTGACCGGCTTTTCCTTCTCGTTCTCGATTTTCAGCTGCGGCGCAAGGTTGCCCTTCTTCACCGCATCCGCGTTCCAATAAGCGAGGTCTTGCTCTTCAGCGAGTTTCGGGCCGATATCGCCCTGGACGCCCGATTTCTCGATACGTCCCATGACCTTCTCCTGCTCGCCGCAAAGAGAATCCATGGCTTCCTGCGGCGTCTTGGCGCCGGCAGCGGCGTCACCGATAGCCTGCCACCAAAGCTGAGCCAGCTTCGGATAGTCGGGGACGTTGGTGCCGGTTGGCGACCACTGAACACGCGCAGGCGAACGATAGAACTCGATCAGACCGCCGAGCTTCGGAGCGCGCTCCGTAAAGCTCTTGTCGCGAATGGTGGATTCGCGGATGAAGGTGAGACCGAGCTGGCTCTTCTTCACGTCAATCGTCTTCGAGGTCACGAACTGTGCATAGAGCCACGCGGCTTTTGCACGGTCCGTCGGGGTCGATTTCATCAGCGTCCAGGAACCGACGTCCTGATAGCCAAGCTTCATGCCGTCTTTCCAGTAAACGCCATGCGGGCTCGGTGCCATACGCCATTTCGGCGTACCGTCTTCGTTCATGACAGGCAGGCCAGGCTTGACCATGTCTGCGGTGAACGCGGTGTACCAGAAGATCTGCTGCGCGACGTTACCCTGCGCCGGCACCGGACCGGATTCCGAGAAGGTCATGCCCTGAGCTTCCGGCGGTGCGTAAGCCTTCAACCAATCGAGATACTTCTGGATCGAATAGACCGATGCAGGGCCGTTGGTATCGCCGCCACGCGCGACGCACGAACCGACGGGACGCGAATTCTCGTCGACCTTGATGCCCCACTCATCGACCGGAAGACCGTTCGGCAGACCCTTGTCACCATTGCCGGCCATCGACAGCCAGGCGTCGGTGAAGCGCCAGCCGAGCGACGGGTCCTTCTTGCCGTAATCCATATGGCCGAAGACCTTCTTGCCGTTGACGTCACGGCCGGTAAAGAATTCGGCAATGTCCTCATAGGCCGACCAGTTGACCGGAACGCCGAGATCGTAGCCGTATTTCGCCTTGAAATCGGCCTTGTTCTTCTCGTCGTTGAACCAGTCGTAACGGAACCAGTAGAGGTTGGCGAACTGCTGGTCGGGAAGCTGGTAGAGCTTCTTGTCCGGCGCTGTCGTGAACTTGGTGCCGATGAAGTCGTCGATATCGAGGCCGGGGTTGGTAACGTCCTTGCCTTCGCCGGCCATCCAGTCGGTCAGGTTGCGCACCTGCTGATAGCGCCAGTGGGTGCCGATCAAGTCGGAGTCGTTGACCCAGCCGTCATACAGGTTCTGCCCGGTCTGCATCTGCGTCTGGATCTTCTCGACAACGTCACCCTCTTGAATGACGTCGTGCGTGACCTTTATCCCGGTAATCGCAGTAAAGGCCGGAGCCAGAACCTCGGACTCATACTTGTGGGTGGTCAAGGTTTCCGAAACAACCTTGATGTCCATCCCCTGGAAAGGCTTCGCAGCATCGATGAACCATTGCATTTCCTTTTCCTGGTCGGCGCGAGAGAGCGTCGACACGTCGCCGATCTCTTTATCCAGAAAAGTCTTTGCCTCGTCCATGCCGGCATAGGCCGACCCGGTCATGGCCAGCAGCACGGCTGCTGTCGTCGTCAATAAATGCCTTCGCATGATATCCTCCCAGGGTTTTGCGATTGCAGTCTTCACGTCTCAGGCGGCCAGAAAAACCCCGGCCATCTGCATCAGTTTGCCTCACACGTAACGGAATACGCCAACGGCGTAGACAACGGAGAGAGCGAGAGCCCACCAGAGGCTTGATCCAGCGAGACCAAGCCAGGCAAGATGGATAAAGGCGCTGCCGAGCAGCGAAAGGAAAAGCCGGTCACCGCGCGTCGTCTCGAAGCGCAGGATTCCGATCCGGGGATTGCCGCCCGGAGCGGCGTATTCCCAGACCCCCATGCCGATCAGCAGCAATGCGATAACGACGAAGAAAGTGGCCGTCGGCCAGGTCCACGCCATCCATGAAAAATCGGGAAGCGAAAAGCTCATCAAACCCTCCCCAGGGCGAAGCCCTTGGCGATGTAATTGCGCACAAACCAGATCACCAGCGCCCCTGGGATCAAGGTCAGAACACCCGCGGCGGCGAGCAAGCCCCAATCCATGCCGGATGCAGAGACGGTACGGGTCATGGTGGCAGCGATCGGCTTGGCGTCGGTCGTCGTCAGCGTTCGTGCGATCAGCAACTCGACCCAAGAGAACATGAAACAGAAGAAGCAGGCGACACCTATGCCGCTCGCAATCAGCGGCGTGAAGATCTTCAGGAAAAAGCGCGGGAACGAATAGCCATCGATATAGGCCGTTTCGTCGATTTCCTTCGGCACGCCGGACATGAAGCCTTCAAGGATCCAGACCGCAAGCGGCACGTTGAAGAGGCAATGCGCCAATGCCACGGCGATGTGCGTATCGATCAGCCCAAAGGCTGAGTAGAGCTGGAAGAACGGCAGGGCAAAGACCGCCGGCGGCGCCATCCGGTTCGTCAGCAACCAGAAGAAAAGATGCTTGTCACCAAGGAACCGATAACGGGAAAAGGCATAGGCCGCCGGCAGCGCGGCTGCCACCGAGATCACCATGTTGATCACGACATAGGTGATTGAATTGATGTAGCCGGAATACCACGCCTTCTCCGTGAAGATCGTCACGTAATTGGCGATCGTCGGGTTATGAGGATAAAGCGTCAGAGAATTGACGATTTCCGCGTTGGTCTTGAAGCTCATATTGACGAGCCAATAGATCGGCAGCAGGAGCACAATGATATAGATCGTCGGAACCACCCACCACCAGCGCGATTCCTCGCCGCGCCGGCGCATCAGACGGCTGACTTCATCGGAGGAGAGACCGCTTGCGACACTGGTAGCGCCAGAGATTTTTCGGCTCGCTGTCGTTTCGTTGGAGGCGCTCATTTCAATTCTCCGCGTCGTGGCTTGTCATGACGGTGTAGAACACCCACGAAAGCAGCAGGATGATCAGGAAATAGACCAGCGACATGGCAGCGGCCGGACCGAGGTCAAACTGTCCGAGGGCGGTCTTGACCAGATCGATCGACAGGAAAGTGGTCGCGTTGCCGGGACCGCCACCAGTGACGACAAAAGGCTCGGTGTAGATCATGAAACTATCCATGAAACGCAGCAGCACGGCGATCAGAAGAACGCGCTTCATCTTTGGCAGCTGGATATAGCGGAACACAGCCCAACGAGACGCACCGTCGATCTTGGCTGCCTGATAGAAAGCGTCCGGAATGGAAACGAGGCCTGCATAGCAAAGCAAGACGACCAGGCTCGTCCAGTGCCAGACATCCATGATGATGATCGTCACCCAGGCGTCGAACGGATCCTGCACATAGTTGTAATCGATGCCGATGGCATTGATGTAATAGCCAAACAAACCAATGTCGTTGCGGCCGAACACCTGCCAGATCGTGCCGACAACGTTCCACGGGATCAGCAGTGGTAGCGCCATCAGAACCAGGCATACCGGCACGCCGATGCCCGATTTCGGCATGTTGAGCGCAATGAAGATACCAAGCGGGATCTCAAGAGCGAGAATGATCAACGAAAAAATCAGGTTTCGCTGTAGAGCGGCCCAGAATCGGTCGGAATGCAGGATTTCGGTAAACCAGTCAGTTCCGTTCCAGAAGAACTGGTTGTTTCCGAAAGTGTCCTGAACGGAATAGTTCACAACCGTCATCAAGGGAATGACGGCCGAGAATGCCACCAGCACGAGGACCGGCAGGACCAGAAACCACGCTTTGTTGTTCCAGGTTTTTTCCATCATCAAGCCTCCGGTCCGGCGCGCCAAGAGTCGGCATAGATACTGATACCCGATGGCTCGAAGGTCACCCGCGGATCAGCCGGAATGTCCTCGTCCTCAGGGACGACGATCGCGATCGGCTGGCCGGCAAACTGCGCGCGGACGATCTTCTGCCGGCCGATATCTTCCACCTTGCTGACGGTCACAGGCATGCCCTCGCGGCCGACCCGAATAAACTCGGGCCGGATTCCAAGCTCTACCTTGGCCGCTGCCGAAGTCTTTGGCGCATAGTCGAGCGTCAGCGCATGCTCGCCGACCCGAACCGTGCGGCCTTCCACCTTGGCTGGCATGAAGTTCATGCCCGGAGAACCGATGAAGTAGCCGACGAAGGTATGACTCGGACGCTCGAAGAGCTCGGCCGGCGTGCCGATCTGCACGATCTCGCCATCGTACATCACCACGACTTTGTCGGCGAAGGTCAGCGCCTCCGTCTGGTCATGCGTGACATAGACCATGGTAAAACCGAACTGCTTATGCAGCCGCTTCAGCTGCGATCGCAGTACCCATTTCATATGCGGATCGATAACAGTGAGCGGCTCGTCGAAGAGAATCGCGTTCACATCCGAGCGCACGAGGCCGCGGCCGAGCGAAATCTTCTGCTTTTGGTCCGCCGTCAAACCGCGCGCGCGACGCTTGGCCCAGTCTGCAAGATCAATCATCTCCAATATTTCGCGGACACGACGATCAACATCAGGCTCCGCGACTCCGCGGTTTCGCAAGGGGAAAGCCAGATTGTCATAGACAGTCATCGTGTCGTAGATGACCGGAAACTGGAATACCTGCGCAATATTTCGCTGCTGCGTCGGCAGGTTCGTAACATCCTGTCCGTCAAAGAGAATTCGCCCTTCGGAGGGCTGAATAAGGCCCGAAATGATATTGAGCAGCGAGGTCTTTCCGCAGCCTGAAGGTCCGAGCAGCGCATAGGCACCGCCATCGTTCCACTCGTGGTGCACTTCCTTGAGAGCGTAGTCCTTCTCGCTCTTCGGGTTCGGCCCATAGGCATGTCGAATATGATCGAGGGTGATACGTGCCATGATCTTCTCCTAGCCCCTCTGCCTAGCAGTGGTGATCGCCCGGCCGTCCGCGCCGAACGCCATAAGGTGGCGCGTATCGATGAAAACGGAGAGATCCGTGTCCGGGTCGACATTGAGGATGCCGTGCGCAAGCATCACCCAGCGGGTGTCGGCAAATTGCAGATGCACGAAACTTTCCGACCCGGTGATCTCCGAAATCTGTGTCCGTGCTGTCAGCCGCGCCGAATCAGCCGTCTGGGCGGTTGGTGCAAGATGATGGGGGTGAAACGCGATCGTTGCCGGCCCGTCTGGCACATTCTGAAGATGCCGCGGCACGGCAAAAATCACAGCGCCGTCGCGCAGGAAATTGCCTGCCGATTTGATTAGATCAATAAAATTCAGCGGCGGATCGGCAAAGGTTTTCGCCGTCGTCAGATCGAGCGGATTGCGATAGACCTCGACCGTCGGGCCAAACTGGGTGATCCGGCCCTCGCTGAGCGTTGCCGTATTGCCGCCCAGCAACAAGGCTTCGGAGGGTTCCGTCGTGGCATAAACGAAGATCGCGCCGGACTGGGCGAAAATGCGCGGCAATTCCTGCCGCAGTTCCTCGCGCAGCTTGTAGTCGAGGTTGGCCAGCGGCTCGTCCATCAAAACAAGGCTCGCATTCTTCACGAGTGCACGGGCAAGCGCCGTGCGCTGCTGCTGGCCGCCCGAGAGGTTAAGCGGCGTGCGATCGAGATAAGGCCCGAGTTTCAGAAGTTCGGCAGCCTTGCGTACCTCCAGATCGATGATCTTGGCATCCTTGCCGGCAATCCGCAGCGGCGAGGCAATATTCTCGTAGACCGTCAATGCCGGATAATTGATGAACTGTTGGTAGACCATGGCGACGTTGCGCTTCTGCACCGGCATGCCGGTGACGTCAGTGCCGTCGAAATGGATGGAGCCGCCTGTGGGACGGTCAAGCCCCGCCATCAGTCGCATCAGCGACGTTTTACCCGCGAGCGTCGGCCCGAGCAGGACGTTCAGCGTGCCCCGCTCGAGAACCAGATCGGTCGGATAGATATGATAATCCGCGCCCACCATCTTGGCGGCGTTTCGCAATTCCAGCATTCCGATTCCCGTGCCTCCACGCAGCGGGGACCACATGGCTCCTACCCGGCCATCGCCGGCATGGCAGCCATGTACTCCTCCAGTGACTGGGCCTGCTCTTTCGAAAGGCGCAGACCATCCTTTGTTCTCCTCCACAGCACGTCTTCGGCGTGCCGGGCCCATTCATGTTCGACGAGATAGGTGACCTCTGCCTCGTAGAGATCGCCACCGAACAGCCGTCCGAGATCATCGATGCCGCTGGCATCGCCAAGCAGCGCCTCGGCCCTGGTGCCATAGCGGCGCACCAGCCTGCGGGCATGCCGATCGGCGAGGAACGAATAACGCCGCTTCAGCTTGGCGACCTCCGCCTCGTAACCCTTGACCGCGAAGTCGCCACCCGGCAGATGGCTTTTGGCCGTCCACGGGGCGCCTTTGGCGCCGATCGCAGCGCCGATCTTCTCCAGCGCATGTTCGGAAAGCCGGCGATAGGTGGTGAGCTTGCCGCCGAAGACGTTGAGCAGCGGCGCCGCGGCACCTTCGCCTTCCAGCTTCAGCACATAGTCGCGCGTCGCCTCCTGCGCCTTCGAGGCGCCGTCGTCATACAGCGGCCTGACGGCCGAATAGGTCCAGACGATATCCTCCGGCCTGACGGACTCCTTGAAATATTCCGACGCCGCATTGCAGAGGTAGACCGTCTCCTCCTCCGAAATCCTGACATCCCTCGGATCGGCGGTGTAGTCGCGGTCGGTGGTACCGATCAGGGTAAAGTCGCCCTCGTAGGGGATGGCGAAGATGATGCGGTTGTCAGGATTCTGGAAGAAATAGGCTCTCGCATCGTCGAACTTCTTCTTCACGACGATATGGCTGCCCTGGACGAGGCGGACGTGGTGGGCTTCGTTCTGGCCGAAGGCGGAACGGATGACATGGTCGACCCAAGGACCGGCGGCATTGACCAGCATGCGGGCCTGATGGCTGTCATTGCGGCTAGTGACGGTATCGGTGGTCTCTATATGCCACAGGCCATTCTCGCGCCTTGCCGACACCACCTTGGTGCGCGGCATGATGGTCGCGCCTTTGTCGGCGGCGTCGCGGGCGTTCAGCACAACCATGCGGGCATCGTCGACCCAGCCGTCGGAATATTCGAAGGCCTTGGAAAACAGCGCCTTCAGCGGCCTGCCGGCCGGATCGCTGCGCATGTCGAGAACGGATGTCGGCGGCAGCAGCTTACGGCCGCCGAGATGGTCGTAGAGGAAGAGGCCGAGCCGGATCAGCCAGGCCGGACGGATGCCGCCCTTGTGGTAGGGCAGCACGAAACGCAGCGGCCAGATGATGTGCGGCGCCATCGCCCAGAGAATCTCGCGCTCCATCAGCGATTCACGCACCAGGCGAAATTCGTAATGCTCGAGGTAACGCAGGCCGCCATGGATCAACTTGGTGGCGCCCGACGAGGTACCCGAAGCAAAATCGTTCATCTCGGCCAATGCGACGGAATAACCCCGCCCCACAGCATCACGCGCGATCCCGCAGCCGTTGATGCCGCCGCCGATGACGAATATGTCGTGAATCTCCCGGCTCATTCCCCCTCCGAGACTGCCATTGATTTCGCATCGCACAAAACTTGCGCAATTGCGAAAGTAACATCAGTTAAAACGAAAGGAATACGAATGTCAAACGAATGTTTGTGAGGGTCGTTGTCTAGCGAAATCTGCCGTTCGTTTCGATCAGTTTCACATTGTTTTCGAGGCATAGATTGCGGATCGAGGGCACCGGACAGTGATCGGTGATGAAGGTATGAACCTGGGAAAGCTGGCCGATCCTGACCGGTGCGGTGCGTTCGAATTTCGTCGAATCGGCAACGAGAATGACATGTCGGGCATTGGCGATGATGGCTTGGGCAACCTTCACTTCGCGAAAATCATAGTCGAGAAGCGCGCCGTCGATATCGATCGCCGAAGCGCCGATCACGGCGTAATCGACCTTGAACTGGCGGATGAAATCGACGGCCGCCTCACCGACGATCCCGCCGTCCGAGCCGCGCACCACCCCGCCGGCAATGACGACCTCGATCGCCGGAAAAAGACGCAAGCGATTGGCAACAGTGATATTGTTGGTGATCACCATCAGCTCGTGATGGTCGGCGAGCGCCTCGCCTACCGCCTCGGTCGTCGTTCCGATATTGATGAAGAGTGAGGCCCCGCTCGGGATCAGTTCGACCGCGGCAATGCCGATCGCCTGTTTCTCGGAAGCGGCGATCTGCCGCCGCGCCTCGTATTTGACGTTCTCTGTCCCGCTCGGGAAGGTGGCGCCGCCATGGATGCGGGTCAGCACCTGCGCATCGCAGAGATCGTTCAGGTCCTTGCGGATCGTCTGCGGCGTCACCGAAAAGCGGGAGGCGAGCTCTTCGACCAGCACCCTTCCGCTCGTTTTCGCAATCGCGACGATTTCGGTTTGCCGGTCGGTCAAGAACATGAGCGTGTGCCTTTCGATCTGCTTTCGTTTTAAAGAAAGCGAACGGCGGCGCAATGCCTAACTGTTTGCCGGGCCGCCTTCACGGCCCGAATTTGCCGCTACCGCTTCCGCATCACGTTGACGATCAGCACGCCGAGGATTGCCATGACGCCACCAACCGCGCCGAGCGCCGTCGGCGTTTCGCCCAGCCAGACAAACCCGATCAGCGTGGCGACCGGCGGAACGCCGTAAAGAAAATTCGAGGCGCGGGCCGCCGTCAGCCGCTTCAGGGCGATCGCCCAGGTGAGGTAGCCGATCGCGGTGGGGAAGATAACGAGATAGGCAACGCCCCAGTTCACCTCCGCCGGTGCGGCGGCCAGCGCCTGAATCGTCGCCGGGACGGCCGGAAACAGTGGCACGGAACCGATGAGCAAGATCCAGGCAGTGACAGCAAGTGCCGGCAACCGTCCGAGCAGCGGCTTCTGCAGCACGCTGGCAATCGCCGAGCAGAGCGCTGCGCCAAGGATGAGGACAGCGTTCGGATCGAGCTTGAAGCCGCCGTCGGAGGCGACCGCAATCAGCGCCACGCCGCCGAACGAAACCGCGGTGCCCGCCCAGCCCCAGCGGCCGAAGCGCTCGCCGAGCGCGAATGTGGCGATGAGGGCGGTGAAGACGGGCATGGTGTTGATGATGAAGCTCGCCGGTCCTGCCGCAACGGTCTGCTCGCCGGTGTTCAGCAGAACCGCATAGGCGGCGATGAAGAGCACGGCGGCAACGGAGAGGCGGAAAAAATCGCGTTTTTCCGGCGTCGGCCGATAGATGACGAGATAGACGAGGGCGATGGCGCCGGCTGCCACATAACGCGCCGTCGCCAGTTCGATCGGCGTCAGTGGTCCAAGACAGATGCGGATCACCACGAAGGAGGAAGCCCAGGAGAGGATGGTGACCACGATCGCCGCAAAGGCCACCAGATCGAACCCGCCTTGCTGTTTCGTCGAAACCGGTGCGCTTGCCGCCATGCTCATTTTCACCTCCATATGTTCCTGCGACAGTGAGTAGGCCTTCGATGCGTGCTTGAAAAGCATCGCAATCGATGATCAAATGTGCGTATGGTTCACAGCTCGCCAGTGCTTCCGCCGCTCGATACGCTCGAGACCTTTGCCCGCGCCGCCCGGCTCGGATCGTTTTCGGCCGCCGCTGAGGAAAGCGGCATCACCCACGGCGCGGTGTCGCGGCAGGTCTCGCGCCTGGAACGCTGGATGGGCGTGCGCCTGTTTGCGCGCGAAGCCCGGGGCGTGCGCCTGACGCCGGAAGGCATGCGGTTTTTCGCGCGGGCCGAAGAAGCACTTACGCTGCTCGGCAATAGCGGCGAACGCTGGCTGCCTCGCCGCAACAAGGCGGTGGTTCGCCTTTCGGTGACGCCCTCTGTCGCCTCTCTATGGTTGTTTCAGCGCCTGCCGAAGCTCGAAGGAAACGAGCTGCATGTCGAGCTGACGCTCGAACACCGGCTGGCGGATTTCGGCGAAGGCACGGATCTTGCCATTCGCTGCGGCAAGGGACCGTGGGCCGGCGTGCGCGCCCTACCGCTCTGGCAGGAGAAATCGTTTCCGATCGCCGCCCCGGCGTTGGCGGAGCGGCTCGGGCAGCGCTCCGATGCCTCGGCGCTGCTCGATCTGCCGATCCTGCACGATTCGAATATTGAAGGCTGGCGGCGCTGGCTCTCTCGTGAGGGCGTCGACTATATACCGCGCGGCCACGATCGGCGCTTCGAGGACTACAATCTTGTGATCGATGCCTGCGCGCAAGGCCTCGGGATCGCGCTCGCGCGGCCACCGCTATCGGATGCCGCGATGGCCACCGGACGCGTCGTCGCTGTATCGGAGCGGACGCTCGACTATCATGTGGCCTTTCATCTGATTAGACCGGACGAGGCACTGAGAAGCCCTGCTATCGAATTCGCCAGCCGCTTCCTGCGCGAGGCCCGCCACGACGAGGCGACGATCGCTACTTTTATCGCACCCGGCCGAGCGAAAGCGTAGGCGGAAAGCTGGCGGCGGCCCCGGCGATCGCCGGTCGCTATTCCGCCGAAAACTTCAGGCGCATTTCCTTAGCCAGTTCGAAACCAGTGGCCCGATAGACGTGCTCGCCGGCATCCGAGGCATGGATGACAGCGGTCGTGCAGCCGATCGATTTTAGATAGTCGACAGCCTTGTTGGTCAACGCCAGTGCGATGCCGCGCCGGCGGAAGGCGTCGGCAACATAGACGGACCAGATGTAACCGTGCAGCCGCTGTTCCGGCTGAATAACCTCCGGAAACGGCGATTGGTGCAGCTGGCAGGATGCGGAACCGGCGATGTCGCCGTCGACGATGGCAAGGAACGAGGTCAGGCGGCGCTCTTCGCGACCGCTTCTGATGAAAGATAAAATCCGCGCCGCCGCATCAGGCCTGTAATGTTCCGGTGGTGTGCCGTAGCTGTCCCAGATCTTCAGATAGTGCCCAACCAGGATCTCGTCCTCGCTGGGCGTTGACATTCGAATATCCATCATGTCGTGATCCGGCTTGGGCATGCGAGGGTGCAAAATCGTGCCTCGGACGAGATGACGTCCCCTGCTGCGACGCGGCAGGGGACGTCACAAGGCCATATCAATTCGCTGGTGTAAGCGTCATCGAGGCGCTGCCGGCCGCAACGTTGAGGCCGAGCTGACCGGTCAGGCTGACCGTCTGCAGATGGATCGAGCCGGAGGTGCCGCCAACCAGGAGATTGGCGCCGACACCGGCGCCGAGCGTCGCTTCGGCGGTGGCGCCGACGTAGAGGCCGGCGAGCGATCCGCGGTGATAGCCGGCCGTCGGCGCGAACACGGCCCAGATCAGGCGGCTGCGCGTGGTGAAGCCAAGGTCGATGCCCAGCTTTCTCATTTCACCCGTATAACGATCCGAAAGTTCGTTGCCGACGGTCGACTGGAAGATGCAGTCGGCCTCTTTGGAGGAACCGAGCACGTAACCCGTGCCGCCACCGATATCGCAGGTGAGGTAACCGATCTTCACGCCATTGCGGAGGTCCGGCTCCTCATATGTCCTGGTGCCGAGATCGGCGGCATTGACCGCCCCAGCGCCGACAAACGTCAACGATACCGCGGCAAAAGCCGTCGCAAGAATTTTGTTCATAAGTCTCTCCTTCTCAAATCGTGACGGGAGCATACCCGGCTACTCGCCACCAGATTCGGCAACAGATAACGGACGGAACCGCAAAACGATCCCGAACCGGCATCATTTACGCATCGCATGTCAAAGCGCCTGGGAGGGCGCAAGCGATAAACACGCTTACGGTTCAGCTCCCATTGGGACATTTCGAAGGCATCTTTTCGCGTCATCCGGTTATTTCACGATGTTGTCAGGGATGGTTGCCGGAAAGGCACGATCCTGGTCGCCGTCAACTCTCGACGAGCGGTATCATGCACATCGCAGGCGCCCCTATTTGGATAAGCATCGATGATCGCGCAGGTTGCCATGCCGTATAGATAGCTGTACTGTATCGAAGATACTCTCCATGCAGCAGTGCAACTGGAGAGAAAACAGCATGATTGCTTGGCATTGCCGCAGCATTTCCGCTTGTTTTCCGGATTTCTGCTTCTGCTCGAACAGAAACTAAGTCTGAATTTAAGAAATATAATCAGGCGATATTTTCGCGGGGGCCGGACAATCGTACGCCCGCCGATCTCTATTGGAGATAACGGGTAATTTTATCGGGAGGGAAAGATGCGCATACGCAGGATAAACATCATACTGGCGGGATGCCTTGCCGTCTCCGCCTGCCAGTCCGGCCCGACGTCGCAGGCCGTCTCGGATCGTAATTCCGAATTCGGCTGCATCGCCGGAACCGTCGGCGGCGCGATTGTCGGTGGCTTGATCGGCAGCACGATCGGCGCCGGAACCGGGCAGGTGCTTGCTGTCGGCGCCGGCATAGGCGGCGGCGGCTTCGTGGGTAACCGCCTGGCTTGCCGATAATTGGGGAGGGATATCAAGCGATGAAAACTTTGGCTTTGGTGACCACATTCATACTGTGCCAATGCGTTGGGGCAGTTGCGCAACAACAGCAACAGCCCGGATCGATGTATCAGGGCCAGATGGATCGGCTTGACGCAAATACCAGCAAGACCGTCGACCGATCGGAATACGAGACCTTCATGGGCTCAGCTTTCGGAAGTCTCGACAAGAACAAGGACGGCAGCCTGCAGTCCGACGAGACGGTGCAGATCCTGACGGTCGAGCAATTCACTTTGACCGACGCGAACCATAACGGCCGGATCAGCCGAAGCGAATTCATGCAGCGGGTGATGGCGGATTTCGCGACAGCCGACCACGACCGGGACGGAAGCCTTCAGTGACGGAGACATGAAACCGAATGTGGCAATAAAGAAAAACCCGGCGATGTGCTTCGCCGGGTTTTTATACTTTAATCTGTCCGCGTTATACTTTTCGCATCAGTCGCATGACGAGCGATACGACGAACAGCACCAGGAAAATGAAGAACAGAACCTGGGCAATGGAAGCTGACGCCCCTGCGATGCCGCCAAATCCGAGGACGCCGGCAATCAAGGCCACCACGAGAAACACCAGAGCGTAGTAAAGCATCGCAATCTCCTTGTACGTTGCTGCGGAGATAACGGAGACGGCCGCATTTGGTTCCCGTCCGTCTGATGGCCGGGACATGCGGCGTCGCATCGGCTCCCTTCAGCCGAAATGAAAGGCGCCGCTGTACGTCCGGTCGCCTTCATTCGGCTCGGGAGGTTCGGCTGCATCGAGATAGGCCTTGAGCGGCCCGGTCAGCACGAACCAGATGCTGGCTCCCAACATGAAACAGGCTCCCACCGGATCGTCGATGCGGGCGATGAACGGAAGGCAGGCCGATGCAAAGAGGACGATGATCCGCACCGACCACTCCGCCTCACGTTTGGCGATGGCGCGCGCTCTCAGCGACTTGTACTCCCGGGCGCCGTACCCGCCTTGCCCTGCCTTCACAGCCGAAAGCAGCTTTCGCGCAGACGGCAGCGCCAGCATGATCAGCGCGGCGACACTGAGCGCAAAAGGTTTGCCGGCCATAACCTGCCCGCTCGCGATCAGCAGAAAGGAGAGCACGACGAGATTCCATGTCGGCTCCAGCAGCTCCGGCGGTTGCCGCGTGCGGAGATGCCAACTCCGCAACAAACCCGCCGCGCCGTGCAGTAGCGGCTGATCGATATAACGATTGATCCAGTCCATGCCGATGCGCCCGTCCCCGATTGCATGAAGAGGCCTCCGAACACCACGGAATTTGGTCATCATCGTGGCAATAGCCGTCGAATCCGCTCTTCGCTTGGAAGAAGCGGCCCGTCCGTAAGGCCGATGACGGCAAAACTTAAATCGCACGAGAGGGGTTAGCGCAATTCGTGCGCGACCTCCCAGACATGGCCTGACGGATCCGCAAAGGCCGCGGTGCGGCGGCCCCATGGACGATCGATCGGACCATTGAGCAGCGCAACCCCGAGTTTCTGCAGCTCCGCGCAAACCGAATCGACGTCATCGACCTTGATCGTCAGCAGGATGCGTGCGCCCGAACCGGGGGCTGACACGGCGGATGGCTCGACCAGCTGAGGCGCCTGCGCTGCATCGAGCAAGTTGATCATCGTTCCCGAGAATTTCAGGACAGAGGATACCGCGTCTTCATAAACGACGTCGAGCGCAAAGACCTTTTGGTAGAACGCTTTGGCCTCGTCGATATCATCGACGAACAGGGTGACGACCTCGATCCGATCCAACAGCATGCGCATTTTCTCCTCCGTTGCTTCGAGCGGCCAACCGATATCGCTGGCCTGCTCTCCGCTTGTCGATTCGACGCTGACGGTTTCGACATGCTGCGCAAAAAACCGTCAGCTTCGCAGGCCGGGCGCCTCGTGGCCGGTGCGCGCTACATATTCGGTGTAGCCGCCGCCATATTGGTGGACACCCTCGGGCGTCAGTTCCAGCACCCGGTTGGAGAGTGCTGCCAGGAAATGCCGATCGTGCGAAACGAACAGCATCGTGCCCTCATATTGCGACAGTGCCTTGATCAGCATCTCCTTGGTGTCGAGGTCGAGATGGTTCGTCGGTTCGTCGAGCACGAGCAGGTTCGGCGGGTCGAACAGCATGATCGCCATGACCAGCCGCGCCTTCTCGCCGCCTGACAGGACCCGGCACCGCTTCTCGACATCGTCGCCGGAGAAACCGAAGCATCCGGCCAGCGCGCGCAAAGGCCCCTGCCCGGCCTGGGGAAACTGGTCTTCCAGCATCTGGAAGACGGTCCGCTCGCCGTCGAGAATATCCATGGCGTGCTGGGCGAAATAACCCATCTTGACGCTGGCGCCCAGCGCAACGCTGCCCTGATCAGGCGCGGTCGAGCCCGTTACCAGCTTCAGCAGCGTCGACTTGCCGGCGCCGTTGATGCCCATGATGCACCAGCGCTCCCGGCGCCGCACGACGAAGTCGAACCCCTCATAGATGCTTCGGCTGCCGTATTTCTTGTGAACGTTCTTCAGGTTGACCACGTCTTCGCCGGAGCGCGGCGCCGGCTGGAACTCGAAGGAAACGATTTGGCGGCGCTTGGGCGGCTCCACCCGGTCGATCTTCTCCAGCTTCTTCACCCGGCTCTGCACCTGCGAGGCATGCGAGGCGCGCGCCTTGAACCGCTCGATGAACTTGATTTCCTTGGCGAGCATCGCCTGCTGGCGTTCGAACTGGGCCTGCTGCTGCTTCTCGTTCTGCGCCCGCTGCTGCTCGTAGAATTCATAGTCGCCGGAATAGGCCGTCAGCGTGCCCGCATCGATCTCGATGATCTTGGTGACGATGCGGTTCATGAACTCGCGGTCGTGCGAGGTCATCAGCAGCGCGCCCTCATAACCTTTCAGGAATTCCTCCAACCAGATCAGGCTTTCGAGATCCAGATGGTTGCTCGGTTCGTCGAGCAGCATGACATCGGGACGCATGAGGAGAATGCGGGCAAGCGCCACGCGCATCTTCCAGCCGCCCGACAGCGCACCGACATCGCCGTCCATCATCTCCTGGCTGAAGCTCAGCCCCGCGAGCACTTCGCGGGCGCGGCCTTCGAGCGCATAACCGTCCAGTTCCTCGTAACGCGCCTGCACCTCGCCGTAACGCTCGATGATCTCTTCCATGTTGTCGGCTTGTTCGGGATCGGCCATGGCCGCCTCCAGATCGCGCAATTCGCCGGCAACGATGCTGACCGGACCGGCGCCGTTCATCACCTCGGCGACGGCGCTGTGGCCGGCCATCTCGCCGACATCCTGGTTGAAATAGCCGATGGTGACGCCCCTCTCGACGGAGACCTGCCCCTCGTCGGGCTGCTCCTCGCCGTTGATCATCCGGAAGACCGTTGTCTTGCCGGCGCCGTTCGGACCAACAAGGCCGATCTTCTCGCCTCTGTTAAGAGCCGCGGATGCCTCGATGAAGAGGATACGGTGGCTGAGCTGCTTGCTGATATTTTCGATACGGATCATGATTTACGCGGCGCCTGGAGAAGGAGATTTTGGCGCGCTTATGCCATGCGGGGAAAGCGCAGGATAGCCCTGTTTCCCACCCTCTCGATCAAGAATATGATGCCGAAAAGCCTGAGCGGTTTTCGAACCACATCATGCTCACCTTCTTTAATTTGCAACAGGATTGGATAATATCGCGGCTCACACCAACGGGAACTCGCGCCAATGAGCGTTCGTCCGCCGCAGTCCTTCAGACCATCCGAGCAGAATAAAAACGGTTTCAACGTCCTCGAATACGAGCTGATGTCGGAACGCGCGGATTCGCTTGGACGTCACGGACTGAAGGTGGAGGCGACGCTTGCCGCCCTGAAGGCCTGGGCTCCCGATCGCCAGAGCGCTGAGGAACGCGAGAGGCTTCTCAATGAAGCATCAGACGCCGTCTGGGCATTCTTCATCCAGCGTGAGATCTGCGGCTTGCGCAACAACCGCGACGCCATCCAGCGTTACGGCATCCCCAACGAAGTAATCGCGAGATTGGGCGCAGTGCGAAAATAGCGCGGCGACGGCTGGTGTGGCAGCCGTCCAGCCTCGCTATTGGGTGGAAATCGCCGGGGCGGAACGGTATGGCTTGATGCGGAACCAATGCGAAAGGAAACGCGATGCCAATCTCAATCCGGATCGGGAATCAGGATCTCACCGTCGATGTCTCCTCCCTCGGCGCCGAGATGCAGTCGCTCACGTCAAGCGACGGGCGCTCTTGGTTATGGACCGGCGACGCAGCCTTCTGGACCGGGCGGTCACCGATCCTGTTTCCGATCGTCGGCAAGGCCCCGGATGACAAGGTAACGATCGACGGCACGGTTTATCCGATGGCCCAGCATGGTTTTGCCCGTCGCAGCGAATTCACCCTTGCGGCCTCCACCGAGACGATGTGCCGGTTCGAACTGGTCGCCTCGGATGCGACCCGGGCGGTGTATCCTTTCGATTTTCAGCTGGCCGTCGTGCATGCGGTGGAGGGTCACGCGTTGACTGTCACGGCGGAGGTTACCAATCGCGACCGGAAAGCAATGCCCTTCGGTCTCGGCTTCCATTCGGCCTTCGCCTGGCCATTGCCCGGTACTTCCGGCCGCGACCACGTCGTCACGCTCGACAATGAAGGCGAGCCGGCGCTTGTGCGGCTGGAAGGCGGCCTCATCAACCCTGCGGCCCTGCCCTCCCCATTCAAAGCCGGCCGGCTGGTGCTCGATCATTCGATGTTCGAGCAGGATGCGATGATTTTCCCTGATGGTGCGGGCGAAGGGCTGACTTATGGCGCCGAAGACGGGCCGACCATGCAGTTCCATTTCGAAAACCCGCCCAACCTTGCGTTATGGACCAAACCGGGCGCGCCCTTCCTCTGCATCGAGCCCTGGCACGGAACGGCTGCGGAAGCGGGGGGCTCGAGCGAGCTTTCGAAGAGGCCGTCGACCACGATCCTGGCGCCGGGCGCCGTGGCGAGCTTCGCCTTCACCGTCAAAATTTCGGAATAGGGACAGACAGAAGCGCTCGCCGGGAAGCCGGGCGAGCGCCAGGGGTCTTCAATGAGCGCCGGCGCCACCACCGGCCCGCGGTTTTTGGGTGAGCAGAAGGGCGATGGCTGCAATGGCAAGAACCACGCCGATGACGGCGAAGGTATCGGCAAAACCGAGGATCAGGGCCTGGCGTTTGACGACCTGCCCAAGCGCCACGATAGCCTTCTGGGTTGCTACGGCATGGTCGGAAACACCATGCTGCAGGAAGTAGCCTGTCAACTGGTCGAGGCGGTTGCGCACTTCGTCACGGCCGAGCGTCACCGACTGGCCGATGATGTTCGAGTGAAACTGCTCGCGTTTGGTCAGCACCGTGCCGAGCGTTGCCGTGCCGACGGCGCCGCCGAGATTGCGCAGCATGTTGGTCAGGCCCGAGGCGGCGGCCGCATCCGAAGGCGCGATGCCGGCAGTGGTGATCGCGGTGATCGGCGTCAGCACCAGCGCCTGGCCGATGGCGCGGACGATGTTCGGGATCCAGAACTGGTCGCCTGCGGTATCGGCTGACAAGGTGATGTTCATGAAGCAGCTGATCGCGAAGATCGAGATGCCGAGGAAGCCGATGTAACGCGCATCGAAGCGCTTCATCATCATCGGCACGAGCGGGATCAAAAGCAGCTGCGGCAGGCCGGTCCATGCCAGCACGTTGCCGATCTGCTCGGCATTATAGCGCTGCACCTGGCCGAGATATTGCGGCAGGATATAGACGGTGCCGAAAAGGGCGACGCCGACCAGCACGTTGACGGCAACGCCGATGCCGAAATTGCGCTGCTTAAGCAGGCGCAGCTTGACCAGCGGCTTCTCCACCGTCAGCTCGATCCAGATGAAGGCGACGAGGAAGACGAAGGCGAGGATGCTCAGCTTGACGATGAAGGGCGAGGAGAACCAGTCCTCCTTGTTGCCTTCTTCGAGCACCGTCTGCAGCGCCGAGAGGCCGATCGCCATGCTGATGATCCCCGCCCAGTCACCTTCCCTGAGCAGGCCGAGCTGCATCGGCTGCTTGTCGAGCGTCAGGGCAAGGGCGACCGCCATGATGGCGCTGGGGATGGCGTTGATGAAGAAGATCGTCTGCCAGCCATAGTTTTCGGTGAGATAACCGCCGATGGTCGGGCCGATCGCCGGCGCGAAGGTGACCGAGAGCGCGAAGGCCGCAAGGCCGAGCGGCTGCTGGTGCTTCGGCAGCTTGGTCAGCACCATGGTGAAGGCCATGGGGATCAGCACGCCGCCGGCAAAACCCTGCAGGCCGCGCAGCACGATCATCGTGCCGAGATCATGGGCGAAGGCACAGCCAATCGAAAACAGCGGGAAGAGGACTGAGTTGACGAGGATGTAGCGGCGGAAAGAGAAGACGTTGCTGAAATAGGCCGTCAGCGGGATAACGACGATCTCGCCAATCAGATAGGAGGTGGAGATCCAGGCGCCGTTGTCGACGCCTGTTCCGATGCCTCCCTCGATGTCGAGAAGCGAGGCATTGGTGATCTGGATGTTGAGGATCGCCATGAAGGCGCCGATCATGCCGGCGAGAACGGCGATCCATTCCCTGGTACTGGCGCCGGTTTTCGGCTGCGGAACGGCGATTGATGTTGCTGCGATGGTGGACATGACACGAACTCCTTGTCCCCCGGCCCTAGCTGCGGTCGTTCTTGGTATTGATATCAGGCTGGACGGACATGCCGGGGCGCAGGTCGCCGTTGGCGGCGGCGTCACCGTCGAGCACGATCTTCACGGGAATGCGCTGGACGACCTTGGTGAAGTTGCCGGTGGCGTTGTCAGGCGGCAGCAGCGCGAATTCCTGGCCGCTTGCCGGAGCGAGGCTGTCGACATGGCCGTGATAGGTGCGGCCCGGGAACATATCGACCTCGATGTCGACAGGCTGGCCGGCCTTGACGTCGGTGAGCTGGGTTTCCTTGTAGTTGGCGATGACATAGGCGGCCGTCGTCGGCACGACCGACATCAGCTGGGTGCCGGCCTGGACATATTGGCCGACGCGCAGCGTCCGGTTGCCGACGGTGCCGTCGACGGGGGCTGTGATCGTTGCATAGGAAAGGTTGAGCTCGGCCTGGTGCTGGACAGCCTGGCTGCGGGCAAGGGCGGCCTTTGCCTGGGCCAGCTCGGCGTTCAGCAGATCGACCTGCTTGACGGCGGCATCGAGCGAGGCGGTGTCGCGGACGATCGAGGCCTGGGCGGCAGCGATCTGCGAGGCGGCCTGCTGCGCCGTCTGAACCGGGGCATAGCCGCTGGTGGCGAGGTTCGAATAACGCTTGTTGTTCTGCTCGGCAAAGGTCTCATTGGCGCGGTCGACATCGACGGTCGCGCGGGCGGCGGCAATCGTCGACTGCTGGATATCGAGAGAAGCCTGCTTGGCGTTGACGGTGGCTTCGGCGGCAGCGACATCGGCGCTGGCCTGATCGAGGGCTGCCTTGAAGTCGCGATCGTCGATACGGGCGAGCGGCTGACCGGCCTTGACGGTCTCGTTATCCATGACGAGGACCTCGGCGAGATAGCCTGATACCTTGGGGGCAATGGTGCTGTTGTCGGCCTTCACATAGGCATCGTCGGTCGATATATGGAAGCGACCGACCGTCCAGTAATCATGGCCGTAATAGGCGCCGGCGGCGATCAGCACGAGCGCGGTGGCGCCGAGAAGCAGGGAGCGGCCGCCGCGCCTGCCGGCGGGCTTTTCCTCGGCAACGGTGGCGGCAGCTTCCGCGACGCGCGGCGGCTGGCCGGCGTCCAGGCTTGCCGGTGCGGCTTCGGCAGTGTTTTCGACGGCAGTATTGTTGTTCAAGGCGTGCAGCGTCTTGATGGTCATTGTCTCTCTCCTGATGACGGTCGCTGTCACGAGGGCTGCGGCCTCTAATGGGGTGAATACAATTTAGGAAACTTGATGTTTTCTAAAATATGCACTATAAAATGGATGTCAACATGAATTTGGAAAATCGTCATGGTCCAAAATCAACAAATCGAGAAGAGGCCGAGAGGCCGGCCGCAGATACGCTGTGACGACGACACCAGGAACCTGATCGTCGAAGCGGCAGACACCCAGTTTCACGATAACGGCTACGCGGCGGCAAGCATCGCCACGATCGCCCAGGAGGCTGGTGTTTCCACAAAGACGCTCTACCGGCTGTTTCCGACCAAGGCCGATCTCTTCGCCAGCGTGGTCTCCGAGCGTATCAGCCGCTTCCTACTGGCGCTCGATCCCCCGATGCTTGCCGCTGCCGATCTGAGAGATGGTCTGGAGCGCATGCTGATGGCTTACGGCATGCTGACGCTTTCGGAAGATACGGTCACCATCATGCGCCTCGTTATCGCCGAGTCGGACCGTTTTCCTGAAATTGCCACATCCTTCTACGAACGGGCGATCCTGCGCACCAATGCGCTGATGGAAGACTGGCTGCGCCTACAGGTCGACCGCGGCCTCATTGCACTCGACGATCCGCATCTGGCCTGCGGCATGCTGCGTGGCATGATGGCCATGGAGCCGCAGCGCGCGGCGATCCTGCGCCAGGAGCCGCCGCCGAAGATCGAGGCGATCCAGGCGCGGGCGAAGATGTGCGCCGATCTTTTCCTGAAAGGTTGCGCGCTCTGAAGCATCGCTCGGGCTTCAGAGCGCGATGGTTTTTGTTTACGGGCGAGCAGTTGCTCTCCCTTCTCCCCAGCGGGGAGAAGATGCCCGAAGGGCAGATGAGGGGGCGCGTGCACTGAGCGCAAGCGAAGGGCAATATTGAGCGGTGTGCCGTGAAGCCCCCTCATCGCCTCGCTATCGCTCCGGCACTTCTCCCCGCTGGGGAGAAGAGACAAGTGGCAACGTCTTGCCCCCTCCTCGGCCAGAGACAACACCTCAGTTCGGCGGCGCACCGAGCGCATGCAGGATACCGCGCAGTTCGGCGAGGCCGCGCATGCGGCCGATCGCCGGGTAGCCGGGTGTGACGACCTTGTCGAGGTCGTCGAGCATGCGATGGCCATGGTCCGATCGGAACACGATGGTGTCTTCGGGACTGCGGCGGCGGTCTTCCGCGACCAGTTCGCTGAGAACCGCGACCATATCGACGTCGCCTTCCAGGTGCGCGCTTTCATGGAATGTCCGGCCGTCACCCTCGCGCGTCGTGGCACGCAGATGGGCGAAATGGATGCGCGAGGCAAAGCGTCGGGCGATCGCCGGCAGGTCGTTTTCGGCGCGGACGCCGAGGCTGCCGGTGCAATAACACATGCCGTTCGCCGCCGATGGCACCGCATCGAAGAGAGCGGCATAGTCGTCCGCCGTCGAGGCAATGCGCGGCAGACCGAACAGCGAACGCGGGGGATCGTCTGGATGCAGCGTCAGCTTGACGCCGCGCGCTTCGGCAGCCGGCGTCACCGCCTCCAGGAATTCGATCAGGTGCCGGCGCAGTCTAGCAGCATCGATGCCACTATAGGCGACCAGCTTTTCCCGGAAGGCCGGAATGGTCAGCGGTTCGGTGGTCGACCCCGGCAGAGCCGAGGTGATGATGCGGGTAATGTCGGCGATCTCGTCGTCCGTCATCGCCTCGAAGACGATACGCGCCCGTTCGCGGTCTTCGCTGGAATAGTGCTGGGCCGCATCCGGCCGCTCCAGGATGAAGAGATCGAAGGCTGCGAAACGCTCGTGATCGAAGCGCATGGCGGTGGCGCCTGTCGGCGTCACGTAATCGAGGTCGGTGCGGGTCCAGTCGACGACAGGCATGAAATTATAGCAGACGATCGGAATGCCGCAGGCAGCCACCGCTTCGAGGCTGGCGATCCACGCCTCGATTTCGGCCTTCGCCTCCCCGCCCTTGCGCTTGACCGCGTCGGGGATCGGGATGCTCTCAACGACCGACCAGACGAGCGGCGAACGGTCGCCCGGCGTCGTCTCGATCAGAGACTGGCGTTCGCGCACCTCCTTCTCTGTCCAGGCCCTGCCGATCGGCACCTGATGCAGCGAAGAGACGATATTCGTCGCACCCGTCTGGCGGACGTCATCCAGCGTCACCGGTGCTTCCGGTCCGAACCATCTCCAACCCTGTCGCATCTCTCTTCCTTCCGTGGTCTTTCGTTTCGTGTTGGCCTGCCGTCAGCAGAAATAATCGGGGTAACGCGCGCGCAGTTCGTCGACATCGGGAATGACGGCGCTTAGGTGATGGATCATCGCGTTGCGCGCAGCCGCCGCATCATGAGCGGCGAGTGCATCGCGGATGATCATGTGTTCCTGCACTACGGTATCCATACGCCCGAGCACCGGCAACGTCAGCCGCCGTGCCCGGTCGATCTGCACCTTGACCGTTTTCAGAATTGCCCAAATGCCGGGATAACCTGATATCTGCGCAATCGCCTCGTGGAAGGCCTCATCCTCCTCATGGAAGCTCGAGGCATTGCCAGTCGCGGCATGGGCCTGCTGGCGGGCAATGATGGCGTCGAGACGGGCGATATCGGTGGCGGAGGCGGTCAGCGCCGCAGCCTCGACCGTCGTGCCTTCAAGCGCCTTGCGCACGACAACTGCCTCAGGGATCGCCGAGACCGGCACCCGCGACACGACGGTGCCCGATTGTGGGTAGATATCGATCAGTCCGCCTTCGGAAAGCCGGAGCAGCGCCTCGCGCACCGGCGTGCGGCTAACGCCGAAATCATCGGCGATCCGCTTTTCCTGCAGCAGCATACCGGGCGGCACCCGCAGCGACACGATGTCTGCATAGAGGCGATCGTAGATGGCGCCGGCTGTGGTGATCCGGCGCAGCCTGCCCCCGACCTCCCGCAAAGCCGGGGCGACCAAAACTTCAGTTTCTGATGCTTGCCGCATGGATATACCAGGACGCTGAATTTCTGTGGCATACTAGTATATCAGTTTTGTTGCCGTGCCAAGACATGCCACTCAAGGTTCGGCGCCTCGCGAATTGAGCAAGTCCACCCGCGTGCCGTAGGCTCGAGGCAAGAACATGGAACGGCAATTACGGTGCGAAGCCCGGGTGAACGGCAGACCTCGCAGAAAATGGACACCCGATCTCTGCACCAAGGCGCTCTTTATTTGGAACTTAGATCGGCCAAGTTGGTTGAGATCCGCAAGGAGACTTTTATGAAAAAGCCAGCACGACCCGAAACGAGCGAAAATACAACCGATGGCGCCCGACCGGGAGTTCGACCCGCCGCGGAGGCAGGCAGACGGAAAGCGACTCCGCGAGCCTCAAAGGAAGTCAGCCGCCAGAGCGGCGGATCGCCGGCAGCAGGCCGCGAGGAAGAGATCCGAAAAAGGGCATATTCCCTGTGGGAGAAGGAAGGGAGGCCGGAAGGCAAGCACGGGCATCACTGGAGCCTGGCTGAACATGAACTCGATGCACAGCAGGGTGAAGCCGACAATCCTCCAAACCTCGCAGCATTGCGAGAAGCTTCGCGCCAACATACGGATACATTTCTCGTCAAGACCGATCTCGAGGACGCCGATCAACGCGAAGCCTCCCCCGGCACACGCGAGCAGGATTGAACTTTCCGGCTCGCGCCAATCTCAGACCTCTTGCCAATTTCAGAAAGGTACCCGACATGGTCGACAAACAGAACTTGAACGCCGGATTTACCGGAACGCCCACTGAGCAGCCGGAGGGATTGACCAAGGTGGCAAAGTCAGCGGCCAAAGAGATGAAGCGTGAGGCTTATGCCGTCGCCTTCGGTGCCAGAGAGCACCCGCGCACTGCAAGCGCATTGCTGCTCACCACCGGCATTGTCGCATTCGGGCTTGGATATCTCCTTGGTCGATCATCGGCGGAAGGTTCGACACGCCCATATTGGCGATAGCGGCCGCCGCTTCACTTCAACGAGGCGCATGCATCGGTTCTTCGACCAGCCGTGCCGATCTGGATGTCGCCGCCTCCTCTTCTCTCGGCAACGCCCGTCGGCTGCTTGCTATCAACCTTCAAGCCCGCACTTCAAACGTGTTTTCTGTTGAGGCCGGACTTACCGTCGCAGCCATTTTCCACTGATCATCGAATGGAACCACGTCTGTCCGGACGCCTGTTGCTGGAATACCACGTCGAATAAAGCCATAGATTGCACCCTCATCACAGCTTGACAGCTGTGATCGCGATCCTTAGCGAGGCAGCATCGACACGGTCAGGACCGGCAAAGTGAATTATCTTAGACAACTCAAGATGGCAGTGCTTTGTCAGGGGGATGAGGCCGGAAGCGCACTCGACCGAAACAACCGCATTGCCGTCTTTCTCTTTGCAATCCTTCCAGGGCTTTCGCCGAACTTTAACTCCTTCATCCTCCTCGCGTCGATGGTGTGGGGCGTCTACTGTCTGGCGACGGGCCGCCTCGCCTTGAACCTGTCGAGATCCGACCGGCTGGTTGCCATTTTCATGTCAATCTACCCGCTGGTGATGATCGCCAGCATCTTCATCAATCCGCCTTACTCCGACGTAGCGGACTGGATATTCCGCCTCCTGCCTTTCTTCTCGGTCTGGCTGATATTGCCGCGGATGCGCCAATCTCCCGATGGCCGTCTCGTGCCGCTCTTTATCCTCGGCGCAGGCATCGGCATGATCGTCACCTTTGTTTTCAGTCTACTGCAGATCATGTTTCTGATGGAGAGAGCAGAGGCTGGAACGTCCAACGCTGCCCTCCTGGGCGTGATAGGTATTCTGTTCGGCGGCATTGCGCTTCTCAACGTTCAATCTCCCAGAAGCGTGGAGCAAAGAATTGCGATATTGGGATATGCCGCCGGTCTAGGCTGCGTTCTGCTTTCCGGAACGCGCTCGGCCTGGCTGGTCATTCCCATCCATATCGTCATCTTCCTCTGGTATTTTCGCAAGCACAGCTTCCATCTGAGTTTGCGCAGCCTGGCTATTACCAGCTCCTTGCTGTTGGCGGGACTTATCGCCCTGGGCAGCGGCCAGATCCTCCATCGCATCCAGGCGCTTCAGGAAAATCTGACATCGCTCGAACGCACCGACGGCGAGATCACGTCGCTGAGTGCCCGGTTCGCCTTGTACAAAGGCGCACTATCGGCAATTGGCAAGGACCCGTTGACGGGTTATGGCCCGCAGAACCGGATGAGTTCGGTTTTGGCAGAACTGCCCGATAACATAAGGCCGCAGCTGCCTTACTCGCATGTCCACAACGGCTTTCTGACCGCAGGAATCGACGCCGGCGTTTTCGGTATTGCGGCACTTTCGCTGATGCTGCTGACACCGGTGATAGGCGCGTTGAGAAAAGAAGCGGGACCGGGCCGGGATTTAGCGATTGCGCTCGCTCTTCTGCTCGTCAGCAGCTACGTCATCACGGGCAGCTTTGGCATCATGTTCAATCAGAAAGCTTTGGATCCGATCTTCGCTTACCTCGTCGCCCTTATTTGTGCGGATCGCGGCAGCACACGCTTTGCCCCCGTCGTCCGGAGCTGACGTCTGGCATCCCTTGAGCCTGCAGACTCTACGACGTGCTTTGAATTGGCTGAGGCAGCCGGATTGGCTCGGCGCCGCTGAAAGCCAGATCCGAGACCTCACCTGTTGAGGAATAGCCGGAGACGAGTTCGGCCAACATCGCACGTGCCGCGACCATATCGTTCCGATCCATTACCGCATTGAGCGAGTTGAGCTTTTTCGAAAGCTCCGACCAGAAGAGGAAATCCTCGCGCGCCTTCATAATGCGAGGATGTTCGGTTGTTTCTGGGTTGTCGCCGATCAAAAGTTCTTCGTAGAGCTTCTCGCCGGGCCGAAGACCGGTAACGGACAGCTCGATATCGCCTTCGGGATTGTTCTCGTCGCGGACGGCCAGCCCGGAAAGCTCGACCATCTTGCGGGCGAGATCGGCGATGCGGACGGGCTCCCCCATGTCGAGCAAGAAAACATCGCCGCCGTCGGCCATCGCGCCGGCCTGTATGACGAGCTGCGAGGCTTCCGAAATGGTCATGAAATAGCGGGTTATATCAGGATGTGTCAGCGTAACGGGGCCGCCTTCCTTGATCTGCTGCCTGAAAAGCGGCACGACAGATCCGGAGGAGCCGAGGACGTTTCCGAAGCGGACCATGCAAAAATTCGTTCGCATTCTGTCAGTCGCCGATTCTGCTGCGAGCGCCTGCAGAACCATCTCTGCCAACCTCTTGCTGGCCCCCATCACATTTGTCGGACGCACGGCCTTGTCTGTACTGATCAGCACGAAATTCGAGACGCCGCATTTATTCGCCGCGCGTGCCGCGACCAGCGTACCCATCACATTGTTCTTGATGCCTTCCACGGCATTATGTTCGACAAGGGGAACATGCTTGTAAGCGGCTGCATGATAGAGCGTCTGAGGTCGCCAGCTCTGCATGACATGTTCCATGCGATCCTGATCGCGGACAGAACAGAGAATCGGGACGATCTGCGTATTTTCGTGTTTGTACAGTTCGGCCAGCTTCTGCAATTCGGCATGAATATTATAAAGCGCAAACTCGTTCTGATCGATGAGGATCAGGCTCGAAGGCTCGTTGCGCAGAATCTGGCGGCATAACTCGCCGCCGATCGAGCCACCAGCACCCGTGACCAT
>NZ_JBLYZH010000021.1:0-141092 GCF_048551595.1 Rhizobium sp. CRRU65 | reverse complement strand
AGCGGGCGGTCACCGGATCGGACAGATTGCTCGCGAAATTATATCCCTTATTGTATTCTCTCGCATGTTGCGGGCAGAACAGCAGGTACAAACCCTCCGCATCTCGCCCAACGGGCGCACGATTGGTACCGCCGCTTTCGCAACCGTCCCACTGGCATTTCGACTGGGAAGGCTCGGGGGGAAGAGCTGATTTTTTGCTCGTTGGCCTCAGGCCGACAAAAATTTTCGAATCAAACGTCATCGCGCGTTATATGGTGGTCTTCATCGAAGCGGCAAGCTGCCACGAAGCCTGTCGGCCCGATGCCCGCTCATCGGCCGCACGCAAAAGAGCATCCCGAAGCTCAACGCTATCGATCCATTCGCCTACCTGACCGGCTCGCTCACCGCTATCGTCAGCGGCCCCAAACATTCTCGGATTACCGAGTTGTTGTCATGGACAAATCAAAACGACGCCATTGCTTGATGCCATAAGTCCGCGGTTCACTCGCTCTCGACGAACATGAGATGGAACTACAGAGGCTGAACTGTGACGAGACAACATTCCGATACAGTTCCGAGGGTGAGCGATGTGGATCAATGCGCCACGACAGTGAGAGCTGTTATGCCTGCCTCTTCGGCCGCGCGCAAAAGCGCTTCGCGAAATTGTTCCGGAGGAATCTGCCCACTGATTGCATCGACACAAGCTTTCACGGCGGCGACATATTCCTCGCCGTCATCGGATGGCCAGTCCCTGATCAGGATATCCGCGGCATCGCCGAGCGTCCGGACGATCTTATGCGTGGCCGGGCCGCGTAGAGCTAGTCCGACCGGCTTGAATGCCGACGATGTGTTCCAGCACATTGTCCTCGACCCCTCAAGGTTATGGATACTGCAGTCCCCCCACTGCAGCATACGCGCCTATTCTAAAATTAGGAATTCAAGACTGAATGATCGATGACTGCGTTGACGCAAGCAGGGAGTTCCAAGATCTCGGCAGTTCTTGATCACCGGCTGAACGATCGGATGCCCTTCGCGAAGGCGGTTTTCGATTTCCACCATCCCCAAATTGAGCCTTCGATGAGTGCCGCAACTGTCGAGTATCGTCGATGGTCATGCCCGCACGTTCGCGGAACAGGCCGACAGCAATCGTCGGGCCCGGCGTTCGTCGCGTCTTTCCTCTTCCACAATAACGAGTCCTATCGCGTCATCAATGCTCACCCCTCGATGGCACTCAAATATCTTGTCATCGACTGGTCCACGATACGAGACCCTTCTCGTTCGATCGTTCGGCCGAAAATCCACCATAGACCGCCTCGAACCGATATGGGCGTACCGCTTCCCCGATACGTCTCACCGCCTCTGGGCCGAGCGGAATGAGGTTGGGATAGCTGCGCATGAAACTCACATATTTGCGGTCGAGTGTAACCTGCATCGTGTCGCCGGCGAATAAGGCGCCCTGGCCGTCCGCCAGCCAGGGACAGTACATGACTGAACTACCGGGGAAATGGCCGCCGCATCGGATCAGGGTCGACCGACCGAGTTGCACGCTTTCACCCTTCCATTGATTGAGCGCTCCGCCAGACCTTTGTACCCATTCGCCATCGTCGGAATGAATGTAGATCGGCACATCGCCCAGAGCGGAACTCCATTCCATCATCGAGGTGTAGAAATGCGGGTGCGAAATGGCGATGGCGCTCAGACCTCCCAATGCACCAATTCGGTTTATGCTCGCCTCGTCAATGAGACTGAGGCAGTCCCAAAGAATGTTGCCGTCGGGGCTCTCGATCAGGAAGGCGCGCTGGCCGATCGCGAAATCAGGCGAAACCTGAAGGCTGTGGATGCCTCCGGCTTCCTGACGCCAGGTCACATCATGGGTGCGACCAAGTGCTGCGATGTCCGTCCACGCCTGCCCCGATGCAGGGACAAACTGACGATCGTCTTCGCAGATGGGGCACGCGGGCGGCGGCTTTAAGCGCTCGTCGAACTGAGTGCCGCAAGCGGTGCAGATATGAAACCCCATGGTTATGTCCTTCCCCTGCTTTTCCAGCTTTCAAAACAATATGGACAATCCGACACTTGCGTTGCCGGCCGTGAAAAATAACGGGCAACGACCCGATGGCGTGGCCTGCGCGGCTCCGTACAATAGCGTCAGAGCCTGCCCTTTATCGCAGCGCGCAATATCATTGATGCAATCCTGCCAGCCGGAACCGTCTTCCTGCAAGTAGGCGAGCATGTCGCTGTCGATTTTGATCGAAACAAGCTTTGGTCGGCAGCACCGTTCGCTCGATGCCCGTTCCCCAGTTTCTTTGCCGCCTCGAACATGCTTCGGCGGCATCCATCGGATCGACCGCGCTGCGGGGCCGGTTTGCCATGGTTACCGTCGGGGACACTCCGGATCGGGCGCCATTCAGACGCTCCGGCCCAGCCGATGCTGGCGGTCTAAAGCGCAAGCCGCAACTGCGGCGTCGTGTCAGACCTCTGCCGTTCCAGTGAGGACAGCGTGACGCCGAGCAGACGTATCCCTTTTCGCGGCGGGAAGATTGGCGCGAGAAGTAGGTCGACCACCTCCTCAAGATCGGTGATCGCCGGCAGGGGAGCCAGAACGGTTCTGCTGCGGGTGATCTGGCCGAAGTCGGCATATTTGACCTTGAGCGTCACCGTCTTGGCGCCGATCTCATTGGCCTCGCAGTAGCTCCAGACTTTCGAAATCAGCGGCTGAAGCCCTTCGCGCGCGGGCTCAAAGGAATGGATGTCCTGCGAAAACGTGTCTTCCGCTCCGATGGATTTCCGCACCCGATCCGGCTTGACCTGGCGATTGTCGATACCGCGGGCGATGCCATAAAAATACGGTCCTGACTTCCCGAAATGTTCGACGAGGAAGTCGAGCGTTCTCTCCTTGAGGTCCGCGCCTGTTTCGATCCCGAGCCGATGCATCTTCTCGGCTGTTGCCGGCCCGACGCCATGAAACTTCTTGACGGGCAGGCGCTCGACGAAGGCCGGACCGTTCTTCGGCGTGATGACGAACTGGCCGTCCGGCTTGTTCTGGTCGGATGCCATCTTGGCGAGGAACTTGTTGTAGGAAATGCCGGCCGAGGCGGTGAGCCCGGTGGTTGCTTTGATTTTGGCGCGGATTTCCGCAGCTATCTCGGTGGCGATCTCCATGCCTTTGAGATTTTCAGTGACGTCGAGATAGGCCTCGTCGAGCGACAACGGCTCGATCATCGGCGTGTACTCGGCAAAGACCGTCCTTATCTGCAGCGAGACGGCCTTATAGACATCGAAGCGCGGCTTGACGAAGATGAGGTCCGGGCATTTCCGCTGCGCAGTCACCGAAGGCATGGCGGAATGCACACCGAACTTTCTGGCCTCATAGCTGGCGGCCGCCACCACGCCGCGGGCAGCAGGACTGCCGACGGCAACCGGCAAGCCTCGCAGCTCCGGATTGTCACGCTGCTCGACCGATGCGTAGAAGGCATCCATGTCGACATGCACGATCTTGCGCGGCCGCACTCGGCTTTCTTCACCCGTCATCCCCTAGCTTCCATCAGCTAGACCACTACCCAAACATGGGAAATGTGCCCCACACTTGTCACCCCCGGGCGTCTGCATGCGCTCGCAGCCCATGGCCATGCGTCGGCGGATTTCCGCGAAGCTGACACTTGCGCCAAACGCTTTCACCAACAGCCTGCGCTCATGCGCGCAATGGCGGTCGCACAGACGGCAGAGGAGTTCAACCACCGGGACCTTGTGATCTTTCAGTCTAGGGATCGCATCGTCCACAAGCCGCGTTCGGCGCATCCGAAAATAACCTTCCTTGCCATCCGCTTGAATCCGATGGCGATTATTCTGCCTTGCACTCGCGGTCAACTTCAGCGGTCATATGCGCATTGACTCATTTACGCGTTAAGAACAAATATAGAACATATAGCTCCTACTCAAGCTGAAAACGGGTTGCCGTTGAAGGTAGATCATGAACTCCGCCGCCCAAAGGCCGTCCTTGACAGTTTGTGCGAGCAGATCGCGCACCTGGAAAGCGCTTGGCCTACGGGCGCTGCACGAGTGCGCTGGCGGCGGGGTCGGCACCGTCGACGTGGCGGCAGCCACCCTGTTCGTGGCCGGGATTGCCGCGCGTACCAAAGGCAAGGTCGTCTGGTGCCTGACGCGTCGCGACCTGTTCTTTCCTGCTCGGAAATCTCCGAACTGCCTACGAACGCGATCCCCGATCCTACGGAAGAATTCCAGGAGCAGAGGCTGAAGAGCCGTCCAACGATTGGTCGGGAGCTTTGCCCTGACCGGCAGGCAATAAAAAAGGCCGGGGCGAAACCGCACCGACCTTTCAAACATCGCTCTTCACACCAGTGCCAGTACATCCGTGGTCAAAAGCAGATAAGCGACTTCGGCAGTCGCGAACACTCTCGTGGAGCGCTCACCAGCAACGCCGATGACCTGAAGATAGTCGAGCACAGCGTCCGTTTCAAGGCCTGCCATACGAAGCGGCCCGGAGATTACCTTGCTTTAGAACCGCTGGGACCCGCAATAGGCCTCCTTAGCGAAGCAATCCGTCGCGTCCGAACTCCTCCCAGCCTGCCAGTTCCGTGCGAGGTGCCTCGTCGGATCCGGCGACGGTATCCCCCTTGACGGTCTTGCCCTTCTTCAGCGACCGCGTCAACTTCGCCTTATATGCCGCCCGCCGTCGGTTCTCCACCGCCGCCGCCGCATCCTCCTCGCGCCATTCTTCGACGACGCCTCGATCGAGCAGGTCTTCCACGACGCGCGGGTCGAAGACGTGGAACGTGATCTTCCGCGCGCGACCGCGCAGTTTCACCGTGCGCGTTCCAGCACTCGGTAGGCGGCCGTCCTTGAGCCAGCGATGACGCTCATTCGTCTTGATCGAAAGGATATCCTGGATCTCGCGCGGGATTACCGGCAGGCCTTCGATGTCTTTCAGCGCACTGGCGACAACAGACGCCGCTGCATGGAATTCTGTCTTGACACTTGCAGGCATCGACAGCGTGAGTTCTCCTTGCTCGATATCGAGCGACTTCTTCGAAGCGACCGGGAGCCGTGCACGGAGTTCGAGCAGAATTCCCTTCGCGCGGATCGACGATCCGAGGGTCGCTGCTGGCGGCAGCACCCACGTCTTGACCAGCTCGACATCGTTCTTTTCGTGTTTCGGCATGGCGCCTAGATGGGATCACCAGCGTTCCTCGTCAACGAGCGCGATATTCGCAGGATGAGCCAGGCGCGACCGATCGCTCGTCGCTGCTCACCCAAGTTCCTGGGCAAGCCCGATAAGAAGACCTTCGGGTCCGCGAATGTAGCAGAGCTTGTAGGCGTCCTCATACCGGACGACATCGCCGACAAGCTGGGCGCCGCGCGTGCGCAGCCTCTCAACGGTCTCTTCGACGTCGTCGACCGTGAACATGGCTCGCAGATAACCAAGGGCGTTGACCGGGGCGTTCCGATGATCCGCGACGACATCCGGTCTGAGGAAGCGCGACAGCTCCAGCCGGCTGTGCCCGTCCGGCGTGCGCATCATGGCGATCTCGACGTGCTGATCGCCAAGACCCGTGACACGACCGGCCCATTCGCCTTCGATCGTCGCGCGGCCTTCGAGTTCGAGGCCTAACTCCTGAAAAAAGTCTATTGCCACTGCAAGGTCTTCGACGACAATCCCGATGTTGTCCATTCGCTTAAGCGCCATGCTCTCCATCCTCCGGTTTTCGTTTCGATTTCCTTCTAGGACGTGGATGGGCCATCGGTCCCGACATCGCTATCGAAATCTTTAGGCAAAACATCGGATGGTGTGACAACGGCGCCCAGTTCAGGATCGTTAGCATCCGAATTTCCGAGCCCGACGATGTCGAGGTGATCGTTGGCGGCAGTTGCTGCCTAATCCCGCACGTCTGAAGTTTTGGCCGGAAGTGGTCCGCCACGCTCGTCCGGCACAATTCACCTGGCGGCCCACCCGCACCTGCGAGGAATTGCGGCCATTAGCTCGACAGTGGGCGTCGTGCTCACATCTTTTTCTGGCATGCCCGTGCCAAATAGTCGTCAGACGTGTGTCACGTTGATTTCACGCGATTTCCAAAGTGGGCTCTATTAGATTTTTTCGTAATCTCGCCGGGACGCAGAGCGCTTGTCGTTGGATCGCATTTCTGACAGCGCCGATCATCGAAGAGGCAATGAGTTCTCGTGCCGATCAACCCTTCTCCTCGGCGGCGGTCGGTTCATCTTGGTCATGCTGTAGTGCAGGGAGGTAGCTTAATATGCAATTTCTGATCCATTCAAAGACGATCGCGGAACTTGAATACGACGACAAGGCTTGCCTCTTGCGGGTCGTCTACAAAGACGGACGAGTTCGGTCTGTTCCTGATGTCGCTCCCACACTCGTAATGAAAATCGTAGCGCAGGTTCCCGTCGAGCAATCTCCCTACCTCATGCAGGCCGCAATCTGAAGGTTCCGCGAGCGGAGACGCGGCACTTTCATCTTCCTCACCGACGATCAGGGACCGTGGGCTTGGCTTCCCAAGGCAGAGGGCGCCTACGATCGCTTTGATAGATACGGTCCAATCGCGGCCATGTCATCTGACGCGAGGATCTGGGAAATGCGCCGCGAGCCACAGGAGCTTCTCCATTCGAGGCTCATGTGCTGGGTGGCGGTCGATCGGGGAATTCGCCTCGACGATCGCAATAAGCAGGAATGGCGCCCGTAAAATCGACTGGACGCATTCGGCGTCTGATTGAGGTAACCGAAACCGATCGGCCGCTTCCATTATTATCCAAGCCGTTTGTAGCATCGACCTCACCTCCGTGGCGCAAGCCACGGAGGTGAGGTCCCACTTGCTATTCGTCCGCGGTTTGAAAAGGGAGTCTTTGCGCAAAAAAGAAGCACATCATGCGCTCACCGCATAGCTGAGATGAGAGATTGTGGCTGTTTTAAACCGATTGAAGCGCCTATATCTCCATCATCGAAACGGCGCCGGAACCAACCAAGGTTGCTGACGTCAGACAGCCCTCATGAAAGGGGATCATCATGAACGTAGCACGCTCTTTCAACAACTGGCGCAAGTTCCGTCAGACGGTCACCGAACTCGGACGCATGTCCAGCCGCGAACTGCAGGACCTCGGCATCGATCGAGCAGACATTCGCAGCGTTGCCCGCGCCTCGATCGCGCGCTAACCGCCCAGCACGACTTGAATCCACATTAGTTGATGCCCGCTCCTAAGGCGGGCATTTTTGCGTCGAGGGCCGTGCCCCGGCGGCGTATGGAGCTCCAGTCGTATTGGATTCTTGCGGGTTGCGCCTTACGCATGGCTGCAGTGCAACATAAGACATTTGCATCGTCCGGGGTCTGTGTATGATCGTATCTGTCGAAGCAATGCACCTCCTCCCGCAAAGCTTCGCTTTCAGCCGGCCCACTTCTCCTCCCATGGGGCGTCTGTAAAAACAGCGGCACTCCTCCTCCCAGTCGCTGTTCGATCTTCAAAAAGCCTGCCGCACCTCCTCCCGCGGCAGGCTTTTTTGTATCAAGCCTCTTCCCGATGCAGATTAAGATCAAGTGCAGCCGTTCCCAACCTCATCACTCAGCCCACCGGACTCGGCTGCCCCTGGCACCGGGCCGGCAGTTCGCTCGAGAGCGATATCCCGCACAGCAACTGCTCTATCGATTGTCGGCCTCGCAGGAGACGCTGATCCAATACCGGCGCCGATGAAGAGGCTGTCAGTCATCGCATCATAAGGAGGTGCCGATCGCTATGAGCCTTCGCCCGCCTCAACGGCTTTAATGAACTCATCGAATGTCCGTCCAAGCACGCGGACCTCTTCCGACCACGCGCCGGCAAAGACAAACGGAACGGAGATGTAACTTCCGCCGATTATCCCATAAGCGGTCGGGCCGCCATTCGAACCAATCAAGAACCGGTCGACCTGAAACTCGAAGAGTTCATAACCGTCGGCCTTGGCAAGCTCCGCGACACTCCACAGAACGAGATATCCTTGACCGACTTCATCGTTGAATCCATTCGAGATGCGCAAGAACGCCTTGTAGTCTTCCGGCAAGATGATCGAGAGCGAAGCCTCACATGCCTCGATCTCCGACAGACTGGCGCCAGGTAATTGATATCCATGCCGCAACTTTCCGAGCATGCGAGACACTCCGGTTCGAAATGCGATAGGCGTTGACGAGCGCAGAATAGGGCATCCCACTCCGCACGCAACCGCGCCTGCGATACGAACCCGCCGGCCGATTCGAAGGCAAGGAATATAAGGTTAGTCTCGACGAGGCTTACGTTACGAGCGTTTAGCCGCCCTGAAATCCGTTGGGCTCGAGCCGATCAGTTGTCGGAACTGTGTCGAAAAATGGAACGCCGAGTGAAAACCCAGGAGACCGGCGATCTCCTTGATCGATTTGTCGGTGTTCACCAGAAGGTCGATGGCCCGCTGGATGCGCACCCTCATCTGATATTGCTTGGCCGACATGCCAGTCTGCTCGCGAAAAAGACGCCGGAAATAGGGATAGCTGACGCCAAGTTCGTCGGCGAGCTGTTCGACAGACAGAGGCTGGCCGCAGCGCTCCATCAGAATCATCCGTGCACGATCGACGAGCCTATCGGCAGCATTGCTATTGAGATCGGCGGGGCGGCATAAAAGGGCCAGCAGTTGAAGGCCGAGGGTCGACAGCAGCGGCTGATTGCGCAGGCAATCGTCCTGCGCCAGCGCGTGAATCGACGCGAAAACACCAGAAATCTCGGAGCTGCTGGCATGGGCCGGCAGCTCGGGGCGCAACAGGCCTGCATCGCGCGCAAAATCGAAGGCGCTTCCCCGGCATTCGATCCAATGTTCGACCCATCCAGTCCGGCGGTCCGGAGCAAAACGGTGCCAGACGCCGGGAAAGAGCAGGAAAATAGAGCCTTCGGCGATGGTAACCTGCCGACGTTCTGGTCCGAACTCCAGCCTGCCGCTGCCCGCGCTGATGTGGACGATCTGATAGGCGCTCAGGATACGGCCACGCGACCAGCTGAAATGGTGGTCGTTGGGATGACGGCTCGGTGGGTAGTCGGAATTCGGTCCGATCTCTGTGTACCCAGTGGAGATGGCCGTACAGCCCCAGGCGGCGCAGAGGCGGTTGTCGGGCATGTAGACGAAGTAGCTCTGCATGATAGCGGCCAAGTCTGAGGATCATATTTTGCATGCAAAAGATCACTTTTGCGGAAATTGCCGACGTGTCAACGAAAATTCCTAGTGTTAACGTCACTATGCAAGGTCAGTTTTAGAATGACGCTGCAAAATATTTGCTGAGATCATCAGCGGGCCGCCGCTGCCGGGGAGGGCAGTGGCCGGGAGGAGAAAGACATGAAAAATCAAGCCACACTGGTGGTGGTTGCCGCGTGCCTTGCGGCTTCCGCTTCTTATGCCGAGGACTTTCACGGGTTCGATCCGGCGAAGTTCGACGGCAAAATGCTATCGACCGAAAATCTGAAGGCGATGGTGGTCGATGCGACCAAGGCAAAGCCGCCGAGAAACGGAAAGAGCTACAGTATTGGTTTCGCCAATCTGCAGCGCGATATCGCCTTCGGCGTGCTCGTCGAAAAGGGGATCCAGGAAAATGCCGATGCTGCCGGCGTCGAACTTGTGATTGCGGATAACCGCCTCGACGGGCCGACTGCGCTCGCCAATGCCAAATCCTTTGCAGAGCGCAAGGTTGACTACGTCATCGAATTTCAGACGGACGCCAATTTCGGGCAGACGGTGATGGATGTGTTCAAACCGGATGGCACGAAGGTCACTGCGATCGACATCCCGATGCCGGGCGCGAGCTTCTTCGGGGTCAATAACCCGAAATCTGGCTTCATGGGTGGGTCCTATCTCGCAACGGCGGCCGCAAAGAAATTCGGCGCCGATGTCGTAAAGACCGGTTATCTGGTCGTCGGCGCTTTACCGCAGTCGGGCGTCATCCCGCGCATGCGCACGGATGGCCAGCGGGCCGGCTTTATGGCGCTGACCAAGGATTTCCCCGCCGATCATATCATCGAGATCGATACCAAGAACACGCTGCAGGAATCTTTTGCGCAGATGAACAATGTCATCGGTCGCATTCCGCCCGGTGCGCCCATCCTCATCATTGCCATCAACGATCAGGCGACGATGGGGATGCTGCAGGCCGTGCGGGCTGCCGGTCGCGTCGATCAGGCAATTGCGGTCGGCAACGGGGCAGATGAGGCCGAGGCGCTCGCCACCGATCCGAACCTGGTTGCTGCCACTGGTTCATTCCCCGGCAGCTACGGCAACTATCTGATTCCGATCGCGCTCTCCGCTCTTGCCGGAAAGCCGGTTCCGGAGGCGACCTTCGTGACGCACCAAATGGTCACCAAGGCCAATATCTGCAAGTTCTACAAGGAGTTTCCCTGTGCCGGCGAGGCGGATGGATACGTGTTTCCGGAAGCGGAATTTTCAACCTACCTTGCAGACCTGAAGAAGCAGGATTGGCTGAAGGGCTATGAGGCCATTCTCCCTCAGCAATGAGCGAGACAGCGTCAGGGAGCGTGACATGACCGTCCAGAGCACCGAAGGGAGCCGCAATCGGCGGCTCCAGATCGCCAATGTCAGCAAAGCATTTGCCGGCGTGACGGTACTGAAGAACGTGTCGCTTTCTGCCGATGCGGGCGAGATCGTGGCGCTTCTTGGCGCCAATGGCGCGGGTAAGTCTACGCTCATGAAAATCCTCTCCGGTGTCTACACGCTGGACACCGGACAGATTAGAATTGACGACACGGCCAGGAATATCTCCACGCCTCGGGATGCCGTTGCGGCCGGCATCCGGCTGATGCCGCAGGAGCTTTCCGTACATCCGGACCTTTCGGTCGCCGAAAATATCGCGCTTGGCTCCATGCCGAAGCGCCGCTTTTTGGGTATTCCGATGATCGATCAGGTGGCCGTCGACGCACAGGCGCGGGCGCTCCTGAAGCGATTGCGGCTCGACCATATCGAGCCCGGCCGGCGCATGGGCTCGCTGCCATTGTCCGAACAGCGCATTGTCGAAATCGCCCGCGCGCTGGCCGGCAAGGCGCGGATCCTGATCATGGACGAGCCGACGGCGTCGCTGAGTGAGGCAGATGCCGACAATCTGTTCGAGGTCATCGAGGCCCTGAAAGCCCAAGGCGTCACCATCATCTATATTTCGCATTATCTTGACGAGGTCTTCCGGCTAAGCGACCGTATCGTTGTCTTGCGTGACGGCGAGGTCCGAGGTCAGTTCGAAACCCGCGACACCAATCGCGACGAAGTTCTGACGGCGATGCTCGGCAGCGAACTCGGCGACCTCTACCCCGTAAAATCGAAAGTGCTTCAGGACGCAAAGACCGTCCTGTCCGTCGATGGACTGTCACTTCCCGGATGGCTCGACGGCGTGGCATTGACCGTGCGACGCGGCGAGGTTTTCGGCGTCTTCGGCCTTATCGGCTCCGGCGCCGAGAAAATAGGCCGGGCAATCTATGGCGCCGAGCCTGCCGCCCATGCCGAGGCCATTCTGCTGAACGATGTGGACATTGGTCTCTCTGGGCCGCGAAAGAGAGTGCATAGCGGCATCGGGTTCGTGGCCGCAGAGCGAAAGCGCCAGGGCCTGATTGGCAATTTGTCAGTGCGAACCAACACGACACTGCCCTATCTCAGCCTGTTCACGCAATCCGGCGTTGTCGACCAAAAGCGGGAAGACGACAGCACCCGTGAATGGATCAAAACCCTGCGGGTCAAGACCTCAGGTCCGGACCAAGAGATCCGCCTTCTGTCCGGCGGCAATCAGCAGAAGATCTGCCTTGCGCGTTGGCTGCTCGGAAACCCGAATGTTCTGATCCTCGAAGAGCCGACACGCGGGGTCGATCTTGGTGCCCGGCGCGAGATCTACATGGAAATACGTCGGCTGGCAGAGGCGGGGCTGGCGATCCTGATCGTCTCCTCGGATGCGGAAGAGGTGGCGGGGCTCGCAGATCGCAGCCTCGTTCTCGAGGATGGCAAGGTCGTCGCCGAGCTTGGGCAGGACGCAACCGCGACGGATCTGATGCAGGCAGCCGAGCCGCGGGCAGCCCTCCGCGATAGGAATGAACTGGAGAAAACATGACCAACTCGTCTTCCATTCCCGCAGCGTCGGAATCGTCGAAGAGGTCGGCAAAATCACGCAGCGACCTTCTTGGCCGCCCGGCCGCCGGCATCGCTCTCTTGCTGGTGTTCTACGTACTGCTGCTGATCGCCTTTTCGGTTTTCTCCCCCTATTTCCTGACGCTGAGCAACCTGTCCAACATCGGCACCAACATGGCCTTCATCGGGCTGATGGCAGCCGCGGGCACCCCGCTGATCATCGGCGGAGGGCTCGATCTGTCCGTCGCCGCCGTCGCCGGTCTTGCCGGCGTCATTGTGGCGCTGATGCATGCCAAGGGAATCAACATCTGGGCGGGCTGCGGCACCGCTCTCCTCATCGGCTGCGCGGTCGGCGTCCTGAACGGCTTCATCGTCACCCGACTGAAGCTCAACCCGCTCATCGCCACGCTCGGCACAATGAGCATCTTTTCCGGCCTCTCAATGGTGCTGACCGGCGGCCTTTCGAAGCCGCTCTTCATTCCGGCTTTCAACTGGCTCGGGTCAGGGCGCCTTTTTGGAATCCCGTTTCCGATCATCCTGATGCTGTTGGTCTTCATCGCACTTTGGCTGATCCTGTCGAAGACACCGTTCGGACGCTTCGTCTATGCGAGCGGCGGCAATCCGGAAGCAAGCAGCCTGCTCGGCGTGCCCGTCGAGCGGACCCAGATGGTGCTCTATGTCGTCTCCGGCCTTTCGGGGGCGGCAGCTGGCATCATCCTTGCAGCGATGCTCGGCGCCGCAGCACCCAACGCCGCGGGCCAGCACCTGCTCACCATCATCGCCGCCATCATCCTTGGTGGCACCAGCCTCTTTGGTGGACGCGGCAGCGTCTGGGGCACGCTGATTGCCGTTTTGATCCTCGGCACGCTGAACAACGGCCTGACGCTGATGAACGTGTCCTCCTTCTGGCAGGACGTGACCCGAGGCGTCGTCCTTCTAATGGCCGTCGGCCTCGATCAGCTTCGAGTGCGCCTGCAGAGCTGACGTCATTCTCACCCCATCGGAGAAACAGAAATGTCTGAACGCCCCCTGAAGGCCGGCCTTTTCGGTATCGGTCTGGAGGCCTATTGGTCGCAATTCAACGGTCTGGAAGCGCGGTTGCGCGGCTATGTCGATACCGTCGAGGCAAAGCTTGCGCGCCCAGGCGTCGAGGTCGTCAACCTCGGGCTGATCGACACGCCCGAAAAGGCGATCGAGGCCGGTCACCAGTTTCGCCAGGCCGATGTCGATATCATCTTTCTCTACATCACCACCTATGCGTTGTCGTCGACGGTTCTTCCAGTAGTCCGTCGCGCCAAGGTTCCGGTGATCATCCTCAATCTGCAGCCGACCGCGGCCATCGACTATGCCACTTTCAACGCCCTCGGCGATCGGACAGCGATGACCGGCGACTGGCTGGCGCATTGCTCTGCCTGCCCCGTCCCCGAAATCGCCAATGTCTTCCGTCGAGCGGGCATCAGCTTTCACCAGGTGACCGGCGTTCTCACCGGCGATCCCGTCGTCGAAAACGAGATCGACGGCTGGATCGAGGCCGCCCGCGTCGCACATGTGATGGCGCATAACCGGCTCGGCGTCATGGGCCGCTACTACAACGGCATGCTGGATATCTATTCAGATCTCACCGCGCAGGCAGCGGCCTTCGGCACCCATATCGAGGTGCTGGAAATCGACGAACTGGCGCAGTTGCGGCGTGATTTGAGCGAGGAAGACGTCTCCACCTGCTTGGCGACGATCATCGCCGAATTCGATGTCCAGCCGGATTGCGACCCCAAAGAACTGGCACGTGCGGCAAAGACCGCCGTGGCGCTTCGCAAGCTGGTCGATAAGAAATCGCTCGGCTCACTTGCCTATTACTACGAATCCCAGCCCGGCCACGAATATGAGGATATCATCACCTCGGTCATCGTCGGCTGTTCGATGTTAACGGCCAGCGGCGTGCCGGTTGCTGGCGAATATGAGATCAAGAACGCCCAGGCGATGAAAATCATGGACAGCTTCGGTGCGGGCGGCTCATTCACCGAGTATTATGCCATGGATTTCGCCGCAGATGTCGTGCTGATGGGGCATGACGGACCGGGGCATACGAAAATTGCCCAGGGGCGTACGAAGATCCGGCCCCTCCACGTTTTTCACGGCAAGGTCGGCTCTGGCGTCAGCGTTGAAATGTCGGTTCAGCACGGGCCGGTGACGCTGCTCTCTATCGTCGAAGACGCCGGCAACATCAGGCTGCTTTGCGCCGAAGGCGCCTCTGTGGCGGGCCCGATCCTCGAAATCGGCAACACCAACAGCCGTTATCGATTTCCACTTGGAGCCCGGCGCTTTGTTGAGACGTGGAACGCGCAGGGACCTGCCCACCATTGCGCAGTTGGCGTCGGACACATTGCCGGGCGCATCGAGAAGCTTGGAAAACTCCTGGATCTGGACGTCGTAAAAGTCTGCTGACAAGATGGGAAGCGCGCCACAGTGAGCAACCTTCATCGCGCGAAAGCCCTCGCAAGATGCGTTCGGGCCATTGCGGCAAAGCACCTGCCAGTCAGCATCCGTTTCAAGTCCCGCGTGCCGGGTAAAGAACCGTCGTGGGCCCTTTCCGGGGGAGGCAAACGCCATAAGCCTGGCCAGCGGCCAGCTCCTTGACCTGTTCCCCACTCATCTGCGTAACTGTTGCCTCGGCTGTTTCGGGCATCTGGGTGTCCTTGCGGCTTCCTCTGCCCACGCGTGCTCCAAAGCGGAGACAACTTGGTTCTCTTGAACGAAGACGCGCGTGACAGGACTGCGCCGCCTTTCAGATCTCAGAAACCGGCCCGTGCGAAGCCTCGCGATATTGTTCCTTATGCCAAGTGGGCCCCTTTTCTGGAAGCGCCACCGATTGCCCGTCTGGGTCGATCAGCCGCAACTCGCCAAATGACGCGAGCCTGAGCTCTATGCGAGTATCACCTCGGTGTGCCTGATTACTCTCCGAGCGGAAGAGTGATATCCGCTACGGAGGCTCCCAATGTTACGCCGCGACTTTCCGCCTGCGCCATCGCCTTCACCAATGCGATGACCGTTTCGCGGATATTGCTGTCGGCGATCTTTAGAAAAGCGCGATTGAGCACCAATCCCTCTTTCGTTCGCAGGAATTCAGCGACCGGGTCCATATTCGCGGATAGATCCAGCCCTTGCAGCGTCAACGGCTCGGAATTCTCCTGCTCGAAGAAGAAGCTTGGCGACGTCTGAAGCACCTCGGCGATCCGCTGCAGCCGGCTGGCGCCGATGCGGTTGATGCCCTTCTCGTACTTCTGAACCTGCTGAAAGGTCACACCGATCTGCTCGCCAAGCCGTTCCTGGCTCATCCCGAGCAACTGCCGGCGCATTCTGATGCGCGCTCCGACATAGCTGTCTATTGCATTCGCTGTCTTGACATTCATCGTGTGTTTTCAGCCTCGATCGCTTTTTTCAATCGGTGCAGCTGTAGTATCCCCTGCATGGCTTTTCCATGGTTGTTTTCACATAGCATACTGGATATGCGATGATCGCGACTGACTGTGATATGAATGCCCGTCTGGAAAGACGCTAAGCTAGGCAGAAATCACTTGTTCGGAGAGCAAATCGAACAAAAGCCGTACCAATACGGATAAAACTGGGCTGTAATTGCGTCCCCGCTTACGCTAAATGCAGTTCAGCGACCGCCGCACGAGAGTCTTCCCAGCCCCGATCGCCCGAAAATCCATCGAATAAAATCGACGTGGCACGGCACCGGCCGTGCCTGTGCAGGAGAAGCATTGATGGCAACCGTTGCCGAGAGCGCGCCCCGTTTCGAAAAAACAACGATGTCCATCCTCATGGCGGTCAGCTTCTGCCACATGCTGAACGACATCATGCAGTCACTGCTCGCCTCGCTCTATCCGCTGTTCAAGGCGAACTACGATCTCGATTTTGTGCAGATCGGCCTCCTTACCATGACGTTCCAGGTCACGGCTTCGCTGCTGCAGCCGCTGGTCGGCATCGTCACCGACCGCTGGCCGATGCCCTATTCGCTGCCTGTGGGCATGGCGAGTACCTTTTGCGGCCTCATTCTGCTCGGCAATGCCGGCAGCTTCGAACTACTGCTGGTTGCCGCAAGCCTGATCGGCTTCGGCTCGGCGGTCTTCCACCCGGAATCGTCGCGCGTTGCCCGTCTTGCCTCTGGCGGCCGCCACGGTTTCGCGCAATCCTTCTTCCAGGTCGGTGGCAATGCCGGCCAGGCGATCGGTCCGCTGCTTGCCGCCTTCATCGTGCTGCCGCTCGGTCAGCACAGCGTCTCCTGGTTCGCCGCCATCGCCATGGTCGGCATGGTCGTGCTGAGCTGGGTCGGCAACTGGTACATCAGCCACAGGCGCCAGAATGCCAGCAAGCCGGCGGTAAGCCGGACCCTTCCGCTGCCGCAGAACAGGGTCGTCTGGGCGCTGCTCATCCTCGTGCTGCTGACGGCAACGAAGAATGTCTACATGGCCAGCGTATCGAGCTACTTCACCTTCTATGTCATCGACAAGTTCGAGCTCAGCGTGCAGCAGGCACAGCTGATGCTCTTCCTGTTCCTCGGCTCCGTCGCCGTTGGCACTTTCCTCGGCGGGCCGATCGGTGACCGCTTCGGTGCCCGTTTTGTCATCTGGTTCTCGATCCTCGGCGTCATTCCCTTCGCGCTCCTGCTTCCCTATGCCAACCTTTTCTGGACGGGTGTGCTCAGCGTCGTCATCGGCCTGATCTTCGCTTCGGCCTTCTCTGCAATCGTCGTCTTCGCGCAGGAACTGGTGCCCGGGCGCGTCGGGCTGATTGCCGGGGTCTTCTTCGGCTTCGCATTCGGGGCAGGGGGGCTTGGTGCAGCCCTGCTCGGCAGTTTCGCCGACACCCATGGAATCGATTTCGTCTACCGCATCTGCTCCTACCTGCCGCTGCTCGGTCTCCTCACGGTCTTCCTGCCGCGTATTCCCAAGCAGAAACCAGTCTGAGGCGACATCGCTTACGGACAATCGATCGAGCCGGAATGTCACCGACACTCCGGCTCGATTTCGCACGTCGCCTTCGCCCATAGGCCCGAACGTATTTTTCTCCTGCTATGGGGAAGAGGGATCACCATTCCTTTAATCCACTATTTTTATAGATAATATTCGTCCGATAATGACGTCGGTCTCGGCACGATATTGGAAGGAAATGGCATGTCTGCTCACAAATTGGTCGGCCTTGCGGGTAGCTTCAACCGCCCCTCGAAGACCTTTGCGCTTGTCGAAAACGTTGCCGGTCTCGCCGGTGAGAAATACGGCTTCGACAACACCATCTACGATCTGACCGATGTCGGCCCCTCGCTTGGCCAGGCGCTGCGCCGTGACGATCTCGACGGTCGCGCCAGGGAAGTCATCGACGACATCGTCAATGCCGATGTGCTGGTCATCGGAGCGCCGACCTACAAGGGCAGCTATCCCGGTCTCTTCAAGCATCTGATCGACCTGATCGACCCGCATGAGCTGCGCGCCAAGCCAATCATCATCACTGCGACCGGCGGCGGTGACCGCCATGCGCTGATGGTCGAGCACCAGCTCCGCCCACTCTTCGGTTTTTTCATGTCACACACGCTGCCGACCGCCGTTTACGCGTCCGACCGTGACTTCACCGATTACCGTGTCTCATCCGATCCGCTGTCCAAGCGGATCAGCGAGGTCATCGGCGAGCTCGAGGCGTTCTTTCCCAGCCGGAATCAGGCGCTGATCGCTGCCGAGTAAAGAGCGTCGGGATAAGCTTGAAACGGCGCCACGAGGGCGCCGTTTTCATTTTTGGAGCATGCTCTCAAGCCGCAATTAATCCATAAATTTGGTGGAAATTTATCCTGCCGATATCGATGGCAGGGCAAGAGTTTTTCTGGGCTTTGCTCCACATCAGACATTCGTGCTTCGCTCGCGATCTGCGCATTTGCCATGATCGGCCTGCTCGGGGCGTTCGGCCTCATTCAGTCAGACGGGATATACAATGACCAAGAACAAAAATCTTCACGGCTTCCACCTTTCGCGCCGGGCGGCTCTTGCCGCCGTCGCCATTTCTGCTGCCGCAGTCTTTTCCTTTGCCGCACCCGCGCCTTCCTTTGCCGAGGACAAGTCGATCAAGGTCGGCATCATGGCCGGCGAGGAGGAGGATATTTGGCGCGTGGTCGCGAGCGAGGCGGGCAAGAAGGGTCTCAAGATCGAAACCGTCATCTTCAACGACTACACCCAGCCGAATGAAGCGCTGGAGCGCGGCGAAATCGATGCCAACGCCTTCCAGCACCAGCCCTATCTCGACAACCAGATCCAGCAGCACGGCTATCACATCGTTCGCGTCGGTTATACCGGGGTCTGGCCGATCGGCCTTTACACCAAGAAATACAAGTCCGTCGCAGAGATCCCGGAAGGTGCCGTCATCGGCGTGCCGAACGACCCCTCGAACGAAGGCCGTGCGCTGCGCGTTCTCCAGAGCGAAGGCCTGATCAAACTGAAGGAGGGCACCGGTATTCTCGCGACCGTCGCCGACGTCACCGACAATCCGAAGAAGATCGAGATCAAGGAACTCGACGCCGGCATCGTCGGCCGTTCGATCGACGATCTGGATGCCGGTATCGTCAACACCGACTGGGCGCTGAAAAGCGGTCTTTCGCCGGCCGAACGCATTGCCCAGGAGCCGATCGCTGATAATCCATACCGCAACTTCATCGCCGTCAAGGACGACAGCAAGGATGCCGAATGGGTCAAGACGCTTGTGTCTTCTTATCAAAACGACACCGTCAAGGCCGAATTCGAGAAGGTCTATAAGGGCACCGGTCTCAGCGCCTATTGATCAGAGGCTGGGCTGGGGTTAAGGCCTGCCGAGAGGCGGTCCGGGCGTTCTTTGCCCGGGCCGCCTTCAGCATTTGCAAGGAAAAACACATGAATTCCTTTGTTTCCACCACGGCGATCGAGGCAGAGCCGCAAACGGCGACCGAAGAGGTGGTGAGGCTTACCGGTGTGAAGCGGCGGTTCGGAACCACTGCAGCACTCGACGGCATTTCGCTGACGGTGAAGAGAGGCGAGATCCTTGGCATCATCGGCCGCAGCGGCGCCGGCAAATCGACGCTGATCCGCTGCCTGAACGGCCTGGAACGCGCCGATAGCGGCGAGATCCTCATCGAAGGCCGAGATATCACCGGACTTTCAGAACAGGAATTACAGCCGCTGCGGCGCCGCATCGGCATGATCTTCCAGCATTTCAATCTGCTTTCTGCCAAAACCGTCGAAGAAAACGTCGCGCTGCCTCTGAAGATCGAGGGTCTTGCAAAGAGCGAGCGCCTGAAACGGGCGCACGAGCTGCTCGAACTCGTCGGCCTTGCCGACAAGGCGAAGGCTTATCCCGTATCGCTATCCGGCGGCCAGAAACAACGCGTCGGCATTGCCCGGGCGCTGGCGGCACGCCCGGCACTGCTGTTGTCCGACGAGGCGACATCGGCGCTCGATCCGGAAACGACCCGGTCGATCCTGGCATTGCTGAAGGACATCAACCGTAAGCTCGGACTGACCATTCTGCTCATCACCCACGAGATGGAAGTGGTACGCGGCATTGCCGATCGCGTCGCGGTCATCGATGCCGGGCGGATCGTCGAGGAAGGGCAGGTCTGGTCGGTCTTTGCCAATCCGCAGGCTGAAATCACCGGGAGCCTGCTTGGCGGTATCCGCCCGCAGCTTCCTGAGCATATCGCCGGCCGGCTGTCGGCGACGGCGGGCAGCGAAGCGATCCTCAGCGTCGATCTCGCCGGGCCACAGGCGCAGGGCGCGCTATTTGCCGAACTCTCGGCAGCATTGCCGCATTCCTTCCGCCTCGTCCATGGCGGCATCGACCATATCCAGAACCAGCCGGTGGCGCGGTTCTTCATCGCCGTTCCCGCGCGCGACCCCGCGCTTGCCGGAAAAGTCGAACAATTCCTGACGGCCCGGTCCGCCCGGGTGGAGGTGCTTGGTTATGACACCGATCATGCTTGAACTGCTTATTCGCTCCCTTTGGGAGACGGTCCTGATGACCCTCGCCTCGGGATTGATCTCGCTCGTCGCCGGCCTGCCGCTCGGCCTTGCTCTGGTCGCGACAGCGCGCGGCGGCATCGCCGAAAACCTCTGGATCAATCGCATGCTCGGGTCAGTCATCAACGGTTTCCGCTCGGTGCCTTTCATCATCCTGCTGGTGGCGCTGATCCCGCTGACGCGGCTGATCGTCGGCACCGCGCTCGGCACCTGGGCGGCCATCGTGCCGCTCGCCATCGCTGCAACGCCCTACTACGCCCGTATCGCCGAAGTATCGCTGCGCGAGGTCGACCGCGGGCTGATCGACGCCGTGCGCGCCATGGGCGGCAACCGCTGGACGATCATCCGCGAGGTGCTGGTGCCTGAAGCGCTGCCGGGCATCGTCGCCGGTTTCACCGTCACGCTGGTAACGCTGATCGGCGCCTCGGCCATGGCGGGCGCGATCGGCGCCGGCGGCCTCGGCGATCTCGCCATCCGCTATGGCTATCAACGTTTTGAAACCAGCGTGATGATCGCGGTGGTGGCCGTCCTCATCGTGCTCGTCTGCGGAATCCAGTGGCTTGGCGACCGGCTGGTCGCCAGGTTGGACCACCGATAAGTCAGCGCCGGAACTGGGCAGCGGGATGAGCGGCGGGCAACCTGCCGTTCCCGCCGCCGAAAAGCTTCTGCCGCAAGGGTCCTGCAGCATAGTCCGCCTTGAAGACGCCGCGCTCCTGCAGCACCGGGACGACCAAGTCGACAAAATCGCGCAGGCTTTCCGGCGCCACGGTCCGCGCCAGGTTGAAGCCGTCGATGCCGCCCTCTCCGATCCACGTCGTGAGATGATCGGCGATCTGCTCGGGCGAGCCCACCATCGGCTTCATCCGGCTGCCGAGTACCATCTGGTCGATGATGTCACGCAGCGTCACCGGCTTCGCTGCCTGTTTCGTGATGGCCGCAAGTGCGGATTGATTGGCGTTGGTCGAGCTCTGGTCGATGACGTCGTCCAATTCATACTTCGAAAAATCGACACCTGTCGAAGCTGAATAATGCGCAAGCGAGGCCTCGACGCTCGCATGGCGGCGATAGTCCTCGAGTTTGTCCTGGGCTTCCTTCTCCGTCCGCCCGACGACAACTGTGATCAGACTCAGGATCTTCAATGCGTCGGCGCCGCGGCCGAACTCCTTCGCCTTCGTCCGCAGCGCATCGACGGTCGGCTTGGCCGCCTTGGGATTTGGCCCGGCAATGAAGACGCATTCGGCGTGACGTGCGGCGAAATCCTGCCCGCGTGCCGAGGCGCCGGCCTGGAAGAGCAGGGGCGTGCGCTGCGGCGAGGGCTCGGAAAGATGGATGCCTTCCATCCGGTAATATTTGCCGTCGTGACGGACAGAGCGCACTTTGGAGGGGTCGGCATAGACACCGCCTACCTTGTCGCGCACCACCGCATCGTCGTCCCAGCTCCCTTCCCAGAGCTTGTAGAGTATTTCGAGATATTCCTCGGCCGCATCGTAGCGCGCATCATGTTCCGGCAGCTTGTCGAAACCCATGCTGCGGGCGGCACTGTCGAGATAACCGGTGACGATGTTCCAGCCGATCCGTCCCTTGGTCAGATGATCGAGCGTCGACATGCGCCGCGCCAGCAGGAAGGGTGGCTCATAGGTGGTGTTGACGGTGACGCCGAAACCCAGATGTTTCGTGACATAGGCCATCGCCGAAATCGGGATCATCGGATCATTGACCGGGATCTGCGCGCCCGTCTCGATCACCGGCGCCGGGCTACCCTTGTAGACGTCATAGACACCGACGATATCGGCCAGGAAGATGCCGTCCAGCTTGCCGCGTTCGGCGGTCTTGGCAAACTCTGTCCAGTAGTCCAGATCGGTATAATGCGCTGAGCGGTCGCGCGGATGCGTCCACAGGCCGTGGTTGATATGCCCGACGCAGTTCATGTCAAAAGCATAGATCTGCATGGTCTTCATGAGGCGGGTCCCAAAGCCGGCAATAGAAATCAAGGATTTGCCGCATTAATAATCCTAGAGCATGATGCCGAAAAGTGTGAGCGGTTTTCGGACGACATCATGCTCTAACTATATAATATAGAACAGGATTCAGATTTTGGGCCGGCTCGGCCTAAAATCATCCTGTCCGGGCTCTATCGCACGAGGAGCCGGTGAAATGGTAGGGTGGGAATGAAAAAAGCCGGAGGAACCGCATGACGAAGAAGACGCTGTCGGATTGGGCGGAGCTTGCGCAAAAGGAACTGCGCACCTCGCCCGAGAAGCTCACCTGGCAGACGCCGGAAGGCATTGCCGTCAAGCCGCTCTATACGGCCGAGGATCTTGACGGCGCCGGGCATCTTGGTTCGCTTCCCGGCTTCTCGCCTTTCACCCGCGGCCCGCGGGCGACGATGTATGCCGGCCGGCCCTGGACGATCCGCCAATATGCCGGCTTCTCGACGGCAGAGGAATCGAATGCCTTTTATCGCCGCAATCTGGCGGCCGGCCAGAAGGGCCTGTCGGTCGCCTTCGATCTTGCCACCCACCGCGGGTATGACAGCGATCATCCGCGCGTCGAGGGTGATGTCGGCAAGGCGGGTGTGGCAATCGACAGCGTCGAGGACATGAAAATCCTGTTCGACGGCATTCCGCTGGCTGAAATGTCGGTGTCGATGACGATGAACGGCGCCGTCATCCCGATCCTTGCCTCCTTCATCGTGGCCGGCGAGGAGCAGGGTGTTTCGCGAGCCGACCTTTCTGGCACCATTCAGAACGACATCCTGAAGGAGTTCATGGTCCGCAACACCTATATCTATCCGCCCGAATCATCGATGCGGATCGTTGCCGACATCATCGACTATACCGCCCGCGAGATGCCGAAGTTCAACTCCATCTCGATCTCCGGCTACCACATGCAGGAAGCCGGCGCGACACTGGTGCAGGAACTGGCCTTCACGCTGGCCGACGGCCGCGAATATGTCCGCGCCGCCATCGTCAAAGGCCTGAGCGTCGACGAGTTCGCCGGCAGGCTCTCGTTCTTCTTCGCCATCGGCATGAACTTCTTCATGGAAGCGGCCAAGCTGCGCGCCGCCCGCCTGCTCTGGACGCGGATCATGGAAGGGTTTCATCCGAAGAAACAGTCCTCGCTGATGCTGCGCACCCATTGCCAGACCTCCGGCGTCTCCTTGCAGGAGCAGGACCCTTATAACAACATCATCCGCACCGCTTTCGAGGCGATGTCGGCCGTGCTCGGCGGCACGCAGTCGTTGCATACGAATTCCTTCGACGAAGCGATTGCGCTGCCGACTGAGTTCTCCTCTCGTATCGCCCGCAACACCCAGCTCATCCTGCAGCACGAGACCGGCGTCACCAAGGTCGTCGATCCGCTCGCCGGCTCCTACTATGTCGAAAGCCTGACGGCCGAACTGGCAGACAAGGCCTGGGCGTTGATGGAGGAAGTCGAGGCACTCGGCGGCATGACCAAGGCGGTGGCAGACGGCCTGCCGAAACGGCTGATCGAGGAAGCGGCCGCACGCCGCCAGGCGGCCGTCGACAAGGGCGAGGAGGTCATCGTCGGCGTCAACCGCTATCGGCTCGACAACGAGCAGCCGATCGACATTCTGGAGATCGACAACAGCGCAGTACGCAAAGCGCAGATCAGACGTATCGAGGAAACCAAGCGGCGGCGCGATGGCAAAGCCGTGCGCGAGGCCTTGGCGGCCCTGGCCGAGATCGCACAGAGCGGCAAGGGCAACCTGCTTGAAGCCGCCATCGAGGCGGCGCGGGCCCGCGCCACGGTCGGCGAGATATCGGATGCGATGCGCGATACCTTCGGCGATCATGCCGCCACGCCAGTGGTGATTAAGGGCGTCTATGGCCAAGCGTATGAAAACGAGCCGGAACTCGCCGTGCTCAAGACTCGCATGACGGAGGTTACGGAAGCCATGGGGCGCCGGCCGAAGATTATGGTCGCCAAGCTCGGTCAGGACGGACACGACCGAGGCGCAAAGGTGATCGCCTCGGCCTTCGGCGATATCGGCTTCGACGTGCTCGCCGGTCCCCTGTTCCAGACACCGGAGGAAGCCGCCGGTGTCGCACTCAGCGAAAAGGTCAACGTCGTCGGCGTCTCGTCCCTGGCGGCCGGTCACAGGACGCTGCTGCCACAGCTGATCGACAGGCTGAGGGAACAGGGCGGTGGTGATATCATCGTCGTCTGCGGCGGTGTTATCCCGCGGCAGGACTATGAATTCCTGCATGAACACGGCGTTGCAGCCGTGTTCGGCCCGGGAACGAACGTTCTTGAGGCGGCAAACTCCGTTCTCGACCTGCTGCAGGGTAGGCGGAGAAACCAGTAATTCAGCATCTCAAGAAAACGCGAAGCGGTTTTCTGCCCGGAAATGCACAAAAATCAGCACGTCAAAGCAGGCCGCGCTTTGCCAGATTGCTCATCAGCGCCGAAATGCCGAAGGTCCAGGGCGGGCATTCGGTGGAGAGGCGCACGGTGTTGATGAGCGCGCCGAGGCCTGCCGAGGAAATCTCGACGACATCGCCGATCTTGTGGGTAAAGCCTTGCTTCGGCGCGTCGCGGTCCTGAGTCGGCGCAAACAGCGTGCCGAGGAAAAGCATGAAACCGTCGGGATATTGATGATGGGCGCCGACCGTCTGCTTGACGAGATCGGTCGGATCGCGACTGATCTGCGACATCGAACTCTTGCCGTGCATCACGAAGCCATCCTGGCCTGACACCTTCAGGTCGAGTTCGGCCTTGCGTACATCATCGAGGCTGTAGCCGGCATCGAACAGGCGGATGAAAGGACCGATCGAGCAGGAGGCATTGTTATCCTTGGCCTTGCCGAGCAGCAGCGCCGAGCGGCCCTCGACGTCGCGCAGGTTGACGTCGTTGCCGAGAGTCGCCCCCGTGATTTCGCCGCGGCTGTTGACCGCGAGCACGATTTCCGGCTCGGGATTGTTCCAGGTCGAGATCGGATGCAGGCCGACATCCGCACCCCAGCCGACGGAGGAGAGCACCGGCGACTTGGTGAAGACTTCGGCGTCCGGCCCGATACCGACCTCGAGATATTGCGACCACATGCCTTCGTCGATCAGTGCCTGCTTGACCTTGGCAGCCTCCGGCGAACCGGCCTTCAGATTGGTGAGACTGCCACCGATCAGCGTGCTGACGCGCTCGCGGATCGAGGCGGCACGCTCCGGACTGCCGGCCGCCTTCTCCTCGATGACGCGCTCGATCATCGACTGCGCAAAGGTGACGCCGCAGGCTTTCACTGCCTGAAGGTCGACGGGCGCCAGGAGATAGGGACGCGCTTCATCCGGCGTGCCGGTGCTGTTGGCGGCGATATCCTGCAACGAGCCGATCGCCTTGCCGCTTGCAGCGCGCACGAAACCAGCAGCGTCCTGCTGCTCGAGCAGCGCGCTCAGTGTCGGCGCCTCGCGCGAGGTGATGTCGACCAGCTCCCCCTCTCGAAGCGCCACGATGCTCGGCCCGGCAACCTGGGGATTCCAGGCGCGGCCGACAAAAAGACCATCCGAAGCGGCGATATCGAGCAGAGGTTGAGACATGGTGGATCTTCCGTCACAGGCGAGCGGGGAGCGCTCTTCAAAACATTGCGGGGTGTTGCCGCCCTCCAGCCCGGCGGCAGCCGAAATCGATCACATTCACGGAGATGGGGCAAGATGCGCCGGGGAAAAAGACTTTCGCCCGATCGGTTCAAGCCGTGGCCCTTTGTCGAAAGACCAAGCGTAAAAACCTGCAAAATAACTATTTAGATACAAATTAATCGTTATATTTCATATGTTTAATTTGCAACCCTGTCGATTTCCCCCTTCATCTCGCCTTGACAGGCGGCGGCTTTCGTTATCTGTTTTGCGCGACATGGAGGAGGCTGGCGTCAGGCGGCCACACGAAAATCCCAGGAGGATATTGCAGCGATGTTGAGATTTGCCGTCGTCGGAATCGACCATGGGCACACGTTCGATCACGTAAAGGGATTGCTGGCCGCGGGTGGCGAGTTCGTCGGCTATTGCCCGCAGACCTCGGTGCCGGCGTTGCGCGAGGCCTTCGAGAAGACCTATCCTGACGCGCCGCAGATCGACAGGCAAAAGCTGTTCGACGATCCGTCGATCGATGTCATCTGCATTTCCGCGATTCCGCGTGATCGTGCCGGGCTTGCCATCCGCGCAATGAGGTCGGGCAAGGATGTGATGACCGACAAGCCGGGCGTGACGACCTTCGCCCAACTCGAGGACGTCAGGCGTACCGTTGCCGAGACCGGCAAGATCTTCTCGATCTGCTTTTCCGAGCGCCACTGCGTCCGCTCCGCCGTCAAGGCCGGCAAGCTCGTCGCTGAAGGCGCGATCGGCAAGGTGATCCAGACGCTCGGCGTCGGTCCACACCGGCTGCAACTGCCGACCCGGCCGGACTGGTTCTTCGATCCCGAAGCCTTCGGCGGCATCATCGTCGATATCGCTTCGCACCAGGTCGACCAGTTCCTGTTTTATACCGGCTCGACCACAGGCGAGGTCATCGCAAGCTCGATCGGCAATTTCGGCATGCCCGACAAGCCCGCTTTCGAGGATTTCGGCGAGGTGCTTCTGCGCTCCGACAAGGCGGCGGGCTATGTGCGAGTCGACTGGTTCACGCCGGAGGCGCTGCCGACCTGGGGTGACGGGCGCCTGACCATCCTCGGCACCGAAGGCTACATCGAACTGCGCAAATATATCGATATCGCCGGCCGGCCGGGCAAGGATCACCTCTTCCTGGTCAACGGCAAGGAAATGACCCATATCGATTGCAGTGGCGAAAAACTCGACTATTTCGACGCTTTCACCGCCGACGTCGGCAACCGCACGCAGACGGCGATGACCCAGGATCACGTTTTTGAAGTCTGCCGTCTTTCGCTCGAAGCCCAGGCGAAAGCCGCGCGCATCGGCGCTCGCTGAGGAGGAAATCATGACCAGGAAATTGCGCGTCGGCGTCATCGGCGCAGGCATCGCTGCGCGGCATCTGGCCGGCTTCGGTTGGAACAAGGAGCTTTTCGAAGTTCCCGTGCTCTGCTCGCTCGATGAGGAGCGCGGCAGAGCGCTGTGCGAGGAGTTCGGCATTGCCGAATACACGCAGGATGCGGATTCGCTGTTTGCCCGCGACGATCTCGACATCATCGACATTTCGACGCCGCCGAGTTCGCATTTCGAACTGTGCCGCAAAGGTATCGAGTCCGGCAAGCACGTGATCTGCGAGAAGCCGCTCTTCGGCTCGATCGCCGAGGTCGACGAGATGGGGCGCATCCTTGCCCGCTTCCCCAGCAAGAAGCTGATGCCGATCTTCCAGTATCGCTATGGTTCCGGCCTGCAGAAGCTGAAGCTGCTGATCGAACGTGGCCTGGCCGGCAAGCCGTTCCTGACCACGATCGAAACCCATTGGTGGCGCGGGCCGGATTATTATGCCGTGCCGTGGCGCGGCAAATGGGCGAGCGAACTCGGCGGTGGCCTTCTCGGCCACGCCATCCACGCCCATGACATGCTGAACTATGTGCATGGCCCCTGCGCCGAGGTGTTTTCCTATGGGGCGACGCTGGTCAATCCGATCGAGGTCGAGGATACGGCAGCCCTTTCGGTGAAGATGCAGAATGGCTCGCTGGCGACGCTGTCGATGACGCTGGGTTCGCGCAAGGAGATCTCGCGGTTGCGCTTCTGCTTCAACGACCTCGTCGCCGAAAGCATCATCGAACCCTACACGATGGGCCGTGATCCGTGGACGTTCGTCGCCGGGACAGAGGAACATCAGGCGCGGATCGACGAAGTGCTCGCCGCCCATGTGCCTGGCGAGGATGGCTACACCCGTCAGTTCGAGCTCTTCCATAAGGCGATCGTCGAAGACACCGACCCACCGGTGACGCTGCAGGATGCCCGCAATTCGCTGGAACTGGTAACGGCCGCTTATTTCTCGCAGCGAACCGGACAACCGACGCCGATGCCGATCGCCGCCGATCATCCGCTCTATCGCTCCTGGCTTCCGGCAGGGGAATGGCGGGCTGCGGCCACCGTCTGAATCGGGAAGGGCTCTCCGATGCTGAAATCCTTCGAGCATGTCGGCATGACGGTCGGCGACATGGACCGCACCGTCGATTTCTACTGTGGCCTGCTCGGCCTCAGCCTCGTGCTGCGCAAGACGATGGCGAATGGCATGCAGGTCGCGTTCCTCGATGCAGGCGGCGGCATGCTGGAGGTCTTTGCGCCGCCCGGCGGCGCGTCGACGGCGGTCGACGTGCCTGACGATACGGCCGGCGTCCGGCACCTCACCTTCTGTTTCGACAATGTCGAACAGACCTTCGCCCGCCTTGAACAGGCGGGTGTCGAGATCAAGGAGCGGCCGCGCTTCGCGGTCCACTCCGAGATGCTGAACAAGATCGCCTTCGTTCGCGATCCCGACGGCATTATCGTCGAGCTTGCCGAACGTTCTCTGAACCGCCAGGGCTGACACAGGTGCTGCCGATCCCTTCGCTGCGGGCGGTCAGACCGTCCCGCAGCAGATCGATCAGGCGCCGGATGAGTTTTGCCGCCATGCAAGGCTCTCCTCAGCTCGCCAGCTTGGCGCTGATATAGTTGCGCCAGCCGCCAAGTGCGGTGATTTCCTCAGCACCTTTCACCCCATGGGCCTCGCAGACGAAGCCGGAGACGCTGGAACCGTCTTCGAGCGTCAGCTTACCGATGCCGAGGGGTGCCGGAATCTTCTGGACGAACCTGCCGAAAGCATCGGCCGGCAGTGCCCAGACCTCGACCTCCAGCCCCTGCCCCCTATGGCCGGGTTCGCGCAGCAGCCCCGGTTTCGGCGGCATGGTATTGGGCAGAACGAAGAGGCGATAATCGCCTGATGTGCGGCAGGTCTTGACCAGACGCCCGCCCGAGCCTGCCAGTTCGTGATTGAGCGGCATGCCGGTCAGATGCGCACCGACGACCGCGATTTCGATGAAACCGTCATCGCCAGGCACGACACGGCTCGCTTCCGGTATTGCCGCCTGCCGGTCGATGCCCATGCCGGAAGCTGCTGCGCGGTGCAGCGCATCGGCAAGTGGGGCCAGGGCATCGTCGGTGAAGGCAGGTGCAATGACGGTGACGCCGCCCGGCAGGCCGTCTTTGCCGAAACCGGCCGGAACGGCGATCGCTGCGCAATCGAGCAGGTTGACGAAATTGGTGTAGCGACCGAGGCGGCCATTGAGCACGACGGGATTGGCCAGCATGTCGGCGACCGTGTAGGTGGTCGGTGCGGTCGGCAGCAGAAGCACGTCCGCCTTTTCCCATTCGGCTTCGGTCTTGCGGCGCAGCTCCTCCAGCCGGTATCGGCCGTTAAAGGCCTCGACCGCGGTCTTGCCCTTGGCGCCTTCGATAATCCCTCTGACCGTCGGGTCGAAATCGGCGGCGTTGGTGGCGAGGAAGGTCTCGACCGCCGCCAGACGCTCGGCGACCCACGGCCCGTCATAGAGAAGGGCGGCGGCCTCGCGGAATGGCGCGTAATCGAAAGGCACGATGGTCGCTCCGAGCGCTTTGGCCCGCTCGATCGCCTGGTCGTAGAGCGCCTCCACCTCCTTGTCACCGAAGAATTCCCGCTCGGCATCGGTGAGAACGCCGATGCGCAAGCCCGATACCGGCAGGTTCGCCGGCTTGGCGTGACGCGAGAAAGCATCGGCGCCATCGAAGCCTTCGGCGACCTTGCGGATCGCAACACCGTCGCCGACGGTCGCCGCAAAAATCGTGATGCAGTCGACGCTCTTGCAGGCCGGAACCGCGCCGGTATTCGGCACAAGGCCCGGCGTCGGCTTGATGCCGACCAGATTGTTGAAGGCGGCAGGCACGCGGCCGGAGCCTGCCGTATCGGTGCCGAGCGCAAAGGCCGCGAGGCCGGAGGCCACCGTGACTGATGATCCGGAACTCGATCCGCCGGAGATATAGGCCGCATCGAAGACCGAACGCGGCGCGCCATAGGGCGAGCGCGTGCCGTTGAGGCCGGTCGCGAACTGGTCGAGATTGGTCTTGCCGATGATGATGGCGCCGGCTGCCTTCAGCCGCGCAACGACGGTAGCGTCCGCTTCCGGCCGATATTCGTATGCCGGGCAGGCGGCCGTCGTCGGCAGGCCGGCGGCATCGATATTGTCTTTCACGGCGAAGGGCACGCCCCAAAGCGGCAGGCTGTTTGCCTCGGGCGCGCGTGCCATCAGCACTTTTGCGGCCGCGCGCAGCTCGTCATCCGGCACCGGGGTGATGAAGATTGCCGGATCTTTCGAGGCGGCACGCCGCGCGATCACCTCTTCGATGGCGTCGAGCGGCGTCAGGCCGGATTGATAGGCGGCGCGAAGGCTTGAGAGATCGAGGATGGTCGGCAGCATGTCAGCATTCCTCCAGAACGACGATGATATCGCCGGCTTTGACGTTTCTTCCCGGCCCGGCGCGCAGGTCGCGGACGCGGCCTGCCGCATGGGCGGTGACGTTGATTTCCATTTTCATCGATTCGATGATGGCGAGTGTATCGCCGGCCGCAACCGAGGCGCCCGGCTCGACCAGCAATTTCCAGATATTGCCGGGCACGGCGCTGGCAACACCGAAGCAGCCGTCGGGAATATCCCCATCCGGACTTTCGCCCGTGCCTTCATCGGTGACGAAGCTGTCGAGCCCGGCTTCCTTCCAGCGTTGGCGCTCAGTATCGAAGGCGGCCTGCTGCGTTGCCTTGAAACGGCCGATCGACGCCGAATTCGCCTGCAATTCCTTCTCGTAAGCGGCATAGGAGAATTCCGTCTCCTCGATCCGAATCGGATAGCCCCCGTGCGGGAAGGCGGCGCGCGCCTCCGTCAGCTCCTGATTGCTGACCGGGAAGAAACGGATCTGGTCGAAGAAGTTCAGCAGCCAAGGTTTTCCCTTGGCAAAGACCGGCGTCTCCCGCCAAGTGTTCCAGACTTGGATGGTGCGGCCGAAGAGCTGGTAGCCGCCCGGTCCTTCCATGCCATAGATGCACATATAGGCGCCGCCGATGCCGACGGCATTTTCCGGCGTCCAGGTGCGAGCGGGATTATACTTCGTCGTCACGAGACGGTGGCGCGGATCGGTCGGGGTCGCAACCGGCGCGCCGAGATAGACGTCGCCGAGACCCAGCACCAGGTAGCTGGCATCGAAGACGATATCGCGAACGGCCTGTTCGTCGGGAAGACCGTTGATGCGGCGGATGAACTCGATATTCGACGGGCACCAGGGCGCATTCGGGCGCACCAGCTCCTGATATTTGCGCATCGCAAGCTCCGCATCCGGATCGTTCCAGGAGAGCGGCAGATGCACGATGCGGCTCGGCACCGTGACCTCCTGCGCTGCCGGAAGCGTCGCCTCGATCGCCGCCAGAAGCCCCAGCAGGCGCTTTCGCGTCAGCTGCGTGCCGTCATAATGGATCTGCAGCGAGCGGATGCCGGGGGTAAGGTCGACGATGCCAGGAAGGCGAGCCTCGATGACCGCCTGCATCAGCAGATGCACCCGCAGGCGAAGCGCGATATCGAGCGTCATCGGCCCATATTCGACGAGCAGATTGTCGTCGCCTTGGCGGCGATAAACGACAGAAACCGGGCCATCCTCGCTGATGCCGAGGATCGGCGAACCTGTTTCTTCCGTGGGCCGCCGCACCGCCGGGCCGGCGATCGGGTCTTCCGGCCGCGCCACTGCATGAAAACGGATACGGTCGCCGGGCTTGAACTGGCCCATCTTCCACTGCTCGTCGCGGGCAATCACCGCCGGGCAGACGAAGCCGCCAAGGCTCGGGCCGTCAGGGCCGAGAATGATCGGCATGTCGCCGGTGAAATCGATCGCCCCGATCGCATAGGCATTGTCGTGCAGGTTGGAGGGGTGCAGCCCCGCCTCGCCGCCATCGTGGCGTGCCCAAACCGGAGCAGGGCCGATGAGGCGAACGCCGGTGCGGGCGCTGTTGAAATGCACCTCGTACGCCGTCGAGAACAGCGTCTCGATATCGTTATCCTCGAAGAAATCTGGCGCGCCGTGCGGGCCGTAGACGACGCCGACATCCCATTCGCGCGTCAAGGTGGCCGGCTCCTTTGCGGGCGTCGCCGGTTCGGTTGCCACCTGCCGGGCAAAATGAAGCACATGCCCCGTCTTCAACGTGCCTGTGGCGTTACCGCCGAATTGGCCGAGGCCGAACGTCGCCCGCGAGCCGAGCACGACGGGAGCTGCAAAACCGCCGGCGACGGCGAGATAGGCGCGCTGCCCGGGTCCTTCGATCGTGCCGATCGACAGAACCTGGCCGGCGCGGATCAGCACCGGCGTATCATGCGGCAGCTTTGCACCATCGCAGGTCATCGCCATCCGGGCGCCGGCAAGCGCGATCGTCTGGTCGGCATAAAACCGCAGGGTCGGGCCGGAAACGGTCAGTTCGAGTGCGGCCGTTACATCGTCATTGCCGACCAGCCGATTGGCATGGCGGAAGGAGCGCTCGTCCATCGGACCGCTTGGCGGCACGCCGACATGCCAAAGGCCGAGCCGGCCCGGCAGTTCCTGAATGCTCGACTGCGCGCCGGGCGCAAGCACCTCGACGACGTCGGGAACGAAGGCGAAGTCGCGCAACGCCGTCGTCGCCACCTTGGCGCCGGCGAGCAGCTCGGAAGCGGCGATCGTCCTGAGATAATCGAGGTTGGTCTCGATGCCTGATATCGACGTTTCAGCGAGTGCTGCCTTCAGCTTCTCGATCGCCGCCGGCCGGTCTTCCGCCGTCACGATCAGCTTGGCAAGCATCGGGTCGTAGAAGGGCGTCACCTCGGTTCCCGTCTCGATCCAGCCGTCGACGCGAGCATTGTCAGGGAAGACGACCTCGGTTAGCAGGCCTGCGCTCGGGCGGAAATCGGCATGCGGCATCTCGGCATAAACACGCATCTCGATCGCCGCACCCTTCGGCGTCAGGCCCATAGCTCCGGAGAGCACGTCCTCGCTGGCCGCCTGCCGGATCATCCATTCGACGAGATCGATGCCGAAGACGGCTTCCGTCACCGGGTGCTCGACCTGCAGGCGGGTATTGACCTCGAGGAAATAGAATTCCTCGCGCTGGGGATCATAGATGAATTCGACGGTGCCGGCCGATTCATAGGAGACCGAACTTCCCAAATCGACCGCCGCCTTGTGCAGCCGCGCCCGTATCTCCGCGGAAAGGCCAGGCGCAGGGGTCTCCTCGACCACCTTCTGGTTCCGCCGCTGCAGCGAGCAGTCGCGTTCGCCGAGCGCAATCACTCCGCCCTTGCCGTCGCCGAAGATCTGCACCTCGACATGGCGCGCTTCGGCAACGAAACGCTCGATGTAGACGCGCGCATCCCCGAAGCTGGCGCGCGCGGTCCGCTGCACGCTTTCGAAGGAAGCCTTGAGGCCGGCGGCATCGGCGCAGAGCTGCATGCCGATGCCGCCGCCGCCGGCCGTGCTTTTCAGCATGACGGGATAACCGACGATCTCGGCAGCCGAAAGCGCATCCTCGACGCTCTGCAAGAGATCGGTGCCGGGCAGCAGCGGCACGCCGCTCGCTTTCGCCAATTCGCGCGCCGTATGCTTCAGGCCGAAGGCCGACAGATGCTCTGGGCGCGGGCCGATGAAGGCGATACCCTCGGCGGCGAGCCGCTCGGCAAAGCCGATATTCTCCGAGAGGAAACCGTAGCCTGGGTGCACGGCCTGCGCCCCCGTCACCTTGCAGGCGGCGATGACGGCATCGACGTTGAGATAGCTCTCAGCGGCTGGCGCCGGGCCGAGGCGTACGGCCTCGTCGGCGGTCAGCGCCGGCATCGAGAACCGGTCGGCATCGGAATAGACGGCGACCGAGGCGATGCCCATCCTCTTCAATGTCCGGATAACGCGGACGGCGATTTCGCCGCGATTGGCGATAAGGACCTTGGTGAACATCGATCAATCCTCGCCGTCCCAGATCAGCACCCGGATCGGCGTCGGATCGAAGCCGTTGCAGGGATTGTTGATCTGCGGGCAGTTGGAGATGACGCAGAGCACGTCCATCTCCGCCACCAGCTCGACATAGTCGCCGGGCGCGGAAATGCCGTCGACGATGGTCATCTCGCCATTCGGCTTGATCGGCACGTTCATGAAGAAATTGATGTTCGGCACGATGTCGCGCTTGCTCATGCCGTGTTTGGTCACCTCGATCACGAAATTGTCGCGGCAGGCATGCAGGTATTTGGTGCCGTGGCCGAAGCGCACAGTGTTGCTTTCGCAGGAGCAGGCGCCGGCGGATGTGTCGTGGCGGCCGCAGCTGTCGGCCGTCATGACCAGCATGACGTTGCCTTCGTTCGAGATGATCTTCGTGCCGGTGCCGATATAGGCGCCGCCTTGAGCCCGCATCGTATCCTGGTTGGAATAACGCTCGGCAAAGTCATCGGCGCGGTAGAACAGCGTATCGATCGCCTGCTGGCCGTAGCTGTCCTCGATGCGGATGGTCTGGCCCTTGCGGACGATGCCGGACCATGGCGCTTCGGCCGGAATGAAATGATCCTGCACGGCGTTTTCGAGGCTGCGCGAAGCTGAAGTCTTGATGAAATCGGTCATCGTCATTCTCCTCAGGCCAGCATCGAGGCGTTGTTCTCGAAGCCGCGAAGGGCTTCGGCGGTCGCCGTGCGCGCGAGGTCGTCGGCGCCGGGAGCGGGCGCGCGAAAGCGCGTGACGATCACCGGCTTCGGCGCATAGACCGGATCGGGATCGAGCGGATGCGGGCAATTGGAGAAGCCGACGATCATGTCCATCTCGGCGCGCAGCTCGGCATAGTCGCCGCTGTTGGAGAGTTTGCCGCGCCAGTGGAAGCCACCGTCATCGTCGACGCGGACGGAAGCGAAGAGATTGAGAATTGCGGGAATATCGCGCCTGGTGAGACCAAGCTTGCCGGCGACGAGCACAAGATTGTCGCGGGTGTTGCGGGTCTTGACGCCGGGATATTTGGCAGCGTTCGAAGCTGCCGTCGAGCCGCCCATCAGGCAGTCGTGGGCGCCGGAGCTATCCTCGATCAGCGAAAACATCACCCGGCCCATGTCTGAGAAGATGACGCGGCCCTTGCCGAGGGCGGTCGTCCACTGCACCTTGACCGTATCGACGAGATTGAGCCGTTCGCTCGTGTCAGCGGCGTTCCAGGCGACGAGCGCCACGGTCGATCCGCCTTCGCCCTGATCGATGCGGAGAGCCTCGCCGCGCTTCAGCGCGCTCGACCAGTGCCAGCCGCCGGGGATGGTTTCCTGATGGATGATTGCAGCCGCATCGATTGCGGGGGCCGGCAGAGGGCTCGGCGCCGGAAAGGCCTTCGGCGCAAATTCCAGCCCCTTCTTCTGATGTTCCTCGTAACGCTGCCGGTTGGCAGCGATCTCCTCGGGCGAACGTCTGACATGCATCATGGTTTTTCTCCTGACGGACTGGAAGCCGGGTCGTCCCGGCGAAGGCCCAGAGAAATGACCGGGCCGTCCCGGTCGGGGCTGAAGATGGAGGGCGCGCCGGCAAGCCTCGGCGGCCAGATCGAAATATCCTTGGTGATCGTCGCGCCGTAGCGCTCCTTTTCCTCCGGGCGGTCACGCTTGCGCTCGAAGGCGACGACGCGCGTCGCCAGCGTGAAGGCTTCGCGCATGTCATGTGTCACCATGACGACGGTCATCTGCGTTTCGTGCCAGAGCCGCTTCATCAATGTGTGGATCTCGGCTCGGATGCCGGGATCAAGCGCACCGAAGGGCTCGTCGAGCAGCAGCACCTTCGGCTTCATGATCAGCGCCTGCGCCAAAGCCAGGCGCTGCTGCATGCCGCCTGATAGTTGCGCCGGATATTTGTCCTCGGCGCCGGAAAGGCCGACTTCGGCAATCAGCCGCCGTGCCTCGTCGATGGCGTCGCGACGGGCGGCGCCGAAAAGCTTGGCCTTGTAGCGGGACGTTGAGAGTTCCCGCCCAAGCAGCACGTTGCCGAGCACGGTTAGATGCGGGAAGACGGAATAGCGCTGGAAGACGACGCCGCGATCCGGCCCCGGCTCCTGCGGTAGGGCTTCGCCGTCCAGCAGGATTGTCCCTCGCGTCGGCCGCTCCTGGCCGAGCAGCATACGCAGGAACGTCGACTTGCCGCAGCCGGACGGGCCGACAAGGGCGACGAAGGCGCGCGAAGCGACGGTCAGCGACACATCCTCAAGCACGATCTGGTCGCCATATTCCTTCCAGACCTTTTCGATCACCAATTCGCTCATGCCTGCTTCTCCAACTCCGACCAGGGGAAGACGGCGATGCGGATGCGATCGAGGATATAATTCATGATCACGGCGAGCAGCGTGATCCAGACGACATAGGGAAAGATGACGTCCATCGAGAGATAGCGGCGGACGAGGAAGATGCGGTAGCCGAGACCGGAATCCGACGAGATCGCTTCGGCGGCGATCAGGAACAGCCAGGCGGGGCCAAGCTGAAGCCGGAGGCAGGTGATCAGCCGCGGCAGGATCTGCGGCAGCACGACACGAAGGCCGATTTGCCAGGAGGAACCGCCGAGCGTTTCAGCCTTGACGATCTGTTCGCGTGGCAGCTCCAGTGCCTTCAGCGCAAGATCACGGATCATCGTCGGCGCGACGCCGATGACGATCAGCGCGATCTTGGAGGCTTCACCGAGACCCATGGCAATGAAGAGGACCGGCAGCAGCGCCAGCGGCGGCACCATCGAGATAACGGCGACGAAAGGGGAGAGCAGCGCCCGGAGATAAGGCAGCATACCGATCAGCATGCCGATGACGAGCGCGGTGATCGTGGAGATGCCAAGGCCGGCAAACAGACGGATCAGGCTCGCCCCGGTATCGGACCAGAGCAGGTATTGGCCGGTGCGCGGATCGGCGATGAAGGCGAGGCGGTCGATCGCATCGGCAAAACCGGCAAGACCGGGCAGCAGCTTGTCGTTGGCGTTTTCCGCCAGCCGTGCTGCCGAGCCGAAAGTATAGGCAACAATCAGCAGCACGAAGGGCAGCAGCGTCAAGGTAAGCTGCGCACCCCGGCTCGGCCTCGTGTTGATCCAGCGCATAGGGAAAGCTCCGCTGATGAAGGGTGGGCGGTGCGGTCAACTCCGCACCGCTGCTTTGACATGGCTCAGAGCGAACCGTCGGCGGCGGCCTTCATGTAGGTCTCGGTGAAGCGTAGCTTGACGTTCCCGCTGTCGCCGAGGATCTTGCCATCAGGCATTTCGATGCCGATGACGTCGGCCGATGGCGCGCCATTGCCGAGCAAGCCTTTTTCGAACAGGAAGTTGCGGACGAGATCCATTGTCTTCGGCAGGCTGCCCGACGAAGTGAAGGCAACGGCATCGGCCGGCTTGGCAAACAGCTTGGTGGCGGCAAGCTGGGATTCGAAGCCCTTGAGATCGGTGCCCGATGCCTGGCCCATCGCCTCGCGCGCAGCCTTGCCGTCGGCACTGTCAGCAGTCAGAAGTGCTGCGGTTTCATACCAGATGCCGGCGAGCGCCTTGCCGAAATTCGGATTGTCCTTCAGCACGCCTGAATTGGCGACCATCAGGTCGATGATCTCGCCCGGCACCTGCGAGCTGTCGAAGACCTTCTTGGCCGTGGGATCCTCGAGAATGGTCGAGACCAGCGGGTTCCAGGTGACGACCGCGGTCACGTCAGCCGTCTTGTAAGCGGCGACCATATCGGCGTCGGAGGTGTTGACGACTTTCACATCGCGCTCGGTCAGCTTGATGCTCTCGAGCGCGCGGGCGAGCAGGTAGTGCGAGACGGAAAATTCGACGAGATTGACGTTTTGTCCCTTGATGTCGGCAAGGCCCGCCTTGTCCTTGAGGATGACGGCATCATTGCCGTTCGAGAAGTCGCCGACAATCACGGCTGTCGTATCGACGCCGCCGGCGGCCGGGATCGACAGGCCGTCCATGTTGGTCAGCGTCACGGCGTCGAAGGCGCCTGCGGTATACTGGTTCATCGATTCGACGTAGTCGTTGAACTGGGTGACCTCGATCTTGATGCCGTATTTGTCGGCCCACTTCTTGACGATGCCGTGATCAGCAGCATAACCCCAGGGCATCCAGCCGACATAGATCGACCATGCGACCTTGAAGTCGGTCTTCTGTTCGGCCTTGGCGATGGAGCCCAGTCCCAGCGCCAGGGACGCCGTCAGTGCGGTAATCGATAGAATCTTCGAAAAAGTCTGCATTGAAATTCCCCTTTTGCTTTTCTTCAAAAGGGATCGGCAATGACCATCGTGCCGCCAATCCCTTGGCTTACGAGGTCTCCCGGGCTTTTGTCCCGCCGTGCACCCGGCGGGATGTCTCCCCTGCCGGTGGCAGCTCTCGGACCAGCCACGCCTTGCGACGCCGGAACCCTAGCCACCAACTCTGCAACCATCGAAGCAAAGTGCGTGCCAAATTATAAATCATTGATTTTATTGAGAGTGCGATGGCGCCGATTCCCTCGCAGATGCAATAGTGCATGCACTTGCACAGAAAATGTGCATATTCTCCCACCTTAGGCGTTGGTTCTTTTTTGCCCAGTGAAAAACAAGTCGCAGGCAGACGCACAGATCGCCGAATTGCGGCTGGCCCTGAGCTAGTTCCGGAAAGCCCCCGCCGGGACCGTCGTCACCAGCCGGATATCACGGCGGAAGTCCGATGGTGACATGCCGGCGATGTGGCGGAAGGATTTGTTGAAGGCGCTGATCGAGCCGAATCCACTGTCCATCGCCACTTGCAGTACGTTGGCGCCCTCGCTCATCAGCATCGCCTGGGCGCGCGACAGCCGCAGCAGCGTCACATATTTGCTGAGCGTCATGCCGGTCGATCGCTTGAACAGGTTCATCGCATATTTCGGATGCAGGTCGGCGGCGCGGGCGATATCGACCGAATCGATGTCATGCAGGAAATTGGCGGCGATGAAATCACACATGCGCGCGACGCTGCGCGAGGAATGCGGGTGCGGGTGATCACCTTCGAGACTGATGATGGCCTGCGACGTCATCGAATAAGGTTCGAGCGCGATCCGCTCAATGCGCAGCAGCAGCTCGTCGACGGCGTGCTGGGCCTTGGCCGCGTCGCCGGAATTGGCATAGCGGAACCAGCGGGCGAAGTTTTCGTTGTCGGCGGCATCCGTTGCCGAGGTCAGCAGCGTCTCACCCTTCATAAGCCGGCTGGAAACGCTGATCGGCAGGCGCAGCCGAAAGAAATAGACGAGCGGCAGATGGGCGCCGGCATAGAGCGAATCATCTGAGGATTCGTCCATCTGATGCGGCTGACCACCCCAGAAGAGGCACATTTCCCCGGCGTTCAGCCGGAATTCGTGATCGCTCATCCGGTAGTGCACGGTGCCGCGCATCACATAGTTGACTTCGACCTGCGCGTGCCAGTGCGGCATGGCCATTACAGGCGGATGGGCATGAAACATCTGCAGCGCTGTCGGCAAACCCTCGATGCTGCTCGCGCCGGGCTGATAGATTGCACGTGTCCCGACCTTACTTTCCGCCAAATTCATGTTCCCTTTTTAGGAGACACCCGCTCCCTTACAGATAGTCTAACCGCGTTCGTGAAAGATCGGCAATTGAAAAGGGAGGATTTTCAATGCGCTTCAAACTTCTCGCTGCGACCGCAGCTGTCGCAGTGCTTGCTTCCGGCTCCGCATACGCGCAGTCGGCCAATCTTACCATCTGGAGCTGGAATGTCGCCGCGTCGGCGTTGAAGTCCACGCTTCCAGGCTTCAACAAACAGTTTCCCGATATCAAGATCACCGTCGAGGACCTCGGCAACAGCCAGGTCTTCGATAAGACGCTCGCTGCCTGCGCCGCCGGCGGCGACGGTTTGCCCGACATCGTCAGCATCGAGAATTTCGAGGCTGAAATCTTCTGGAGCCGTTTCCCGGATTGCTTCGCCAATCTGAAGGAGCTCGGCTACACAGCCGATATCCAGGCGAAATTCCCTGATTTCAAGCGCACCGAGCTTGAAGTCGGCGATGTCGCCTATGCCATGCCGTGGGATTCCGGTCCTGTCGCCGTCTTCTACCGCCGCGATCTCTACGAAAAGGCCGGCGTCGATCCGAGCACGATCAGCACCTGGGACGATTTCATCGCTGCCGGCAAAAAGATTTCCGCCGCCAATCCCGGTGTCGTCATGGCGCAGGCCGACTTCAACGGCGACAGCGAATGGTTTCGCATGCTCGCCAACGAACAGGGCTGCGGCTACTACTCGACCGACGGCCAGAATATCACCATCAACCAGCCGGCCTGCGTCGCCTCACTGCAAAAGGTGAAGGAGATGAAGGATGCCGGGACGCTGACGTCGGCCAACTGGGACGAAAAGATCCAGGCCAATACCGCCGGCAAGGCCGCAAGCCAGCTTTATGGCGGCTGGTATGAGGGCACCGTGCGCTCGACCTCTCCCGATCTCAAGGGCAAGTGGGGCGTCTACAAAATGCCGAGCCTGACGGCCGATGGCCCGCATGCGGCCAATCTCGGCGGTTCGTCGCTCGCCATTTCGGCGACATCCGCGAATAAGGAAGCCGCCTGGAAATTCGTCAACTACGCCCTCGGCACGGATGAGGGCCAGATCACCATGCTGAAGGAATTCGGTCTGGTCCCGTCGCTGCTTTCGGCTGAGAAGGATCCCTTCGTCAATGAGCCGCAGCCCTATTGGGGCGGCCAGAAGGTCTGGGCGGATATTCTGGCGACACTGCCGAAGATCGTACCGAGCCGCGGCACCGCCTTCCAGAGCGATGCGGAAGCCATCTTCAAGGCGACGCAGACGAAGTTCTTCGCTGGCGGCTATCCCGATGCGAAGGCGGCTCTCGACGATGCCGCCAACCAGATCGCTTCGGCGACCGGCCTTCCGATCGCGCAATGAATGACGATGCCGGGCGCTTCAGGCGCCCGGCTTTCCCCCGGTTGCAAAGCGGCCGGTCATTCGTTCGTGAGGAGGAGGCTTGATGCCGTTCAGAACCCGGAGCGCCTATGCGTTCCTCGCCCCCTATCTGCTGGTCTTTGCCACCTTCTGGGTCTGGCCGATCATCAATTCGTTCCTGATTTCGTTTCAGAACACGCGAATCAATCCGTGGAAATTCAGTTTCCAGGCCAATTGGGGCCGGCTCTTCTATGACCCGGCTTTCTACAACGCTCTCTACAATACGCTGATCATCCTGGTGATCCAGGTGCCTGTGATGATTGCGCTTGCGACGGTCATGGCCGTAATGCTCAATTCGCCGCTGCTAAAAGCGCGGCCGCTCTTCCGCTTCGCCTTCTTTGCGCCTGTCGTCGTCGGCGAGGTCGCCTATGCTGCCGTCTTCCGGCTCATGTTCAGCCTCGATTTCGGCATCACCAACAAGCTGATCTCGGCCGTCGGTCTCAGCCCGGTCTCCTGGTTCGACAACGCCAATGCCGCCATGGCGCTGATCATCCTTGCCGTCACATGGCGCTGGGCGGGCTACAACGCGATCATCATCCTCGCCGGTCTGCAGTCGATTCCCGAGGACGTTTACGAGGCAGCGACACTCGACCGGGTGAGCAAGATCCAACAATTCTTTCATATCACCCTGCCGCTTCTGAAACCGATCATCCTCTTTTGCGTGGTTCTTTCGGTGATCGGCACCATGCAGCTGTTCACCGAGCCCTTCCTGATCACCAATCGTGGCGGTCCCGGCGGCGGCACCGAGACGCTCGGCCTGCTGCTTTATCGCCAGGGCTTCACCTCGCTGAACTTCGGCTATGCCTCGGCGATCGCCTATACGATGGCTGCCCTTGCCGTGGCGATCTCGCTTCTCAATCTCTGGGTCGGGAGGGATCCGAAATGAAATCCAGATCGCAATCCCTTCTGCTGCGCCAGATCGCGTTGCATGCCGCACTGGCGCCGCTTGCAATAATCTGGCTGTTTCCGCTCTGGATGATGTTCGTCTTCTCGACCATGCCCGACAACGGCATCTTCAGCCCTGACATCGTGCTCTGGCCATCGACGAATTTCGTCGAGAATTTCAAGAACCTGCAGGCCGATACCGATTTCATCGGTGCGATGGTGATCTCCATCGGCGTCGCGCTCATCTATACGGTCCTGTCGGTCCTGCTGACTTCGATGGCGGGCTGGGCCCTGGCGCGTTACCGTTTCGTCGGCCGCTCCATCGTCATCGCCATCATCCTCGGCACCATCACGCTGCCGTTTTCGGTGGTCGTCATCCCGCAATTCATCATGGTGGCCCGAGAATTCAAGCTGGCAAACACCTGGGTGGCACTGATCGTGCCACCGTTGTTCAATTCGCTCGGCGTTCTGTTCATGCGGCAGTCCTTCTCGATGATGCCGGGCGAGCTTTTCGATGCCGCCCGCGTCGAGGGCGTCAAGGAATGGCAGATCTTCCTGCGCATCGCCCTGCCGCTGGCGCGCCCGACCATGGCCGCATTGGCGATCATCCTCTTCCTCGCCTCCTGGAACAACTACCTCTGGCCGCTGCTGATCAATTCCAAACCGGGAATGATGACGGCGCCTGTGGCGCTCGGAACGCTGATCGGCCTCACCAAGGTCTCCTGGGGCGGCATCATGGCTGGCGCGGTGCTCCTGACGGCGCCGATCCTCGTCATCTTCGTGGCTCTTCAACGCCATTTCATCGCCGGCATCGCGGCCGGCGCAATCAAATAATCGGGCAAATAATCGGGAGGCTGCATGGCAGAGCTTTCACTCAGCAACATCGTCAAGCGCTTCGGCGGCTTTGAGATCATCCACGGCGCCAATCTGGAGGTGAAGGACGGCGAATTCGTCGTCTTCGTCGGCCCGTCCGGCTGCGGCAAGTCCACGCTGCTCAGGATGATCGCCGGCCTCGAGGACATTACGTCAGGCGAGCTTCAGATCGGCGGCAGGGTCGTCAACGACGTCGAGCCCGCCGATCGCGGCATCGCCATGGTCTTCCAGTCCTACGCGCTCTATCCGCACCTGACCGTCGAGGAAAATTTGAGCTTCGGCCTGCGCATGAATGGCAATCCGAAGGGCGACACCGAGCGGCGCGTGCGCCATGTCGCAGAGATACTGCAGATCACCGAGTTGATGAAGCGTCGGCCGAAGCAGCTTTCCGGCGGTCAGCGCCAGCGCGTCGCGATCGGCCGCGCCATCGTCCGCGAACCACAGGTCTTCCTGTTCGACGAACCTTTGTCGAACCTCGACGCCGAACTGCGCGTACAGATGCGCGTCGAGATATCAAGACTGCACAAGAAGCTCGGTACGACGATGATCTACGTCACCCACGACCAGACGGAAGCGATGACGCTCGCCGACAGGATCGTCGTGCTGCGCGCCGGCAATATCGAGCAGATCGGCGCGCCGCTCGACCTATACGATGATCCCGCCAATCAGTTCGTCGCCGGCTTCGTCGGCTCGCCGAAGATGAATTTCCTTAAGGCCGTGGTGGTTGAGACGCAGCCGGGCAGGGCGGTGATCGCGCTGGAAAGCGACGCCAATACCCGCCTGACGCTGCCGGTCGCCGATACCATCGAAGCCGGCGCAAAAGTGACGCTCGGCATCCGTCCCGAACATTTCGTCGATGCGGGCACGGGCGATGCCGACCTCACCGTCACCATCGACGTCGCCGAACACCTCGGCAATACCAGTTACATCTACGCCACCATAGGCCCCGAGCAACTGATCATCGAGCGGCCGGAATCGCGCGTCGTCGGCAATCGCGACACGCTGACAGTCGGCCTTCCCGCCAACCGCTCATTCCTTTTCGACGGCGCCGGCAAGCGGCTTCGCTGAACTAAAATCCCAGGACACAAAGACGAAAGAGGATTTTCCATGACTTCAGATCAACCGATCCGCTGGGGCATCATCGGCCCCGGCACCATCGCCCGCACCTTTGCCGATGGCGTCGCTCATTCGCGCACCGGCAGACTGGTGGCGATCGCCACCCGCAATCCTGCAAAGCCGGGTCTTGCCGAAGGTTTCCCCGGCGCCCGCATCGTCGATGGTTACGAGGCGTTGCTCTCCGATAAGGAGATCGATGCGATCTATATCGCCGTCCCCCACACCGGCCATGCCGAATGGGCGATCAAGGCGGCACGCGCCGGCAAGCACATCCTGGTGGAAAAGCCGATCGCGCTCTCGGCCTACGATGCCGAAGCGGTTTACTACGAGGCGAAAAAAGCCGGCGTGTTCGCCGGGGAAGCCTTCATGTACCGCGTGCATCCGCAGACGGAGAAGCTGGTCGAACTCGTCAAAAGCGGCGTCGTCGGCACCGTTCGCATCATCCGCTCGAGCTTCGGCTTCAACATGGGCAGCTATAAGCCGGAACACCGGCTTTTCGCCAACGACACCGCCGGTGGCGGCATTCTCGATGTCGGCGGTTATCCGGTCTCGATGGCCAGACTGATTGCCGGCGCCGCGGAAGGCAAGGCCTTCCTCGAACCGGAGAAGGTCTCGGGCGTCGCCCATCTCGGAGAGAGCGGTGTCGATGAATGGGCATCGGCCGTCCTCAAGTTCCCCAACGAGATCATCGCCGAAGTCTCCTGCTCGATCATGGCGCAGCAGGACAATGTGCTGCGCATCATCGGCTCGGAAGGCCGGATCGAGGTCCAGGACTTCTGGTTTGCCTCCGGCCACAAGGGTGGTGTCGGCAAGATCGAGATCTTCAAGGGCAGCAGCCGAGAAACCGTCGAACTCAGGGAGGATCGCTGGCTCTATTCCTTCGAGGCGGACGCGGCCGGCGATGCCATCCGCGCCGGCAAGACTGAATTCAGCTCTCCCGGCATGAGCTGGGCGGATTCGATCGGAAACCTGCGTGTGCTCGACCAGTGGCGTGCCTCGGTCGGCCTCGAATACGGCGTGGAAAAAGCCAGCAAACGCACGGCAAACATTGCCGGCGGCGCGATCGCGCGCGGCAATACCGTTCCGCAGCGTCAGATTCCTGGCATTTCCAAGCCGGCCTCGGTCGTTACACTCGGCTTCGAATTCTTCCCGAACTTCGCCTCTGCCTCGCTGACGCTCGACGCCTTTTACGAAGCCGGCGGCAATGCCTTCGACACGGCCTATGTCTATGGCGGTGGCAAGACAGAGGCGATCTTCGGTGACTGGCACACGAGCCGCAAGGTGGCTCGCGAGGAGATCGTGCTGATCGGCAAGGGCGCCCATTCGCCGCTCTGCTATCCTGATATGATCGCAAAGCAGCTCGACCAGTCGCTTGCCCGGCTGAAGACCGACTATGTCGACATCTATTTCATGCATCGCGACAATACCGACGTGCCCGTCGGCGAGTTCGTCGATGCCATGGATGCCGAGGTCAAGCGTGGACGCATCCGTGGCATATTCGGTGGCTCGAACTGGACAAGGGCGCGCTTCGACGAAGCGATCGCTTATGCCGAAAAGACCGGCAAGACGGCGCCGGCAGCGCTTTCCAACAACTTCTCGCTTGCCGAAATGCTCGATCCGATCTGGGCCGGCTGCGTTGCTGCTTCCGACGACGACTGGAAGAAATGGCTGAACGAGAAGCAGATCCCGAACTTTGCCTGGTCGAGCCAGGGCCGCGGCTTCTTTACCGACCGCGCCGGCCGCGACAAGCGAGATGATGAGGAGATTGTCCGGGTCTGGTATTCCGAGCGCAATTTCGGACGTCGCGACCGTGCTATCGAACTGGCAAACAAACTCGGCCGCAATCCGATCCACATCGCACTTGCCTATGTGATCGCCCAGCCTTTTCCGGTCATTCCGCTGATCGGGCCGCGCACCGTCGCCGAACTGGAAGACAGCCTCTCGGCGCTCGACATCAAGCTGACGCCCGATCAGGTGAAGTGGCTGGAAGGCTGAAGCAACAGCAAAGGGCGCGGTTTGAACCGCGCCCTTTGCTTTTCTACTTGTGCAGCTCGGAAGCTTTCTTCCTGGCCGCGTCGTCCATCAACTCGTACCACATGGCGTTGAGGACGGCGAAGGCTGCGGCCAGCGGCAGGCCGAGCATCCATGCAAAATACCACATCGTTTGGTCTCCCTCAGAGCAATTCCAGGAAAAGTGCGAAGCGCTTTTCCGTCCGGAATTGCGTAAAAACAAAAGGTTAGAGCGGTTCTCCTGAATCGCTCTAGTAAGCGTGGCTATTTTTATCAGTGATGGACTTCTCATCGACCTTGCCCCACAGAACCTTGTAGACCCAGGCCGTGTAGGCGAAGATGATCGGCAGGAAGATCGCCGTCACGACCAGCATGATGAACAGTGTCATATGGCTGGAGGATGCATCCCAGACCGTCAGGCTTGATCGCGGATCGAGCGAGGAGGGCAGGATGAACGGGAACATCGACAGGCCGACCGTCGAGATGATGCCAAAGATCGCCACCTTGCTGAAGAGCAGCGTCATGACCTCGCGCCTTGCCCGCATAGCAATGAAGGCCAGTGCCGCGCCGACGAAGCCGAGGACGGGCGCGATGATCATCCAGGAATGAGCGGCGTAATTGGTAAGCCACGCGCCTTTCTCCAGCGCCACGGTCTTCAGCAGCGGATTGGAGGGGCCGATCGGGCTGATATCGCTGGTGATGCGATAGCCACCGACGCCGATCCACAGGAAGAGGCCGCCGAGTGCGAAAAGCACGATGACGGCAAGGGCGGCGATGCTGCCATAGCTTCTGGCACGCACTGCGACCGGGCCACTCGATTTCAACACCAGCCATGCCGCACCATGCATCGTCAGCATGGCTAGGGAAAGCAGGCCGCAGAGCAGAGCATAGGGGTTGAGCAGGGCGAAGAACGAGCCCTCATAGAAGATCCGCATATCGTCGGCAAAACGGAAGGGCACGCCCTGCAGCACGTTGCCGACGGCTACGCCGAAGATCAGCGACGGCACGAAACCGCCGATAAAGAGCGCCCAGTCCCAGCCGCTCCGCCAACTGGCGCTTTCCCGCTTCGACCGGTATTTGAAGCCGACCGGGCGTAGGATGAGCGCGAAGAGGATCGCGAACATCGCCAGATAGAAGCCCGAGAAGGACACCGCATAAAGCGGTGGCCAGGCAGCAAAGATGGCGCCGCCGCCGAGGATCAGCCAGACCTGATTGCCCTCCCAGGTGGCGCCGATGGTGTTGATCGCCACGCGCCGTTCCGTATCGGTCCGGGCGACGAAAGGCAGAAGCGTGCCGACGCCGAGATCGAAACCGCCTGTCGTCGCAAAGGCGATCAGCAGGATGCCGAGTAGCAGCCACCAGATGAGACGCAGGGTTTCATAGTCAATGAGTTCGTGAAGGATCATGGCAGGTCACTCCGCGGCCGGGACGAGGGTTTCGGAAATCAGAACCGCTTCCGGCTCGTCGTCCGGCTCCGGTCCTTGCTTGATTGCCTTGATCATCAGGCCCATCTCGATGACGATCAACACGGTATAAAGTGCGCCAAAACCGATGATGGTCAGAAGCACGGTGCCGGCGCCGAGGCTGGAGACGGCTGCTGCCGTCGGCAGCACGCCTTCGATCACCCAGGGCTGGCGGCCGAACTCGGCGACGACCCAGCCGAGCTCGATGGCGACCCAAGGCAGGGGGATCGCCAGCACGGCAATCCTGAGAAGCAGCGGATATTTGTCGAGATGGCGGCGCGCCGACAGCCAGAAGAAGGTGGCGGTCAGCAGGATGAAGAAGATGCCGAGGCCCACCATGATGCGGAAAGACCAGAAGAGCGTCGGCACGTGCGGGATCGTATCACGCGCGGCCTGAACGATCTGCTCGTCGGTCGCCTGGCGCGGATCGTCGACGTAGCGCTTCAGCAGAAGAGCGTAGCCCAGATCATGGCCGAGATCCTCGAAGGAAGTACGCACTTCCTGCGCAACCTGACCCTGTGCCGGTGCCGAACGGATCTGCATCAGCGCGTCGTAAGCCTTGATGCCGTCGCGGATCCGGGTTTCGGCCTGCTGTTCGAGCTTGTCGATGCCGGGGATTTCGGTGGTCAGCGAGCGCGTGCCGATCAGGCCCATGACCCAGGGAATGTGCACGGCAAAATGCGTCTCGCGCGCCTCCTGGTCGGGGAAGCCGAAGGCGGTGAAGGCTGCCGGCGCCGGTTCCGTCTTCCACATACCCTCGATCGCGGCGAGCTTCATCTTCTGGTTCTCGGTGGCGAGATAGCCGCTCTCGTCGCCAAGCACGACGACTGATAGAGCCGAAGCGAGACCGAAGGAGGCGGCGACCGTCATCGAACGCTTGGCAAGCTCGATATGTCGACCCTTGAGGATATACCAGGCAGAAACACCGAGCACGAAGATCGAGGCGCAGACATAGCCCGCCGACACGGTGTGGACGAATTTCGCCTGGGCAACGGGGTTGAAGACCACGTCGAAGAAGCTTGTGATCTCCATGCGCATCGTCTGCGGATTGAGCGCCGATCCGACGGGGTTCTGCATCCAGCCATTGGCAATCAGGATCCAGAGGGCAGAAAAGTTCGAGCCCAGCGCCACCGCCCAGGTGGCGACCAGATGGCCGACCTTTGACAGCTTGTCCCAGCCGAAGAAGAACAGGCCGACGAAGGTCGCCTCGAGGAAGAAGGCCATCAAGCCCTCGATCGCCAGCGGCGCGCCGAAGATGTCGCCGACATAATAGCTGTAATAGCTCCAGTTCATGCCGAACTGGAATTCCATGACGATGCCGGTGGCGACGCCGAGCACGAAATTGATGCCGAACAGCCCGCCCCAGAATTTGGTCATCTGCCGCCAGATCTGGCGGCCGGTCATGACATAGACGGTTTCCATGATCGCCAGCAGCACGGACAGGCCGAGCGTCAAGGGCACGAACAGGAAGTGGTAAAGCGCCGTCAGCGCGAATTGGAAGCGCGATAACGCGACGATATCTAGTTCCATTGTTTTTCTCCCACGGTCCCACGGGGTACAAGGCGTTCCTCAGCACCGGCCGGCGCGTGAGGGTATGCAGTCTAGCTCTAGTCCGGCCGAAGCCGGTCGAGCGCCTTTTCGAACGCCGCCTCTCCACGGCCCGAAACTTCTATGATGCGGCCGCCTTCAATGACGGCGATGCGGTCGGCGATTGATGCCTCCCGGCGGATATGCGTGGCGATCACCAGCGAGCGGTCCGTCGCCATGGCCGACAGACGGCTGAGCACGTCGCGGGCGGTGACTCCATCGAGGCCCTCGGTCGGCTCGTCGAGCAGCCAGAACGGCGTGTCGCGCAGGAAAAGCCGGGCAAGCGCCAGCCGGCGCGACTGGCCACCAGAAAGACCGAGCCCGCCTTCGCCGAGCCGGGTATCGATCCCCTGCGGCATGGCCTCGATATCGGCAAGCAGGCCGGCGGTGGCAAGCGCTTCACGAAGCCGGGCCTCGCTCGCATCCGTGTTCGCAAGGAGCAGGTTGCCGCGCAGGCTGTCCTCAAAAAGTTCCGTCCGTTGCGTGAGCAGCGTCGCCGTCATCGCGGCAACATCTCCCGTCCTTGCCGGCAATTCACCGGAAAGGAGAGCAAGCAGGCTCGACTTACCGGCACCGCTGCTGCCGATGACGGCGAGGCGTTCGCCCCGTTGAAGCGCAAGTTCGATATCCTCGAGCGCCGGCACGGCGGAGTTTTCATGGAAGGCTGACACCTTCACCAGCGAAAAAGCGCATCCCGGCAACGGCGCCGGCAATGGTTCGGGTGCCGCCGCGACGGCAAGCCGCGGCGCGATGCGCCGTGCCGCAAGCAGCGTCCTGCCGAGCTCCAGTGCGCCACGGCGCAGCGCCGCAAAGGGTTCGACTGCCGCAAACGCGACGAGCAGGCCGAGTGCCGCGACAGGAGCGGTAATCACCTTCGTTTCCGCAAGGACCGCGACGGCAAGCAGCGCTGCTGTCAGCAGCACGGTGGAGACAAGGCCGAAGCCGAATGTCAGGCGGGTCTCGACGCGGTTCAACCGGTCGTCGGCGCGGCCGGCGTAACGATCGGCTGCGGCAATCGCCTCCCTTTGCGCGGCAACCCGGCCGGCCATCAGCAGATCGGTCTGGCCGGCAATGAGATCGATCGTTCGCGACCGTAGCGCCTCGATGCCATGGGTGCGTCTGCGGGCATGTTTGCGCGCCGCCCGGCCAGCGATCAGCGGCAGGCCCAGGCCGGCACCGGCGAGAAAAAGGCCGAAGCAAAGACCGAACAGGGGATGCATCAGCCCCAGCACCACGCTTGCCGCCAGGGCTGCAGCGATCGCGACCGCAGCCGGCACGAGAATGCGCAGGTAGAGGGAATCGAGCGCATCGATATCGGCCGTCAGCCGGAAAAGCAGCCGTGCGGGACGATGCAACAGGGTGCGAGCCGCACCCGGCTCGGCAAAGCCACGAAACAGCCTTTCGCGCAGGGCGGCGAGCACACCGAGCGTTGCATCGTGGGTCGCAAGCCTTTCGCCGTAGCGCGCGGCCGTACGGACAATGGCAAGCAGGCGGATGCCGGCTGAGGGCGCAAAGACGTCGAAGGTGATGACGGCAGCGGCTGAAAGGCCGGCGAGCGAGGTGGCGGTGATGAACCAGCCGGACAGTCCGAGCAGGGCGATGCCAGCCGTCACCGTCGCCGCCGAAAGTGCTGCGCCGAGCAGCAGCGCACGCCGGCGCTCGGCAAGGAACAGATGCAGAATCGGCTTGAGGTCTGCAGCAGATCCGCTCATTCGGCGGCCTCCCTTATAACGATGTCGGCATCGACGCGCATGGCGCGATGCATGCGGGCGGCAAGCAACGGATCGTGAGTCGCAACAATAAGGGTGCGGCCCCTGGCGAGCAAAAGCAGGCTCTCGGTCACCTCGGCGGCGGTAGTAGCGTCGAGATGTCCGGTCGGCTCGTCGGCCAGGATAATCCGGAGATGCGGATTGCAGGCCGCCCGCGCAATCGCAAGCCGCAGCGCCTCGCCGCCGGAAAGCCCGATCCCGCCTTCGCCGAGCGGCCGGTTGCCATAGGCGGCGGCGACTTTTCCGAGCCTGGCGGCGTCGAGCGCATCCGTCACGTCGTCGCGCAGGATACCAGGCCTGCCGAGTGCGACATTGCCGGCGATGGTGCCGGCAAAAATATGCGGTCGCTGGCCGATCCATGCCATGCTGGCCCGCAAGGCATGGGCGCTGTCATCCACAAGTTCGACGCCGCCGATGATGATGCATCCGCCGGTGCAGGGCACTAGTCCTGAAATCAGCGAAAGAAGCGTCGACTTGCCGGAACCGCTGGCGCCGAGAAGCGCCAGATGTTCGCCAGCGGTGATATCGAGGTTGAAACCGTCAAGGATCAACGGTTCGCCGGCGTCGTAGCGAAAATCGACATTCTCAAGACGAATGGCCGGCGCCTCGGCGACGGCAGATACCGCCGGCGCGACGTCGGCTGCACCTCGAATGGACAGGCGGCCGGCAGCGAGGGCGTCCAGGGCCTTCAGCGCCGCCTCGCCGGCCGCCCGATCGTGCCAAACAGCGGAGAGTTCGCGCAGGGGCTCGAAGAAGGCCGGCGCGAGCAGCAGGATGAACAGTCCCTCGGTCAGGTCGAGCCGGCCCACCCAAGTGCCGAAGCGAATTTCGCCGAGCAGGCTGAAACCGACATAGACGGCAATCATCGCCACGCCGAGTGCGGCGAAAAGCTCGAGCACCGCCGAGGAGAGAAAGGCGATCTTCAGCACCGCCATGGTGCGCGTACGCAGCGACTCCGCCTCCCGACGCAGCCGTAGCGCGGTTGCATCGACTGCGTCGAGCGCACGGATGGTCGCCAGTCCGCGTAGCCGATCGAGCAGGAAGCCGTTGAGGCTGCCGGTCGCGACGAGTTGCCTTTCGCTGGCCGCCTGGGCGCGCCAGCCAATCAGCGACATGAAGATCGGGATCAGCGGCGCGGCGAACAGCAGAACCAGCACAGCGATCCAGGAGACCGGAAGGATGAAGGCAAGGATGACAAGCGGCACGAGGCTCGCCTTCATCCGTGCCGGCTGGAAACGGGCGAGATAAGGCACGATCAGTTCGGCCTGCTCGCCAATGACACTTGCGGCTTTGCCCGAGGCAGGCCGGCCGCGATCGACCGGCGACGACACGGAAAGTGCCGCGACGGCGATCTGGCGCCTGCGGCTGAGTTCGGCGCGGGCGGCTTGAAAAGCTAGGCGACCGCCGGCCGCGTCGAGACAGCTTCTTGCAAATCCGAGGGAGAGGATGCCGAGGGCTGGCCAGAGAACGTCATGCAATCCGCCGCCATCGGCGATGCGGCCGACCGAGACGGCAAGCAATGCCGCCTGCGGGATCCAGACGGCGGCGGCCAGCGCCTGCAGCATTGCCGCCCTGCGCAGCCCGCCTTTGACATTATCGGGGCGGGTGACAGGCGAGACTGTATCGCCGTCCGGCACCGGCTCGGCGCCCCGTCCGTCCTTCGCGTCGAAGAAAGCAGTGCCCATGGCGCTAACTCTTGTTCGCAGGATTTGGCCGGCGGCTGCGGCCGAGCGAAACGACCCGGTCCTTGGCCTCCAGAAGCTTGGTCACTTTCGCGCCCAGCGAGAGTAGCGTTGCGAGCCTTTCTGTTTCAAGTTGTTTTACGTCTTCATACCAATGCGTCAGTTGCTCGATCAGCGTGTGCATCTCGCTCATCCGTTGCTGCGCATGCCGCTCGGCGTCGCTGGCCGGCCGCTGCATCAGGATCTCTCGCAGAACCGACAGCGTCGGATCGACTTCGCGCTTCTTTCGCTCCTCGGCAAGCGTCCTCAATATCTGCCAGACATCATCAGGCGTGGTGAAGAAATCGCGACGGTCGTCCGGCTTGTGTTTCAGGATGACAAGGTTCCAGGCCTGCAGTTCGCGCAGGCTCATCGAAACATTGGAGCGCGAGATGCCGAGCGACTCGGCGATCTCTTCGGCGCAGACCGGCGCGGGCGAGACGAAGAGCAGGGCATAGATCTGGCCGACCGTGCGGTTGATTCCCCAGCGGGACCCCATTTCGCCGAAGTGGAGAACGAAGGACTGGACGAGAGGCGGAAGGTTCATGGTCGTTTCCGTTGCGTCTGTGATTTCAGAAATTTCTGAAATCACTATACTGACTTTCGCGTCTCGCCGGCAATCGGCAAGGCAGGCCTGCGTCAATTTGGATGTCCGTTCGTTGATGGTGGGCTAAAGCGCGTCGCGTTCAATCGGATTCATGCGACGCGATTTAGTCTTTGTTTTAATGCATGTTGTTATCCCAAAACCGCTGCACATTTTTGGGCAACATGCAGTAGATATAGCCGGGTGCGGCGCAGGCCGATTTGACTTGGATCAAGTCTACAGCACTTGCAGCGATGGCGCAGAAACGCTCGGCAATGCGCGGTGCATGCCGAGCGTTCTGGTTGGATCGTAATGTCTTGGTGGCTTTACTTCCTGATTTCAATTGAAGCCGTAAGCCCGAAGTGGTTATCGAGGCGCACCGCCTTGAGATTGTTTCCACAATGTTTCCGTGATGTACTTTACATATTGCTAAAGTAGTGTTCAGCTAACCTCGGGGATCAATCCCGCCGGGATGGCCACGCAAACAGACTTACATATACATTTCTGTTTCGAATAGCTTCGCTCAGGGCTCGGCAATACACCCTCAGCCATCGGGCCGCAGGTGCAACAGAATACGCAGCTGTTGATTTCAATGGAGGGTATTCGCAATGACCGCTAATCTTAAATCCGTAACCGGGGCAGCTGCAGTTGTAGCCGGCGTCTTGGCAGTCGGCTTGTGTCACCCAGTCTGGTCGCAGGAGGCCGAACACACTGATATCGGGGATCTCGACAAAGAAAAAGCCGCGCAGCTTTTCCCGAAACAGCGGCCTTATTCGCCTTACGCCGACAGAAATTTTCCAACGCGCCCCTTCTTTGGGGACACGCACCTTCACACCTCATTTTCGATGGATGCCGGAGCCTTCGGCGCGAGGATAGGTCCCCGGGACGCATATCGGTTTGCCAGGGGCGAACAGATCACAGCTTCCTCGGGACAGCCTGCGAAGCTTTCGCGTCCTCTGGACTTCCTGGTGGTCGCGGACCACTCCGACAACATGGGATTCTTCCCCGATCTGTTTGCCGGCAAACCAAACTTGCTCGCCGATCCGACGGGGCGCAAATGGTACGACATGTTGCAATCGGGCAAGGGCGCGGACGCCGCGATCGAAATTATTGTCGCGTTCTCCCACGGCAAGTTCCCGAAAGACCTCATGTATTTTCCGGGAACCGACTCCTATCGAAGCGCCTGGCAGGACACGGTCGCTGCCGCAGAAGAATTCAACGAGCCGAACCGCTTCACGGCCTTCATCGGTTATGAATGGACCTCGAATACCAACGGCAACAACCTGCATCGCAATGTTATTTTCCGGGACAATGCTGACAAGGCAAGCCAGGTCGAGCCGTTCACTGTGTATCCGCCATTTGGCAGCGACAATCCTGCCGATCTTTGGAAATGGATGGCGGGCTACGAGCAGAAGACGGGAGGTCGGGTGCTGGCAATCGCGCATAACGGCAATCTCAGCAATGGCCTGATGTTTCCCATCGTCGAGCAGTTCGGCAAGAAGATCGACGTGGATTATCTCCAGACCCGCGCCAAGTGGGAACGTCTCTACGAAGTGGCGCAAACCAAGGGATCAGGTGAGGCACACCCCTTCCTGTCGCCGAACGACGAGTTCGCGGACTTCGAAATCTGGGACAAGGGCAATCTGGACGGTAGTGTGGCCAAGACGAACGAGATGCTCGAATTCGAGTACGCGCGTTCTGCTTACAAGAACGGGATGAAGCTCGAACAGCAGCTCGGCACCAATCCCTACAAGTTCGGGCTGATCAGCAGCAGCGACGCCCATACCGGGCTCGCCGCAATGGAGGAAGACAACTTTTTCGGCAAGACGACGCCGCAAGAGCCTAGTCCACATCGCATGACGGCGACTTTCGTCGACAACAAACAGACTGGTGTCAAGATCATGGACTGGGAGGTGTCTGCGGCGGGCTACGCGGCCGTGTGGGCCACAGAAAACACCCGGGCCGCTGTGTGGGATGCTATGCAGCGCAAGGAAACCTATGCGACGACTGGCCCGCGGATGGTGGTTCGCTTCTTCGGAGGATGGGATTTCGAGGCAAAGGACGCGCAGAACCGTATGCCGGCAGAGATCGGCTATACAAAGGGCGTGCCGATGGGCGGTGATCTCACCGCGGCACCGACCGGCAAGGTGCCGACATTCCTGGTTGCCGCCCTCAAGGACCCGATCGGAGCAAACCTAGATCGCTACCAGATCGTCAAGGGATGGTTGGACAAGGACGGCAATGCGCAAGAAAAGGTATACGACGTCGTCTGGTCCGATGACCGGAAACCTGCTGCAGATGGGAAATTGCCTCCTGTCGGCAATACGGTGGATTTATCGACCGCCACGTGGACAAATACGATTGGTGATCCCGAACTTATGGCTGTTTGGAAGGACCCGGAATTCGATCCGACGCAGCGGGCGTTCTATTACGGCCGGGTGATCGAAATCCCCACACCCCGATGGACTGCCTACGACGCATACCGCTTCGGCGTAAAGCCTCTGCCCGGCACCGCAATGACGCTGCAGGAGCGCGCCCTTACGTCACCGATCTGGTACAACCCGTCATGACGACGTGAACGTGGTAGGATGGCTTGAAAGAGGTGGCGGCGTTCGATTGCCACCTCGTCAATCTGGGAGTCACCCGCGTTTTCGTACCAGGTCTAAAGCGCGTCGCGATCTTTCAGATTCGCTCATCGCGCTTTAGGTCTTGGTTTTTACGCATGTCGTGAGCGCAAAACCGCTGCACATTTTTGCGCGACATGCATTAGCAATCAATGGCCGGAGGGCCTGCCTCATGCTCATCCGTAAAGTCCTGGTTGAACCCCTGTTCCACTTCCTGATTCTTGGCGTCGTCGTCTTCAGCCTCTATACGCTGACACGTCAGCCTATGACTGTTGGAGAGGATCTGGCCATCGTTGTCGACGAGGGCCAACTCGCACGCATGTTCGACACCTATTCCCGCACCTGGCAACGTCCACCGACGGAGGACGAATTGAAGGGACTCGTCGAGGGTTACATCAAGGAGGAAATCTTCTACCGCGAGGGTCAGAAGATGGGTCTCGCCCAGGACGATACCGTCTTCCGGCGGCGCATGCAGCAGAAGATGGAATTTCTGCTCGAGCCAAGCGTCGAGGAGCTGGCGCCAAAACCGGGGGAACTCGAAGCCTATTTCACGGCGCATGCGCAAGACTACCGGCTGCCTGAAAAGCTCGCCTTCCGGCAGATATTTTTCAGGAGCGAACGCACGGGTGACAAAGGCGATCTGAGCGCAACCGCGGTGCTTTCGAAACTCAAATCCGACGCCGCGTCGATTGATATGACCTCTCTCGGCGACTCCTCGCTCCTGCCGGAGAGGACGGTGCTCAGCGACGCCGAACTGATCGCGACCAGCTTCGGTCAAGACTTCGTGTCCGAACTGGCGTCCGCGCCTGAAAACCGATGGTACGGGCCGATCCGGTCGGCATACGGCGTTCATCTTGTCTTCGTTTCAGAACGGCTCATGAGCCATCCGCCCGCACTTTCCGACGCTGGGACCGCAGTGCTTGCAGATTGGGAAAGTGCCCGACGCAAAGACATCGCTGACGCACGCTATGCGGCGATGAAGAAGCAATACGACATCGAGATCAACTGGCCGCGAGACATCGACACATCGCCGATCAAGACGTCGAGTCTGCCATGAGCCGCATCCTCGGTCTGTTTTTTGGGTGTTTACTTTGGGCCACTTGTACTGCCAACGCCCATGAACTTCGCCCGGCCTTTCTCGAAATCAACGAGATCGCGCCGGAAAGCTATGCGATCACCTGGAAGGTGCCGGCGCGCGGTGAATACAAAATGGCATTGTCTGTTCACTTGCCGGACGCTTGCCAGCAGATGACCGACCCGGTCGGAGGCTATATCGACACTGCCTATGTCAGCCGATGGCAAGTAAAATGCCCAGGCGGGCTCAGTGGCAAAACTGTATTCATCGGCGGACTATCATCGACATTTACCGATGCGCTGGCAAAGCTAACCAACCTGGACGGCACGACCCAAACAAGCCGCATCGCCCCTTCCGATCCGAACTTGACGATCGCTAAAAGCCTGACGCCCTGGGGCACGGCAAAGACCTATTTCTTCCTCGGCGCCCAGCATATCCTGGAAGGCGTCGATCACCTGCTGTTTGTCTTTGCTCTGTTGCTGCTGATCCGCAACCCGCGAATGCTGCTGCTTACCATCACCTCATTTACCGTGGCGCATTCGATCACGCTTGCAATCGCCTCGCTGGACGTCGCCCGACTCCCACAGCCGCCCGTCGAGGCGCTGATCGCATTGAGCATCATGTTCGTCGCTGCCGAGATCATCCGAAGCGGTCGCGGCAGGCGCGATCTTTCCAGCCGTTATCCCTGGATTATCAGTTTCGTGTTTGGCCTCTTGCATGGCTTCGGCTTTGCCGGCGCGCTACGGGAAATCGGCCTTCCACAGAAAGATGTGCCTTTGGCCCTGTTCACGTTCAATCTGGGGGTGGAAGCCGGTCAACTGGCTTTCGTCGCGATTGCACTGCTCGCCGTGGGCAGCTTTAGGCTTGTACGTTTATTTGATTTTTCGCGCATGCACTTCTGGCTTGCCTACCTGATCGGCACCGTCTCGGCCTTCTGGTTCGTGCAGCGTGTGGCTGGTTTTTAGCCGACAAATCGCCACTAGCGCATCGGCCTGAAAATCAGAATCGGTTTTCAGGCCGATGCGTCGATTCAAAATGTTACAGCGTCCTTTTCGCATCTGAAAAGACACGCGGCAGCTGTAATGGCGCTTTTGACCAAGCGCCTGGGCACCATCTGTCTTGCCGGCGGCTCAGATCACGCCCGTCAGGATGCCGACACCGGCAACAGCGGCGAGGCCGCCGGCCGTCCGCACGACGAAGGGACCCTGACGCTCACCGATGCTGGCGATCAGTAAGCCGAGACCGAGGCCGGCGGCATGGAGAAGCGCGGTCGCGAACATGAAGCCGGCGGCATAGGCGGCACCACCGGCATTTTCCGGCATTTCCGCGCCGTGGGCATGCCCGTGGAAGATCGCGAAGAGACCGACGATACCCATCGCTACCGCAGTCGGAGCCTTGACGTTGAGCGCCACGATTGCGCCGAGGACGATGACGGAAAGCGCAATGCCAACTTCAACGAAGGGAAGGTTCACGCCTGCTATACCGAGCCCGCCGCCGACAGCCATGACAAGGACGAAGGTCGCCGGCACGAGCCAGACCGCACGGCCGCCGAGCTGGAATGCGAAAACACCGACCATCACCATGGCAAGGATATGGTCGAGACCGGAAATAGGATGGCTGAAGCCGTGCATGAAGCCAGAGGTCTGACCGACACCGGTATGAGCATAGGCAACGGCCGGAAGTGCTGCGGCGGCAAGGGCGAACAAACCGGTCTTTAATGCTGATTTCATTGTTCGATTCCCTTGAGTTTTGAAGATCCTGCGGCCGCCGAACACCGGGCATGGTTCTAAAGTCGCGGGGAATAGGCTAATTCAAAGAATTTATACCGTCAAATAAAAATGCCAAGAAATACCAAGCCAATTCAACTGCTTATCTGATAGGCAAATGCCACTTTCGATAGCTTCTCCCGGCGCGCCGCGCCTCAAGATCGAACTGGAAACAACTCCGCACAGAGGCTATCAATCGTCCGGCAGAGACGGCGCAGACTGCCGCGATGGAGGAGACGCCCATGACGAATACCGAACGGCCGCTGGCGATCAGCGCGCCCGAGCCGCGCACGCTCGATCTGATCTTCAGCGACAAGGCGCGCGCCGAACTGCAGGAGAAATATGAGATCGTCGAGGCCGACCCCGAGAACATCGCCGGGCTCGGCGACGACATCCTCGGCAGGGCACGCTACATCATCGGCCAGCCGCCACTTTCGGCCGAAACGCTGGCCAGAATGCCGGCCTTGCGCTCGATCCTCAACGTCGAAAGCAATCTGCTCAACAACATGCCCTATGAGGTGCTCTTCCAACGCGGCGTCCATGTCGTGACGACAGGGCAGGTCTTTGCCGAGCCGGTCGCCGAAATCGGCCTCGGTTTCGCGCTGGCCTTAGCGCGCGGCATCGTCGATGCGGATGTCGCTTTCCGCCAGGGCACGGAACTCTGGGGCGGCGAGGGAAATGCAAGCGCGCGGCTGATCGCCGGCTCCGAGATCGGCATCGTCGGCTTCGGCGATCTCGGCAAAGCGCTGCGCCGGGTCCTGTCCGGCTTCAGAGCCAAGATCCGGGTGTTCGATCCCTGGCTGCCACAATCGATCCTCGAGGAAAACGGCGTCGAGCCTGCAAGCCTCGATGACGTCCTGACAAAGAGCGATTTTGTCTTCGTCGCCGCTGCCGTGACCAGCGAGAACAGGGGATTTCTCAGCGCTGAGGCCTTCGCCAGCATGCGCAAGGGCGCGGCCTTCATCCTGCTCAGCCGCGCTGATGTCATCGATTTCGATGCGTTGATGGCAGCTGTCTCTTCAGGCCATATCGTCGCGGCGAGCGACGTCTACCCTGAGGAACCGTTGCCACCCGATCATCCGGTGCGGAGCCTAAAGGGTTTCATCCGCTCGGCGCATAGGGCCGGCGCCCTCGACAGTGCCTTCAAGAAGATGGGCGACATGGTGCTCGAAGACATGGACCTGATGGATCGCGGCCTGCCGCCGATGCGCTGCAAGCGGGCGGAACGCGAGACGGTCTCCCGCATGCGTTCAAAACCGGTCGCGGTGAATTAGAGCATGTCGCGCAAAAGTGTGGAGCGGTTTTGCGATACCGCCTACGCAAAAGCAAAGATCTAAAGCGCGAGGCGAATCTGAAAGATCGCCACGCGCTTTAGAGCAAAATACCGATTTGGCGCGTCGCTTTAGGCGGCGCGCTGCTCGGCACCCTGGATCGCCGCAAGCTTCCAGTCAGCGCCGGACTTGCGCACGAAAGTCCAAACCTCGGTGCTCTCGCTTGGACGGCGATCGTCGCCGGAAACGACGCGGCCGCTGTCGCGCTCGACCATGGCGTCGATCGAGGAATAACGCATGGCGAGCGTCGCATATTCCTGGCCGTCCTCGCGCCAGGCCTCGGCGCCCTGCAGCAGCTTGACATCGGAGACGCGGTTGCGCACGCCGTTGGTGGCATTTTCGCCGAGTTCCTCAGCGAGATAGGACATCGCCTCGGGCGTCGTCAGCCGGCGCAAGGTACCGTAATCCTCGGCGCCGTAAGCGGTCTGCACTTGGGTCAGCAGTTCCTCGAACTGATCGAGATCGGCTTGCGCCAGCCCGATCTCGTCGCTCGGCCGATTGCCGCGCGACTGCCCGCCGAAACCGCCCCCCGAACCGATCGTCGGGATCTGGAACGACGACTTATTCGTGGGCGACATGTTATAGGACCGGCTCTGGCCTCCGACGCCGTAGGAAGGCTGGCGGCGGTTGGCGAAATAACGCATGGCGAGCATGACGGCGCCGCCGATCAGCGCGATCTGCAACAGCATGCCGAGCAAGCCGAAGCCGCCGCCGAAACCGTGACCGAGCAGCATGCCGAGAAGGCCGCCGGCAATCAGGCCGCCGATCATCGAACGGCCGAAACCGCCGAACAAGCCACGGCGCTGGGCGCCAAGAGGCTGCTGCGCGGTGGCAGGTGCCGTGGTCTGCGAACGCGGCGTCATCGACCGTTCGATCGGTGCTGTGGCCCCAGGTGCGGTGCTGGTGACCGGCGGAGCCTGGAAGGTGCGCGTGCCGCGGCTACCGAAACCGCCGCTGCCGGCGCGGCGCGCTTCTGCATCGTCAAGGGAAGCAAAAACGGTAGCGCTCGTCAGTGCGGCAATGGCCGCGATCTTGGCAAAACGCGAAACGGCACTCGGCATTCCTGATCTCCTGTCATGCACAATCACGGCATATCGAGAGCTAATATAGGTACTCTTTCCCGAGTGTGAAGCTCCCCGGATGCGTTACTGGCAGACATCGACCCAGTTGGCGCCAGTCAGCTCAGCCAGCCGTCCGGTTTCGATGCGTACGGCCGAGTTGGTCGAGCCGGCGGCCGGCACGACTTCATCGAAGCGTTTCAGCGAGATATCGCAATAGATGGGCAGCGGCGAGGGCAGGCCGAAGGGGCAGACGCCGCCGACCGGATGGCTGGTGACTGCCACAACCTCTTCGGCATCGAGCATGCGCCCCTTGGCTCCAAACGTGTCCTTGAACTTGCGATTGTCGAGCCGCGCCGTGCCGCCGGCTACGACCAGCATCATCTGCTCGCCGACGCGCAGGCAAATCGTCTTGGCGATCTGGGCCGGCTCGACGCCATGGGCTTCGGCGGCAAGCGCAACCGTCGAGGAGCTCTCGGCGGTTTCGATGATTTCGATATCGGGTGCGTGGGCGCTGAGGAAGGCGCGGACAGATTCAAGGCTCATGACGTGATGCTAGCCCAGGAAATACGCAATTTGAAGCGTAAAAGACGCCTGCCGAAAACCGCCGCTTGCAAGTCGCGCGGACATCGTCATAATAATTTTGCACACGTGCTCAATTTTGTCATTCGGCCGTTACGTTCAACCCCTAGAGCGGGATACGCCACGTTTTCGTGGGGTTTCGGAACGGTCATCATCAGCAGTGCTGACCCGTCAAGAGGCCTCACACTGCTCTTCTAGGGAGACGAAGAAGATGACTATTTTGCCGACACTGAAATCCCTTGCCGTCGCAGCCGCCATCCTGGCGTCGACCTCTGCAATTGCACTCGCTAAGGACGTTCACATCAGCGTCTGGGCCGGCGGCACCGGCCCGAACGACGTCTATCGCCTCGACGCCATCGAGATCGCAGCCCAGCAGCTGCAGCGTGAAGCCGCTCTTAAGGGCGAAGACCTGAAGATCACCGTCGAGAAGAAGCCTTATTCGGCCTGGGAGGACTTCAAGCAGGCGCTGACCCTTGCCGCCGAAGCCAAGACCGCTCCGAATATCGTCGTAAGCGGCCATGAAGACATAGCACCCTGGTCGCAGGCCGGGCTGATCGTACCGATCGAGGATTATGTCGATCTCGACTCTTGGCCGCTCAGCGACATCTATGAAAACCTGTTGCAGATCGCGTCCTATAACGGCACCGTCTACGGTATCCCGCAGGACGCCGAATCCCGTCCGATGTTCTTCTGGAAGCCTTACATGAAGGCGATCGGCTACAGCGACGCCGATCTGGATGCGCTGCCGCAGAGCGTGCAGGACGGCAAGTACACCATGAAGAACCTGCTCGAAGACGCCAAGAAGATGCAGGATAAGGGCCTCGTCCAGCCCGGCTATGGTTTCTATCCGCGCACCAGCAACGGCCCTGATTACTGGCAGTTTTACACCAGCTTCGGCGGCACGATGGAAGAAGGCGGCAAGCTCGTTTTCGACAAGGCCGCGATGACCCGCACCTATCAGTTCTTCGCCGATGCCGTGAAGAGCGGTGTTACCAAGAAGAACCACATCGGCATGCCGGGCGACCAGTGGTGGAAGGAAGTCGCCACCGGCAAGGCCGGCATCTGGGACGGCGGCACCTGGCACTATGCTCGCCTTGTCAACCAGGAAGGCCTGAAGGACTTCTTCGGCAACGTGATCTTCACGCTGATCCCCGCCGGCGAAGGCGGCAAGGCCAACACGCTGACCCATCCGCTCGTCTACCTGCTGACCGCAGGTCACGACCAGGAAGACACTGAGATCGCCGCCCAGTTGGTTAAGATCGCCTCCGAGCCACGCATCAACGCGCTGCATGCAGTCAAATCGGCCCATCTCGGCATCTCCAAGTCGGAATCCACCGTCGAATTCTATTCGGCCGACCGCTGGACCCGCGAAGCCACCGAGCGCCTGCTGCCACATGCCAATGCGATGCCGAACAATTCCGATTTCGGCAAATATTGGAACATCATGTGGAAGAACCTCGAAGCATCCTGGACCGGCGCCAAGACCGTAGACGCCGCGGTCGGTGATGCAGAGAGCGAGCTGAAGAGCACGCTCGGCGACAAGATCGTCATCCGCTAAGGTCGAAGCACTCTTCCGGGCGGCGGTAACCCGCTGCCCGGTCGGTCCGCGATGAGGGGCTTCCATGAAATCGTCCAGAACGCTCGGACTGGTGATGATCGCGCCTGCGGCGATCATGATCGTTCTTTTCTTCCTGATGCCGGTCGTTCTGACAGCGGTCTTTTCGATGACCAGCATGACGACGGCGACCGGTATTTCCGGCGGCGTCTATCAGATCGCACCCAACTCCATGATTGCGCTAAAATCGGCAATACCGGACATTGCCGCCGAGATGGCCGAACCGCGCTACACGATCGACGAGGCGGGCCTCAAGGCCGTCGAAGGACTCGGGCTTGCGCCGGGGATTGCTGGGGAATTGCGCGCCAAACATGCAGGTGAGGTGTTCACGGCACGCCGCGACGTCGAGCGCATGCTCAAGGATCTCGCCGACCGGCCTTCGACGCGCGACGTCAAGCAGATTTCCGAACAGTTCAACCGCTCCGTCCTCAACACCCGCTTCGACAGCAAGGAGCAGCTCTTTTCGGCGCTGGATAGTCTGGGTTTCAAACTGACACCGGAGCAGAAGGAAACGGTCGCCAAGGCCACTTATACCGGCTGGGTTTGGACGACCGACAATTTCTCGCGCATGACCACCTCACCCGATATGGCGCGTGTACTCTTGAATACCGTGCTCTACGTCGCGCTGGTGCTGATGCTGTTCAATGTCGGTTATGCGCTGCTACTTGCCATTTGGACGCATTACATGCCGCCGACGCCGGCCTCGATCTTCCGCGGCATCTGGCTCCTGCCGCGCATTACCCCTGTCGTCATCTATGTCATGCTATGGAAGTGGCTTGCCTGGGATACCGGCTTCATTTCGATCCTGATGGGCAAGTTCGGCTATCCGCCAAAGAACTACCTTCTCGACAACGCTTACAACGCCTGGTTCTTCGTCGTGTTGATCAACGGCTTCATCGGCGCCTCGATGGGCATGCTGGTGTTCTCCTCGGCGATGAAGGCCATTCCGAAGAGCCAGTTCTATGCGAGCGAGGTCGACGGCGCCTCGCGCTGGCAGCAGATTCGCTACATCATTCTGCCACAGATGCGCTGGCCAATCCTCTTTGTTACCTGCTACCAGACCTTGTCGCTGCTTGCCTCCTTCAATGAAATCCTGCTCGCCACCAATGGCGGACCGGGCAATGCGACCGAGGTCTGGGCGCTCTCGGCCTATCACACTGCGCTGAGGAACTATGCCGGCAACCTCGAATACGGGTTGGGTGCCGCCATGGCCTTGGTGCTCGTCGTCATCGGCGTGACGCTGTCGCTCCTCTATCTGCGCGTCTTCAACTACGGCACGCTTGTCGCCAAGCCCTTGATCGAGGATTGACCATGGCCGAACGATCGCAGCCCTCGGCAAACTACCGCAGCTGGCCTGTCATAACGGCGCTGACCATCGTCAGCCTGCCGCTGCTCCTGATGTATGTCTATCTCTTCCTCGACACGGTGACCGTGAAGCAGGCGGACGCACTGCTGCCCTCCGGCTTGACGCTCGACCACTGGCGCTTCCTCTGGCAGACGACGGAGGGCAAGGCGAACATCTGGCAGGTGACCGTGAATACGCTGCTGTTTGCGGCCTGCACCACCAGCCTCGTGCTCATCGTCTCGTCGATGGCGGGCTACGTGCTATCGCGACTGAACGTCCCGGCACGCGGCTTCTTCCTCGCCGGCGTCATGGTCCTGCATGCCTTCCCGTCGGTGACGCTGATCATCGCCATCTTCATCGTGCTGCAGATGATCGGTCTCTACAATTCGCTGATCGGCGTCATCCTGGTAAAGGCGGCGATCGACCTGCCGCTCGGCATCTGGTTGATGAAGGGCTTTTACGACACCGTGCCCTGGGAAATCGAAATGGCCGGCGTCGTCGACGGCGCCTCGCGCTTCCGGGTCTGGCGCAGCCTCGTGCTGCCGCAGGTCAAGCCCGGCATCATGGCGCTTGGCCTCTTCTCTTTCCTCTCCGGCTGGGGCGAGTTCATCCTGCCGCAGGTGCTGGCACCTGGTAATCAGGTGCAGGTGCTTTCGGTCTATCTCGCGGCCTTCCTCGCCGACGACAACAACTATGATTTCAACATGTTCAAAGCCGTCGGCGTCTTCTACCTCGTTCCGGTGCTGATCGTTTACGCGCTCTTCAACAAATACCTCATGAACATCTATGGCGGCGGGAGCAAAGGCTGATGCGAATCCTCCTCGACAATTTTTCGAAGAGCTTCGGCTCCACCAAGGTCATCGAGAACATGACCCTCGAAGTCGGCAACGGCGAGATGCTGGCGCTGCTCGGTCCTTCCGGCTGCGGCAAATCGACGACGCTGTTTTCCGTCTGCGGCATCCATCGGCCAAGCGGCGGACGCATCCTCTTCGGCGACCGCGACGTCACCGACCTGCCGAGCCAGGCTCGCAATGTCGGCGTCGTTTTCCAGTCCTATGCGCTCTATCCGCACATGACGGTTACCGAGAACATCGGCTTTCCGCTGAAGGTGAAGGGCATGCCGGCTGGCGAGATCCGCAAGGAGGTCGACCGTATCGCGGCTCTCGTTCAGATCGGTAACTTGATGGGCCGCAGGCCGGCCGAGCTTTCCGGCGGCCAGCAGCAGCGCGTCGCCCTGGCGCGCGCGCTGATCCGCAAGCCCGATGTGCTGCTGCTCGACGAGCCGCTCGCCAATCTCGACGCCAAGCTGCGCCTCGAAATGCGATCGGAAATCCGCCGCCTGCAGCGCGAAACCGGCATTACCGCCATTCTCGTCACCCACGACCAGGTGGAGGCGATGAGCATGTGCGACCGCATCGCCATCATGAAGGAGGGCGAGATCGTCCAGATCGCCACGCCGGCCGAAATGTACAATGATCCGAAGACCGCCTTCGTCGCCGGCTTTCTCGGCAATCCGCCTATCACCTTCCTGCGCGGCATCGTGGACAAGGGCGCATTCACAATCCCGCAAAGCGAGATCCGCGTGCCGCTGCCCGATACCGTCGGTGCCGCCGAAGGTACCAAGCTGATGCTCGGCGTCCGGCCCGAGCATTTCACGCCGGCAGGCGACATCGCCGTCCCGGGCAAGGTCACCTTCGCCGAAACGCAGGGCCGCGAGAACCTCTACGACGTGGCTCTTGCCGGCGGACCGCTGTTGCGTTCGATCCAGCCGGTGCGTAGCGATGTTCACGTCGGCGACGACGTCCGCTGGGCGATCGACAGCCGCGGCATATTCGTTTTCGACGAAAATGGCAGGAGGCTCTGATGACCCGCGATTTCTCGGTATTCTTCCAGCGTTACGGTTGGCCAACGGCCAAGGGCCGGCTTCCCTTCTGCATCGGCCATCGCGGCGCCAGTGGCCATGAACGCGAGAATACAATAGCCGCTTTCCGCCGTGCCGCCGAACTCGGCGCGGAAATGTGGGAGCTCGACACGCAGCTGACCAAGGACGGCGTAGTCGTCGTCTCGCATGACGACCATCTCGAGCGTGTCTTCGGCATCGACCGCCGCATTTCCGAAATGACGGCGGCAGAGCTCGCCCGCCTCGACGGCGTCGACGTGCCGAGTTTTTCGGAGGTGGCCGCACTCGGCCGCGAGACCGGAACCGGTCTCTATGTCGAGCTGAAGGCGCCTGGAACCGGCCTGCGCTGCTGGCAGCACCTTGTCGAGATGAACCAGCGTTTCGCCTGTCTCGGCTCCTTCGACACGGCACAGGTGCGCGAACTTCGCGACGCGGCCTGCGATTTTCCGCTTTCGGTGCTGATCCGGGTCGGCCACGATCCGCACGCGCTCGGCGACGAGGCCGGCGCCGATATCCTGCATCTGTGCTGGGAGAGGGCAGGCGAACGTCCGCAGGATCTGGTGAGCGAGGTGTTGATGCGCCGCGCCTTCGAGGCTGGCCGCGAGATCGTGCTCTGGCACGAGGAACGGCCGGCCATCCTCGATGACCTCATGAAGCTTCCGGTTCTCGGCATCTGCACGGATCTACCCGATCTGATGCGGCCGCCTGCGGCTAAGGAAAAAGCAATTGGCAGACAGGGATAAGGGACCGCGCAAGGTAACCTCCTTCGACGTGGCGCGTGTGGCCGGCGTCTCGCGCGCTGCCGTGTCGCGCGCCTTCACGCCGGATGCCAGCGTCTCGCCGAAGACGCGCGAGAAGGTCTATCAGGCCGCCAAGGAACTTGGCTACCGGGTCAACTATCTTGCCCGAAGCCTCACCAACAAACGCTCCGATCTCGTCGGCCTTGTCGCTGCCGGCCTCGACAATCCGTTCCGCACGCTGCAAATCGAAAACCTGGCAAGAGTGCTGCTCGCCCGCAATTTCCGCCCCATCCTACTGCCGACCTCGCCGGAGGCTGATACTTCGACGGTCATTGGCCAGCTGCTGCATTACGCCGTATCAGGCGTCATCGTCACCTCGGACGCACCGCCGACCGAGATCTGCGAGCAGTGCGCGGCCGAGGGTGTGCCGATCGTGCTGATCAACAAGGGCAACGACATTCCCTTCGTCGACCGCATCATCTCCGACGACCGCATGGCCGGCCATCTCGCCGCCACCCACCTGATCGACAGCGGCGTGCGAAAGCCCGCCGTGATGGCTGCCCCTGCCATATCCTATACGGCGCGGCGGCGCAGCGAGGCCTTCATCGCACGCTGCAAGCAGCTCGGCGTCGAGGCGCAGTTTCTGCAGGTCAGGATCAACGACTACCGGAGCGGGTACGATGCTGCAACCGAACTTGCCGCATCCGGCATCGACGGGCTGTTCTGCGCCAACGACTACATGGCCTGCGGCGTGGTCGATCGCATCATGCAGGGCCGCGGCCGCGAGGATGCGCCGCCGCTCTCCATCATCGGCCATGACGACATTCCTCAGGCGAGCTGGGCGGCCTATGATCTCACGACCATCCGCCAACCCTGCGACGTCCAGGCCGAAAAGACGGTCGACCTGCTGATGAGCCGCATCGTCGAGCCGGACCTGACGGCGCGTGTCGAATTCACGCCGGTGACACTGATCAGAAGAAGGACTGCCTGATGAACTCCGTATTCGACGCCGCCGCCATCCGCGCACGGGCGGAGGTCGCCATCACCGTTGCCCTCGATGTCGGACGGGAGACGGCCCGGTTTCGGCACGATTCCGACCCCGGCGCGCTTGCCGTCGAGAACAAGGGATTGCAGGATTTCGTCACCGTTGCCGACAGGAGGGCCGAGCAGGCGATCCGCGAAGGGCTGCTCTCGCGCTTTCCGGATGACACTTTCATGGGCGAAGAGAGTGGCGGACGATCGGGTAAGGGCGGCACCTGGGTCGTCGATCCGATCGACGGCACGACCAACTATATCAGAGGCTTCCGGCACTGGGGCGTTTCGATCGCCTTTGTCGTCGGCGGACAGGTCGAGATCGGCGTGGTCTACGACGCCGCCGGCGACAAGGTCTTTCACGCCGTCCGCGGCGGCGGCGCCTTTAAGGACGGTTTGCCGGTGCATGCGGCTGCGACCGCCGATCCGGCAAATGCGCTTGTCATTCTCGGCCATTCCCGCAAGACGAGCTTCGACGACTATCTTGCGCTCTCCAAACGGCTTCACGAACGCGGCATGGATTATCGCCGCACGGGTGCGGCCGCGATCGACCTCGTTCGTGTCGCCGAGGGTGCTGCCGATCTCTATTACGAACGCCACCTCAATGCTTGGGACATGCTCGCCGGCGCGTTGATCGCCGAAGAGGCCGGCGCTGCGGTGGCGATGCCGCCGGTCGAGAGGCTGCTTGCGCAGGGCGGACCTGTCATCGCCTACTCGCCGGGGCTTGCTGGCGAGTTCGCGTTCATCCTCGACATCGAGGGGCTATAGATAGACCACTCCCGGCGACGGGATCCGCCCGATTTCTGAGACTGCGAACTTTGCCCGGAACGCCCGTTACGCAACAACGCGATTGCGACCGGTCTTTTTCGCCGCATAGAGATTCTGATCAGCGATCGCCAAAATCTCGTTCGGAGACTTGGCAGACGGCGACACCTATGCTGATCGTGACGTGCAGCCCGTTGCAGATCTCAGACCAATCCCATCGTTCAATGGCTGAACGCAGCCTCTCGCAGAGATCTGCGGCCCCTCGGGGAGCGCCGGCGAACAGGACGACGAATTCCTCGCCGCCAAACCGAATTGCCTGATCGGTAACGCGCAACTGGCTGCGCAATATGGTTCCAATGGCACTCAGGACCCGGTCACCGATCATGTGAGAGAAGTCGTCGTTGATCGACTTGAAGTGATCGACATCCAGCATCGCGATCGAATATGGACGCTTCTCAGATGTCAGCGCTTTAAAGCGGCTGTCGAGATATTTGCGATTATAGAGCCCGGTCAGTGCGTCCAGATAGACGGCATTTGCAAGGAGATCGGTTTGCTCCTGCAATTTCTGATAGGATGCCTCCAGCGTTTCTGCGCGCTTCGACTCCGTTTCGGCAACTTCCTTGAACCGTTTGGTTTCATAGTAGATTTCAGCGAGACGTGCGCGTCGCTGCGTACTCTCGGCGCTATTGCGCAAATAGGCTTGGTGGTATTTTTTATGGGCCGCCAGCGCCGGATCGAACTGTCCCAGCCCCTCATAGGCCTGCGACAGATAAAGATAGATCTGGACATAGGAATCGAAACTGCCGCCGGCGTCGATCAGCTCCACCGCCTCGAGCAGCGGCGACAGGGCTTCGGTGAATTTTCCGGAATTGTTGTAGATCTGGCCCAAAGTGTAGAGATATTGCTGCCTGTCCCTGACATAGCTGTTCTCTTGAAACAGCCGATAGCGGGCCATGCACTGGAGCGCCTTCTCATGCTCGCCCAGGTGGCTGTAGAATTCGGCTTGGTTGCCGAGACAGAGGCGAGCGGCCCAGCTGTCGCCGATCTCGATTGCGATGTCGAGCGCCTGTTCGGTCAGTGCCAGCGCCCTGACCAGCATCTGGTGTTCTTCCTCCGGCTGGCCGAGCGCCCGCGCGATATATCCACCTTCCGAATGAGCGCCGCCGAGATTGATAAGCCACCAGCATTCATAGTTCTTATTGCCAATCGATCTGGCGAGTTCGACAGATCTCTCGCTCATCAAGATGGCCCGGTCGGGCTGTTTGTTGCACCAGAAGATAATCCCTATGACGTTGGTGGCCAGGCTTTGTGCTTTCGGATCCGCGGCCTTGTCGGCCAGATCCAACGCGCGGGTCGCTTCTTCGATCGCTTCCTCCGGCAAGCCCAGTTCCAAGAGCAACCATCCGAAATAGGCCCGGGCACAGGCTTCCTCTTTGCGCTCCCCGTGCAATTTCCAGAAGTCTATCGCCCGCCGGACATGCGTCAGCCCAAGTTCGGCCTTGCCGATTTGAAAACAGTACCAGGCAATATCGGTGTCGCATTGCGCGGCGAGCCGATCGTCGCCCCGCGCCTTGGCATCAACAAGAATTTTGCCGGCCAGCGTGAGGGCCTCAACCGAACGGCCTGTACATCCAAGATGCCACGCTTCCTGTAAGCTGGAATTTGCTTGTCGAGTATTTGCTTCGGCATCAACAATTTGCATATCGGACACCAACATTTGTCTGCTGGCTATGGATAGCATCAGAAGTTTAAAATGATGCAAACTGCAAAAAGCAGGCGACAAACCTAGAAACAGGGTAGCGAAAGCCTCTCACACCTTTTTCGGCATCATGCTCCAACGCCCACCGGTTAATTCGCCATGCGGCGGCCCCAGCCGCGTTCAGTCGCCGGCGCCTCGTCGGTGGTGATCTGATCCGGCTTCAGGGCCATCAGCGCTGAAAAGCCTCGCCATTCCTCTTCGCTGAAACCGGCCTCCGGATCCTTCAGGGTGAAGGTCCAGGCATCAACGCGTTTGCCTTCGTCCCGGCAGAGCGCGATCAAGTCGAGACCTTGATTGGCGGCATCAAGGATCAGCGGCCAGTGCAGATAGATCGTGTCCGGTTCAGTCGGGCCGCGCAGGTCAGCGCGCAGTTCCGTCTCGACCGCCTTCCAGCCGTTGGCCATCCTGATATCGTAGAGCTTGTTGGTCGGATCGATGCCGCGCAGGAGATGGGGAAGCTTCTCCTTGACCGCGATGATGAGGTCGAGACTGTCGCCGCTGACAATCACCGAGGCGGCGATATCCCTAAAATGCGCGGCCAGATGCGCGACGCCCTTGGCGCCGATCGCTTCAAAGTCATCCTTCATGTCGAATTGCAGCAGTGCGGCTGGATGCGTCGATTGCATCATGGCGGCAAGATCCTCGCTGAGGATCAGCGGCCGGTCGCCCTCTTGCATCCTGATATCGCTGAGGTCACCGATACTCTTTTCGGCGACCGGTCCATGTCCTGTCGTCTCGCCTTCGAGATCCTTGTCGTGCAGCACGACGAAACCGCCGTCGGCACGTACGCGCAGATCGAGCTCCATCGAAGCGCCTGCTGCAAATCCCTCCGCCATCACTTCGGCTGAGAACAACGGATCGGCAAACCGTTTGCGCAACCGGTGCCATTTCAGGCGGGTCCGGTGCCCCTCATGTGAAATCTCCAGGCCCTGCGCATCCAGCAATCTTGTCATCTGCACCAAGTCTCCGCGATACTACTCTCCTGCCTTGATGAACCATGATTATCAAGGGCCGAATACGGCTTTCATCGACTGTAGGCTGCGGATATTGCCTCCGAGGCGGCTGATATATCCGAGGGATGGCCTGCCTGCCTGAGAGCGGCGCCATACGCCACGACATTCGACAGCACCGTCTGGAATGCGGCGCGCGAACCCGTGTGGTTCAGCCGCACGAGACGGGCCGGCGCTGTTCCAACGCCTTCGCTCAGCTCGACCCCGAGCTGCCCGGCAGCTGCGATCAGCGCGGCAGGCGCGAGCGCCTCCGGCACCGGCACTGCCGTGACCAGGTTCGACGCCTTTACTGCCGGCACCCATCCCGGGGCACCGAGCGCGGCAAGCCCCGCTCGCGTCGCCGATGCCGCCAGCGCATGGCGAGCGACCACATTCTCCAGACCCTCGGCCTCGATGCGGTCGAGCGCTGTCTCCAGCGCGAAGAATTCCAGCGACGCCGGTGTTCCCGGCAGGCCACGCCGGCCGCCGTCGATCCAGCTCTTCAGATCGGCCAAAGACAAGATCGAATCGCGCGGTGCGCCGTCACTGAGGATCAAATCCCAGGCCCTGCCGCTGACCGAAAGCGCGGACACGCCAGCCGGACCGCCGAGCGCCTTCTGTGGCCCGATCACGGCGATGTCGATGCCGAGACCGTCGACATCGAGCTGATGGCCGCCGACCGATGCGACCGCGTCGACAACCGTGACGACGCCGCGAGCCCGGGCAAGCGCCAAGATCTCGGGCAGGGGGTTGAGAATGCCGCTTGCGGATTCCGCGTGCACCAGCGCGAGAACATCGATCTTCGGACCTGTCTGGAGCGCTTTGGCGACTGTTTCGATCTCGATCGGCAGGCCCGGTTCGGCGACGATATCAGCGACCGACGCGCCACCCCGCCGCAGCCATTGACCGAACCAGCCGCCATAGGGACTGGTGATGATGTTGAGTGCTGAAAGGCCGGGGCGCGCAAGGCTGAGCGCCGCCGCCTCCAGCGCCACCACCGCCTCGGCCTGCACCAGTAATATATCGTTGCGGCTGCACAATATGTCGCCGATCCTGTCGGCAAGGACGGCGTAGCGCTCCGCGGGATAGGAGGGCACGGCATGCAGGGGATTCCAACCAAGATCGGACATGGATACTTCCTTCAGCAAAGATCGGTCACGAGACGGGGGACGGCGCCCACGAGCGCGCGGGCGGCCTCCGATTGCGGAGCGGCAACGACCGCCGCTGCCGGACCGGTCTCGACGATCCGTCCGCCATCGATAACGGCGATGCGGTGGGAAACGGCGCGCACCACGGCCAGATCGTGCGAAATGAACAGACAGGCAATGCCCTGTTCTTTCTGCAGATCGACCAGAAGCTCCAGGATCCTGCCACGCACGGTGACGTCGAGCGCCGAGACCGCCTCGTCGAGCACCAGCATCGACGGCCGCGTCGCAATCGCCCGCGCAATCGCCACGCGCTGGCGCTGGCCGCCGGAGAGCGAACGCACCGGCCGGGCGGCATAATCGGCGGTGAGGCCGACACGCTCTAGCAGATCGACGATCTCGCCGGGGCGCCGGTCTTTTGCGACGCCGTGGATGCGAAGCGGATCGTCGAGCACTGCACTAACGCTCGCCAACGGATTGAAGGCGGCGAGCGGATCCTGAAACACCATCTGCATACGCGCCCGCCGGCGGCGTAAAGGCGCGCCATTCAGCGCGAGCCAATCCTCTCCCTCGAAGCGAATCGAGCCGGCATCGGCAGCAACAAGCCGCAGCAGGATGCGCGACAGCGTCGATTTTCCGCTGCCGGAGGCGCCGACGAGGCCGAGCGTTTCCCCAGGCGCGATCGTCAGCGACACATTGTCGAGAGCGGCAACCTGGCGGCCCGCAGAAGCAAACCCTTTCGACAGGTTTTCGACGGAAAGCAGCACATCGTTCATGGTAGCTCCTCCGCGATCAGCGGCGGCGTCGCGAGGTCACGATGGCTGGCGATGAGGGCGGCAGTATAGTCGCTCTTGGGCGCTGAAAGCACCGAACGGACGGGGCCCGCCTCGACTAGCCTCGCATTGCGGAAGACGGCGATGCGATCGACGAAGCCGGAGACCAGCGCGATGTCATGGGTGATGAAGAGAAGCGTCATGCCATCCTCGCGCACCAGCCCGTCGAGCAGCCGGACGATCTCGGCCTGGACGACGACGTCCAGCGCGCTGGTCGCCTCGTCGGCGATCAGCAGCGCAGGCCTCGCGGCAATGGCCGCCGCAATCGCCACGCGTTGGCGCTGGCCGCCGGAAAGCTGATGCGGAAAGGCCCGCATCGCCTTGTCGGGCTGCGGTATCCGTACCCGCTCGAGTAATTCTTCGGCCCTGGCATAGGCCTGTTTCCAGCTGAGGCCGAGGTGGCGCCTGGCGCCCTCGGCGATCTGCTCGCCGATCGTCAGGACGGGATTGAGGCTGGAGCCCGGATCCTGGAAGACGAAGCCGAAATCGCGGCCGGGACGAGGCGGATGGCCAAGTGCAGGCCAGAGCATCTCGCCCCGGACCTTAGCGCCCTCCGGCAGCAGGCCTGCAAGCGCGCGGGCGAGCGTGCTCTTGCCGGAGCCGCTTTCGCCGATGATCGCCAGCCTTTCGCCGGCGGCGATATCGAGATCGACACTGTCGAGCGCGGCAGCAGCGCCGCGCCCATAGGTGACTGAAAGCTGCCGCAGGCTGCAGAAGATGCCGCTCATGCCGCCCTCGCATCGTTATCGCCGAGCGCCTTGCCGAGACCCTCGCTGAAGAGATGGACGCCGAGCACGGTGATGGCGAGCGCCGCGCCCGGTATGACGGAGAGATAGGATGCCGAGCGCAGCACGCTGCGGCCCTCGGCGATCATCGAACCCCAGGTGGCGATATTGGGGTTGCCGAGGCCAAGGAAGGACAGCGCTGCCTCGGTGAGGATCGCGCCGGCGACGATGGTGGCGGAGAGCGCCAGCACCGGCGGCAGCGCGTTCGGCAGGATTTCCCGGAAGGCGATCTCGGCCGGATGCATGCCGATCACCCTTGCCGAGGCGACGTAATCCTGCTCGCGGATGGCAAGCACCTGCGCTCGCGTCAGCCGCGCCGGATCGGCCCAGGTGCCGAGCGCAATGGCAATGACGACGACAGGCGTCGAGACGCCGATGGTGCTGACGAAGGCAAGGGCAAGCAGAAAAGCCGGCACGATCTGGAAGGCGTCGACCACGCGCATCAGCGCTTCGTCGACGAGCCCGCCGGCAAAACCGGCGGCCATGCCGACGCAGAGCCCAAGCACCATGGCCGAAAACGCTGCCGCAAGGCCAACGGCCAGCGAGGTCCGCGCGCCATAAAGCAGGCCCGCCAGCACGTCGCGGCCGAGCCGGTCGGTGCCGAGCGGAAAAGCCGGATCGGTGAAGGGCGTCAGCAGCGCACGGCCGGCAATCTTCAGTGGATCGCCCGGTGAAAGGATAGGGGCGAGCAGCCCGGCCGAAAGCAGGACGAGAAGGATCACAAGCCCGATCACGCCTTCCGGCGTGCGCAGCAGGCGGCTCATGTGCCGCCCTCCGAAGCGCCGATGCGCGGGTCGAGTGCTGCATAGACGAGATCGACGAGGAAATTGACGGAAATGACGAGGACGGCGCTGGTGACGACGATGCCCATCAACAGCGGCGCGTCGCGGCCATTGACCGCCTCTTGCGCCAGACGCCCGAAACCCGGGATCGCAAAGACGCTCTCGATCACCACGCTGCCGCCGAGCATCGCCGCCGATTGCAGTCCGAGCATGGTGACGAGCGGCAGCAGCGCATTGCGCGCCACGTGGCGCAGCACGATCCGGCTCCGCGACAGGCCCTTGGCGCGGGCGAAGAGCACGAAATCGAGCTTCCACGCCTCGACCATGCCGCTGCGCATCACCCGCAGGAACAAGGCGAGATAGATTAGGGCGAGCGCGCCGACCGGCAGAACGAGATGATCGGCGATATCGAGCGCGCGCGAAAATCCTGTCTTGCCGGAAGCGATCGTCTCGACGCCGGCGATCGGAAACCAGCGCAGCTTCACCGAAAAGGCGATACTCAGAACCAGGCCGAGCCAGAAGCTTGGAATGGCATAGACGATCAGCGAACCGATCGACAGCAGCCGATCGCGCATGCTGCCCGGCCGCGCGCCGGCAAGAATGCCCAGCGCCGAGCCGAGGCCGAAGGAGAGCGCGGTGGCGCTGCCCATCAGGAGCAGCGTATTGGGCAGGCGCTCGGCAATAAGCGCGCCAACCGGCCGGCCGAAGGCGACCGACCAGCCGAGATTGAGCCGCGCCAGCGATGAGAGATAGAGCCAGAGGCGCGCAAGCATGGACTGGTCGAGACCGTAACTCTCGCGCAGCGACTGCCTAAGTGCCGCATCGCCGCCGCCGATCGAGCCGAGATAGGCGTCGACCGCATCGCCCGAGGCTGACTCAAGCAAGAAAAAGGTGAAGATCACCACGATCAGCAGCACCGGAATACTACTGATCGCCCTGCGCCTCAGGAGGATGATGGCTCGTTTCACGCCTGACAGGGCCTCTGGAAGGGAATTGCCGCCGATCCTATCACGATTGCAGCGCGGTATCGCCCCAGTTCGAGACGGCCCAGCGCGGATTGTTCGAGACGTTAAGCACGGTGTCGCGCGCAACGGTTATGAAGCCCCATTCAGCGACGTTGATCAGCGGCAGGTCAGCGACGACGAGCTGCTGGAACTTGCGGTAGAGATCGGTGCGCGCCGCCGTGTCGACGGTTTCGGAGGCCTGCTTGATGATCTTGTCGAGCTCCGGATTGACGTAGCCGCCCTGGTTGGAAAAGGGCACGCCGGCTGGGGTGCCGGACTGGACGAGAATGGTGGTGGAGATCGCCGGATCGCCGCGGAAAACCGGTGGGCCGACGGCGAGGTCGAAGTCGTGGTCGGTATAAACAGCCTTCTGGTGTGCGGCCGCATCGGCATTGACGATCTCGGCATTGATGCCGATCACGGCCAGCGCCTGGCGAAGATAATCGCCGAACTGGCGGGTCTCGTTGAAATAGGGCGCGGGGCGGAGCTTCAGCGTAAAGCGGTTGCCATCAGGGCCCTGCTTATATCCGGCCTTGTCGAGAATGTCGTTGGCCGCAGCCGGATTGAAATCATAGGCCGCGACATCCGGCGTATAAAACTGCAGCGCATTCTTCGGCACCGGGCCGGTCGCGGCGGCGGCGTAACCGAGGAAGATCGTGTCGACCACGAATTTCTTGTCGATCGCCTGCGCGATCGCCTGACGGACCCTGAGGTCGGCCAACTCCTTGCGGCGGTGATTGATCTCGACGACGAGCTGATAGGTCAAAGCCTCATAGCCCTTCGAAATCACCTTGATGCCGGCGACCTTCGAGATGCGGTCGAGATCGGCCAGCGGCACCGCCGAGAAGGCGGCAAGCTGGATTTCCTCGGCTTCGAGCGCCGAACCCGCCGCTTCGCGATCGGGCAGCACGCGGAAGACGATCTCATCGAGTTTCGGCTGGTCCTTGTCCCAATAATTCTCGTTGCGCGCCAGCCGGTAATATTCGCCAGGCTTGTGTTCGGCGAACTTGAACGGGCCGGTGCCGATCAGCGTGTTGTTGGCCGGGTTGGTGGCGATGTCGGTGCCGTCGAAGATGTGCTTGGCGACGACGCTGGTGACGACAGGCAGCGCGTTGCGGATCAATTGGAACGGCGTTGGCTTGGAGAAGCGGAAGATGGCGGTGTAATCGTCGGGCGTGTCGACGGCTTCGAGATTGGCGAAGACCAGGCGGCCGAGATTCTGCAGCGGCTTCCAGATATTGAGCGCGGAGAAGGCGACATCGACTGAGGTGAACGGCTTGCCGTCGTGCCAGGTGACGCCGTCGCGCAGCTTGAAGGTGACGGAGAGGCCGTCATCCGAGCCCTCCCAGGAGGTGGCAAGGCGCGGCGCAAGCCCGTCCTTGCCGTCGAACGACGCTTCGGCCAGCGGCTCGATCACCTTGCTTGCGACGAAGAAGACGCCGTTCGAGGCGACGATCGCAGGATTGAGGTTCTTCGGCTCGGAATCGGCCGCAACGATCAGCCGGCCGCCGGCGGGAGCAGCTTGCGCAAGCGCCTGTCGGGCGAGCGCCGTCGAAGCAAGCAGCAGGGCAGTGCCCTTCATCAGCGTGCGCCGCGAGATAGATGATACGGTCATGACCCCTCCTGGTCGGTGAACAATTCGCCAGACTATATTCGAAGCGAAAAGATCATTGCGACGGATATTAAATTCAAATGCGCAAGCCGGGCGAGATATTTTTCTGCCCTGTGCGCATTCGCCACTGCATAATTCTAAGGAATTATGCAGCAATTCAAAGTGTTACAGCGACCTTTGCGCGTCTAAAAAGACGCGCGGCGCTGTGATCAATCACTGCCGGTCAGCCGCCGGCGGCAAGCCTGACCGGTTCTCCCGCCAGATTACGATAGGCAGCACCCGGATGCGGCGCGACAAGGCGCGGCCCCGCTCCCCCAAGCTTTTCCCGCAACGTCCCCTTGGCGTAGTCGGTCTTGTAGACGCCGCGCTTTTGCAGTTCCGGCACCAGCAGATCGACGGCATCCTCGAAACTCTCGGGCGTCACGGCATAGGCGAGGTTGAAGCCGTCGACATCGGTATCCTCGATCCATTCCTGCATCAGATCGGCGACCGTTTGCGGTGAGCCGACGAAAACAGGGCCGAAACCGCCGATGCCGACCCAATCGGCCATTTCGCGCACTGTCCATTCCTTGGTGGGATCGATTGTCGTGAAGGTTTCGACGGCCGATTGCACCGCATTGGTATGGCGGTGGCGCAGCACCTCGTCCGGTCCGAACTGGCCGAAATCGATGCCGGTCCAGCCGGAGATCAGCGTCAGCGCGCCCTCGAAGGAGGCGTATTTGCGGTATTCGTTGAACTTCCGCTGCGCCTCCGCATCCGTTTCGCCGAGGATCACGGTCTGCAGGTTGAAGGCAAGGATTTCGCGCGGGTTGCGGCCGATCCGTTCGGCCGCCTCGCGGACATTGGCGACATAACGCTTCAGCACAGGCTTCGACGGCGACGCGACGAAGATGCACTCGGCATGGGCGCCGGCGAAATCCTTGCCGCGGCTGGAAGCACCGGCCTGATAGAGCACTGGCGTGCGCTGCGGCGAGGGCTCGCTCAAGTGAATGCCGGGCACGTTGAAATGCTTGCCGGCATGGCGGATCGGGTGGACCTTGTCAGGATGGGTGAAGATACCGCTTTCCCGGTCGCGGACGACGGCGCCATCCTCCCAGCTTCCCTCCCAGAGCTTGTAGCAGACCTCGAGATATTCCTCGGCGAGGTCGTATCGGTCATCATGCTTCGTCTGCGCCGGCTGGCCGATATTGAGCGCGCCGCTGTTGAGATAGGAGGTGACGATATTCCAGCCGACGCGCCCCTTGGTCAGATGGTCGAGCGTCGATATGCGGCGGGCGAAGGTGTAGGGGTGCTCGAAGGAGAGCGACGCCGTGAGGCCGAAGCCAAGATGCTCGGTCTCGTAGGCCATGGTTGGGATCAGTTGCAGCGGATCATTGACCGGCACCTGCGCCGAATGGCGAAGTGCGGCATCGACATTGCCGTTCAGCACATCGTAGACACCGAGCACGTCGGCGATGAACAGCCCATCGAACTTGCCGCGCTCCAGCGTCTTTGCCAGATGCACCCAGTAGTCGAGATCCTTATAGGTCCAGGACTTGTCGCGCGGATGGCGCCAGAGCCCCGGCGACTGGTGTCCGACGCAATTCATGTCGAAGGCGTTCAGCCTGATTTCGCGGGTCATGTTTTCTTCCTTGGAATTAGGGATTGCTGCGGCCGAGGCCGTAGGTCAGCGCTAAGGCTCCGACGAGCACGGCGCCCTTGACGAAATCCTGGGTGTAGTAAGGGGCGTTCAGCATGGTGAGGCCGTTCAGCAGCACGCCGACGAAGACCGCGCCGGCAATGGTGCCAAGCACGTTTGGACGCCGCAGGTTGAAGACGGCAAAGCCGATCAATGCGGCAGCGACCGAATCCATCAGCAGCGAGCCGCCGGACGAGATATCACCACGCCCGACGCGGGCGGCGATGACAATGCCGCCGAGCGATGCCAGCGTGCCCGATAGGACATAGGCGAGCGTCTTCAGCCGCGCCGTCGAGGCGCCGGCAAGCCGGGTGGCGACCTCGTTGCCGCCGGTCGCAAACAATAGCCGGCCGATGCGGGTGCGTTCGGTGAGAATGAAGAGTGCGATGGCGACCACCGCCATCAGCACCACCGAAACGGGCAGGGTGCCGAGGATGCTGTAGCGGCCGATCAGCAAAAAGGCGGGGTCGTAGGCGCCGGTCGCCTTCGAGCCGTCGGGCAAAGTGAGGCCGGCCGAAATCGACCGGCCGGCGGTCGGGATCAGCTGCAGGCCGGAAAGCAGAAACATCATCGCCAGCGTCGCCAAGAGATCCGGCACCTTCAGGCGCACGATGAGGAAGGCGTTGACGAGGCCGATCAGGGCGCCAAAGGCGAGCACCAGCGGCACCGTCGCATAGGCATCAAGGCCCCAGACGATCATCGCGTAACTCGCCGCCATCACGCTCGATGCGGCGACCGCGCCGATCGACAGGTCGAAACCGCCGACAGCCAGTGTGACGGTGACGCCGGCGCCGAGGATGGCGACGACGGACACCGCCTGCAGGATGCTCATCAGATTGGCGATATTGATGAAGGCGGGTTGGGCAATGGTGAAGCCGACGATGAGCAGCGCCAGCAGGATGAACACCGCGCCCGCACGCAGGAACGCCCCGAGGGCGGCGAGACGGCCGTTATCGGCTTGCGGCGAGGCCCTCGGCCGGACGCTTGCCTGTGGAAGAGTGTCGTCGTCGATCGTCGTCATGCGGATATTCCCTGGATGGCAGAGGAAAGAGCGGCCCCGTCTGCCGCAGGCCTCAACACGTGGTGGTCGATCACGAGGATGCGGTCGGCCACCTCATAGGCCTCCTCCGGGTCGGAGGTCGCGATCAGCGTCGCCCGGTCGGTGCGGGCGCGAATTGCCCGGATGATGTCGTGACGGGCGCCGACGTCGACACCCTGGAAGGGTTCGTCGAGCAGCAGCAGCCGGCTCGGTTCCGCCTCCCAGCGGGCGATCACCGCCTTCTGCTGGTTGCCGCCCGACAGCGACCAGATCGAGGCGAGTGGACCCGCGGCCTTGATGCCGAGACGCGTGATCGCCTGTTCGGCCTCGCGTCGCTCACGGCCGCCGACAAGGAAACCGTGCGGATACCATTTGCCAAGATGCGGCAGGCTGATCGTCGCCGACAGCGAATGGCCGGGCCATGCCGGCGGCATCAGCGAGGAACGATGACGGTCTTCGGCCGCCATGGCGACACCCGATGCAATCGCTTCGGCCGGACCTTTCGGCCGGTAGGGCCGACCGCCGAGGAACATCGCACCGCCGGCAAGCGCCGTTACCCCGAAGATCGCCGATAGCAGCCGGCTCTTGCCGGCGCCGAGCACACCGGTCACCGCCACCACCTCGCCCTCATGCAATGACAGATCGAAGGAGGCGGCCCCAGAGAGCAGTCTGATATCGCGCATCTCGAAAATCACTGGTCCGGTCGCAGGCCGCACATCCGGCCGGGCCGCATCCAGTCTGCGGCCGATCATCGTCTCGATGGCGCTCGAAAAATCGATCGGCCGCGCGAAGGTGCCGACGACACGGCCGCCGCGCATGACGAGCGCGCGGTCGGCGATGGCTTCGAGGTCGGCGGTACGGTGCGAGATATAGAGGATCGCCAGTCCGCGCTTGCGCAGGCCGAGCAGAATATCGAAGAGGCGGCGGCCTTCCTCTCCGGAAAGGCTTGCCGTCGGCTCGTCGAGGATGAGGAGGTCGGCGCGGTTGGCAAGCGCCCGGGCGATCGCCACCAGTTGCCGGTCGGCGCTGGTGAGGTCACCGAAATCGCGGTCCAGCGGCAGGGTGAAGCCGGCGGCATCGAGCATGGACTGCGCGGCACGGCGGATGCCGGCGCGCGAGACGAAGAAGGGTGTGCTGCGATCGGCAAACCGGTTGAGCAGCAGGGCATCAGCAACGGTCAGACCGGCCGCGCCGACGAGATCCGTCGATTGATGCACCGTGACGACACCGGCCCTTGCCGCTTCGGCCGGGCTACGTGGCGCAAAGGCGCGGCCATCGAGGCTGACCATGCCGCCATCGGCCGGAAGCACGCCGGAAAGGATCTTGACCAGCGTCGATTTGCCTGCGCCGTTTGCGCCCATCAGCGCCACGATCTCGCCGCGTTCCATAGAAAAATCAGCGCCGGCAAGCGCCCGCGTCGACCCGAAACTGCGGGTGATATTTTCAATGTGAAGAAGCGGCATCGACAAAGGTCCGGGACTGTAATCGAAGCCGGAGTGTGCCCTGTCCGGGCGGTCGAACTCCAGGCACGCCTTTCCGCTGCGAGCCACGCTCAGGGAACAAAGAATCTCCCGCAGCCGGTAAAATCGGATCATTTACTCTACTAAAAACATAGAGATTATATCTAATAATTCAACGCGTCGCAGGGGCTTCCAGACCTGTCAGACGACGCCCCGATTTGCTAGAAGGAACGCGACGATGAAATCCCTCGCACGGCTCGCACTCTCTGCCGCCGTCATTCCGTTCATTTTCATTCAAGGCGCAAAAGCCGACGGTTTATCCGGTGCTCCCGCTCCCTTCGACAAGGGCGGCGTTAAAGTAGCGCTAATCAGCTACATCTCGGCCGGCGATTTCTTCCAGGCCTACCAGGCGGGAGCTGAAGCCCAGGCCAAGGCGCTGGATATCGACCTGCGCATCTTCCCCGGCCGGCAGGATGCCGCCGAGCAGCGCGAGCAGATCCTCCAGGCGATCAATCTCGGTGTCTCCGGCATCGTCATCGACCACGGCCTGCCGGAATCGCTCGGCGACGTCGTGCAGCAGGCGCTCGACAAGGGCATCAAGGTCGTGGCCTTCGACGTCAACCTCAACAACCCAAAGATTCCGCAGGTGGAGCAGAGCGATCACGAGCTTGCATCATTGGCGCTTGAACAGGTGGTGAAGGACAACGGCAACAGCTTCAACGCCGGCTATGTCTATGTCGCGGGCTTTGCGCCGCTCGACCGCCGCAACGAGGTCTGGGACAAGTTCAAGACAGACAATAAAGGCGTGGTCGAAAAGGCCCGTTTCGGCAATGTCAGCGACACGACGGCGACCTCGACCGCCGATCAAGCAAAGGCCGTGCTCACCGCCAATCCCGATATATCGGTCGTCTTCGCCCCCTATGACGAATTCGCCCGCGGTGTGAAGCTCGCCGCCAACGACCTCGGCATATCAAACAAGCTCAAGATCTATTCGGCCGACGTCTCGACGGCCGATATCCAGGAAATCACCGAGGAAGGCAGCCCTTGGGTCGCGACCGTGGCGACCAATCCTGCCGTCGTCGGCGCCGTCTCCATTCGCGCCGCAGCACTCGAAATCGCCGGACAGACGGTTCCCCACCAAATCACCGTGAAGCCGACCCTTCTGACGCAGGAAAGCCTGCGCGCAGCCGGTGTCAAGACGATCGAGGAGCTGGCCGAAAAGATCCCGGCCTTCAGCACGAGCGATGCGGCGACCGCCAACTGGATTCCGGACAAGCTTTTCTGAGGAGGTCACCCTCGATCCTTCCGGCGGGAGCCTCGTCTCCCGCCGGATCATCTTTTTGGAGAATTGGAGTTCCGCCTATGAGCCAGTCCAATGTCGTCTTCGCGACCAGCCGCAACCCGACGCGGGAAGACCTCTTTGCCCGTGCGCAGCATATCTCTGCCGACCTTTCCGGGCGCGCCGCAGACCTCGATCGCGAAGGCCGCCCGCCGCTTGGCGAAATCGTCAAATTGAAGAATGCCGGCCTGCTCAATGCGCTGCATCCCCGTGAGATCGGCGGCGGTGGCCTCGATTGGGTCGACGGGCTGAGGCTGGTGCGCATTCTCGCGCGTGGCGAGAGCTCGATCGGCCAGCTGCTCGGCTACCACTATGTCAACAGCCAGTACATCTATTGGGCCCTTGATACCGCACGCGCCCATGCGCTGGGCAGCGATACGGTCGCCAGGAACCTCTATTGGGGTGCGGCCGTCAATCCGCGCGATCCCGGGCTGGTGCTCACCCGTCGCGGCAACGGCTATGTGCTGAACGGACGCAAGTCCTTCTCCACGGCAGCGCGGGTCTCCGATTACATCAATGCCAATGCGACGCTCGACGACAAGATCGCCGGTTTCGCCGTGCCGACCAATCGTCAAGGTTACGTCGCCAATGACGACTGGGACAATATCGGTCAGCGCCTGTCAGACAGCGGTAGCGTCGAATTTCATGATTTCCCCGTTTACGAGGAGGATTTCGTCGGCGTACCCGCCGCACCCGACGCAGCACCGCCGGTGCTGTCGACCTTCAATACGCCGTTCATCCAGCTGGTCTTCGTTAATTTCTATCTCGGCACCGCGGAAGGCGCGCTGCACGCGGCCGTCGATTACGTCCGCAACACGACCCGGCCGTGGATAACCTCCGGTGTCGAGCGGGCGGCGGATGATCCTTATATCCTCGAACGCGTCGGCGAATTCACTGCCGCGCTGAAGGCCTCGGCGGCCCTTGCCGACAGTGCCGCAGCCGCCGTGCAGGCGGGTCTTGCCCGCGGCCGCGACGTCACCGAGCGCGAGCGCGGCGCCGCGGCGGCGGAAGCCTATGCCGCCAAAGTCCACGCCACTCATGTCTCGCTTGACATCACGTCGCGCGTCTTCGAGCTGACGGGCGCACGCTCAACAGCCGACAAATACCGCTTCGACCGTTTCTGGCGCAATGTCCGCACCCATACTCTGCACGACCCGGTCTTCTACAAGGCGAGGGAAGTCGGCGAATTCGCGCTGAACGACAAGATACCGGAGGTCAGTCTCTACAGCTGAGGCGACCACTCTTCCATCGAAGAACGAAGCCCCATTGCCGGCATCGGCAATGGGGCTTTTCCTTGGTAGGAATGGAGGTTTCAGAGCGCACCATTCTTCGGTGGCGTTACGCCGTTCAAATGGTAGTTGCCAACGACGTGATATTTCCAACGCACGGGATCGTGTAGCGTATGGGTGCGGGCATTGCGCCAGTGGCGGTCGAGGTTGAGGCCTGTTTGTACTGACGAGGTTCCGGCAAGCTCGAAAAGCGTGTTCGAGGCCTCGAGCGCCACTTCGGTCGTCAGTACCTTCGCCGCAGCGACTGCAAGCGTGGCCGCGATCACCTTTTCCTCCGTCGTCTCGACCTGCGCGGCATCGACCTTGTGCCCGGCGCGCTCCACCAGAGCCGTTGCGGCTTCCAGCCGGATGGCGATCTGGCCAACCTTGGCGATCGTTAGCGGATCGTCTGAGGCACGCTCAAGGCCGCTATCCATCCAGGGGCGTGATTTCGTCCTGACGAACTCCAGCGTTTCGGCAAAGGCCGCCCGTGCAATACCGAGATCGACGCCGGCATGGATGATCTGACCAACGGAGCCGATCGTCGTCGGCCGCTCGAAGCCCTTGTGATGGAAAACCACGGAATCGGCGCTGACATAGACATTGTCGAGGATCGTCGTACCGCTGCCGGTGGTGCGCTGGCCAAAACCGTCCCAGTCGTCGACGATCTCGACGCCTTCAGTACCCTTCGGCACGAAGGCCATGGTCAACCGGTCCTCCGGATCGAGCGCGAAGATGGTGATCCAGTCGGCGAAGAGGACGCCGGTCGAATAGAATTTGCGGCCGTTGATCCGGTAACCCGGACCGTCGCGGGTGATGCGCGTGTTGTAGTGGCCGACCGTCTTGGTGCCGCGCTCGGACAGCGCATTACCGAAACGGTCGCCGGCCAGCACGCGGCCGAAGAAATAGCGCTGCTGCTCCTCGCCGCCGTCGGTTCTGAGCGCCTCGAGAATATAGAAATGGTTCTGCGGGATCTGGCCGATCGAACCGTCCGCCTCAGACAGGATCGCGGTGACCTCGGCAAGCACGGCGTTGGAGACGTCAAGCCCGCCATATTGCGCCGGTACGGTGATCGCCAGAAGGCCGGACTGGGCGAGAAGATCGAGTTCACCAAACGGCAGCATCCGTTCGGCGTCGCGCTCGGCGGCGCGTGCGGCAAATTGTGCCGCCAGTCTGCGGGCGGTGGCGATCGCCTCATCATCGCTGCCGATACGGTCGGCCACGGGCCGGATCTGATCTGCTTGCCTTAGCACGGTGTTCATCGATGTCTCCACTTCTGACGATGCTATCGGTGAAAGAAATCGAGCGTCGAGATAAGAGCATAAATTCTATAGACGTCATCGAAAATGAAAAGTGTTTGCTTATCAGCCTCCGGCGGTCGCGATTAGGCTTCCGGTCTGGCGTTCGCGCGAAAACGCGGGTCGGAGAAGCAATGAAATTCCTGCCGGAAATTACCACCGCCGGCCTCGATTTGATTTCACCGACCTCCTACGTAACCGATATCCGATGCGTCGCCGCAGCGGCTCCAGACAGAACGCCCAATGCGGGGCAGGCGGCCGCCTTGCCCGATCCATGAGGAAAGTCATGACCCCACGGCAGTTGCGCCTCGGCGCCTTCATGCGTCCCGTCAGCCTGCATACCGGCGCCTGGCGCTATCCCAGTTCTTATCCCGACGCCAATTTCAATTTCGCGCATCTGAAGTCCTTCGCACAGGCGCTGGAACGGGCGAAATTCGACGCCTTCTTCATGGCCGATCATCTTGCCGTGCTCAACATGCCGGTCGAGGCGCTCAGGCGCAGCCACACCGTGACCTCCTTCGAGCCCTTTACGCTGCTCTCGGCGCTGGCAGCGGTGACGGAGCGCATCGGCCTCGTCGCCACGGCCTCCACCACCTTCGACGAGCCCTATCACATTGCCCGGCGTTTCGCCTCGCTCGACCATATCAGCGGCGGCCGCGCCGGCTGGAACATCGTCACGACGTCGAACCCCGATGCCGCGCTCAATTTCGGCCTCGACGAACATGTGGAGCATGGCGAGCGGTATCATCGCGCCCGGGAATTCTACGACGTGGTCACCGGGCTCTGGGACAGCTTCGCCGACGATGCCTTCATCCGCGATCGGGAAAGCGGCCTGTTCTTCGATCCGGCAAAGATGCATGTGCTGGGCCACAAGGGCGAGGAACTGAGCGTGCGCGGGCCACTCAATATCGCCCGGCCGCCGCAGGGTTGGCCCGTCATCGTCCAGGCCGGCCAGTCGGACCCCGGCCGCCAGCTTGCCGCGGAAACCGCCGAGATGGTCTTCTGTTCGCCGCGCGATCTTGCCGCGGGCAGGGCGCTTTATGCCGATATCAAGGGCCGCATGGAAGCCATCGGCCGTAACCGCGAGCACCTGAAGATCCTGCCCGCCGCCTTCGTCATCGTCGGCGACAGCATCGAGGAGGCGCGCGCCAAACGCGCCACGCTCGACAGTCTGGTGCATTACGACAGCGCCATCGCCTCGCTTTCAATCGCGCTCGGCCATGACGCTTCGGGCTTTGATCCCGACGCGCCGCTACCGGCCGATATTCCCGACACCAATGCCAGCAAGACCGGCCGGGCACAGGTGCTGAAGCTTGCCGCGGAGGAAAATCTGACGGTGCGTCAGTTGGCGCAACGTTATGGCGGCTATGCCGGCCTTGCCTTCGTCGGCACGCCTGCCAGCATCGCCGACGAGATGGAACGCTGGCTTGATGAGGAAGGCTCGGATGGTTTCAACGTCGTCTTCCCCTATCTGCCGCAGGGTCTCCTCGACGTCACCGACCGGCTGGTTCCCGAGCTGCAGCGCCGCGGCCTGTTCCGTAGCGAATACGAGGGCACGACGCTGCGCGAACATCTCGGATTGCCGCGGCCTGAGAACCGGTTCTTTGCAGCAGGTACATGAAGGGGCTCGCTTCTGTTTTCCGGAAGCAAGCCAATAGTGCTCAGGCCATGACCTCAACCCGAAACGCGTCGCTTTCGCCCGCCATCAGTTCGAGGGGCCAGATGATGTTGCGGTCGCCTCCCGGATAGAAATCTCGATAGACCGGCATGGTGGCGAGAAGCATCCGGGCGAGCGCGACGCCGAGATCGTAGAGCGACATTCGAAAGCAGCTGAGCGAGGGCTGCAGGAACCGTGCGCGCGGAGCGTCGCGGAAGCCGATCACCGCAAGGTCGCGGCCGGGCATGACGCCCGATTCCATCAGGCGGCGGTAAAGGCCGATCGCCATCAGCTCGTAGATCAAGATCACCGCCGTCGGCCGCTCTTCGAGCAGCAGCAGCTCATGGGCCGCCAGATAGCCGCCCTGTTCACTCGACTTGATGCGAATGACGAGCGTGGGGTCGAAGGGAATATCGTGCCGCTCGAGCGCGCGGCGATAGCTGTCGATAAAGAGATAGCCGAGGTTGGCCTCGCTCGATGGCGCGGTGATCGCGATCCGGCGGTGGCCCAGCGTGATCAGCCGCTCGACGGCATGGTCGGCCACGCCCTCGAAATCGAGATCGATCCATGGAAAATTGCCGGCCGAAAGGCTGCGGCCGAGCGCGACGAAGGGGATTTTCGCCCTCGACAGAAAATCAATGCGCCGATCGACGCGCTGCGTGTCCGAGATGATCATCGCATCGACGATGCGCCGCGCCACCATCCGCTTCAGATATTCGTGCGGGTCCTCGTCGCTCGGGCAGGGCAGCATGATGAGGTCGAGCTTGTGGCGGGCAAAGACGCTTTGCAGGCCGCTGGTGACGCCGAGGAAGAAGTTGTCGGCGTTCTCGACCGTTTCCTTGCTGGATTCGATCATCAACCCGATGACCTTCGTCTCCCCCTGCCTCAGGCTCCGCCCGGACTGATTGGCGACATAGCCGAGTTCCTTGGCCGCCGCCAGCACCCGCCGGCGGGTTTCCTCATTGACATCGGGCTTGCTGTTCAGCGCACGGGAGACCGTGCCGATCGAGATATCCAGGTATTCGGCAAGCTGGCGAATCCCCTTCATCGGCCGCGATTTTCTTTCGGTCTGCAATTTCGCATTTTGCCTCTATTGACACGGTAAAATGTTTCCGCATACAGTCGTAAACGTTTACGGAGTGCGTGTCATCAGGAGTTGGCGCCATTCTTTCGGAGGAAATCGTGAAATTCAGTGCCATTTTGTGCGGGTGCGGAGCTATGTCCAAAGGTTGGTTGCGCGCCATCGCTTCCAACCCTCTGCTGGCCGAATCCATCACCATCGTCGGCCTTGTCGACCTGAACCGGGAGACGGCCGAAAAGCTTGCCGCGGAGTTCGGCCTTGAAGGCGCCGTCATCGGTTCGGACCTGTCTGCGGTCATCACTGCCACGAAGGCTGATCTGGTCTTCGACATCGTCATTCCGGCTGCGCGCTACGACGTCGTTTCGACGGCACTCAAGGCCGGCTGCCATGTGCTCAGCGAAAAGCCGATGGCGGCCTCGCTTGCCGAGGGCGCTGCGCTGGTCGATCTTGCCGCCGAGACCGGCCGTATCCACGCTGTCATCCAGAACCGTCGCTTCATATCAGGCGTCAGGCGCCTGCGTCGCTTCGTCGACAGCGGCGCGATCGGCGAACTCACCGGCATCCATTGCGACTTCTTCCTGGCGCCGCATTTCGGCGGCTTCCGCGAAGAGATGGACAATGTCCTGCTTCTCGACATGGCAATCCACACCTTCGATTCGGCGCGCTACGTCGCCGACCGGAAGCCGCTCGCCGTCTATTGCGTCGAGCGCAATCCGAAGGGTTCGTGGTACCGGCACGGCGCCTCGGCCAATGCCATTTTCGAATTTACCGACGACATCGTCTTCACCTATCGCGGCTCCTGGTGCGCCGAGGGCGAGCGCACCAGCTGGGAAAGCCAGTGGCGTCTCGTCGGCTCGAAGGGGATGCTCACCTGGGATGGCGAGGAGAGTTTCAAGGCGACTGTTGCCGGCGAAGAGCCCGGCCTTTTGCATGGTTCCGCTGCCGTAAACGTTCCCGGTCCGGAACATGACGAGGAAACCCATGGCCACGCCAGCGTCATCGCCGACTTCATCGCGGCGATCGGCACCGGCAAACGGCCCGAGACGGTCAATTCCGACAATATCCGAAGCCTTGCCATGGTCTTCGGCGCAATCGAAAGCGCCAAGACGGGCAGGCGCGTCGAAATTTCAGCATAGGATGACGTGACGTGAGCAACCCTGCAAAATCCATTCGTATCGGCACCATGGTCAGCGGCAACAAGGGCGATGCCGCCGCGCGCATCGGCGAGATCGCCGGCATGGGCTTCGAAAGCTTCGAGCCCTTCTTCTGGCAGACGACGAAGGGCCAGGACCTGGCCGAGCTCGGCAAGCGTTGCCTCGATGCGATCGGCGACCGCGACATCACCATCTCGACGCTCGGCATGTTCGGCAATCCGCTGGAAGAGACCGCAATCGACCTCGAGACGCTGGAGGGCTGGAAACATTGTATCGACAATGCCCATCACTTCGGCGCCACCTGCGTTGCCGGCTTCACCGGCCGCATCCGCGGCAAGCCGCTGACAGACAGCCTGCCTCGCTACAAGCAGATCTGGAGCGAGCTTGCCAAGCGGGCGGCCGACAAGGGCGTCAAGATTGCTTTCGAGAATTGCGCCATGGACGGCAACTGGGCGACCGGCGACTGGAATATCGCGCATAATCCCGACGCCTGGGAACTGATGTTCAACGAGACGCCTGACGATAATATCGGGCTGGAGTGGGAGCCGTGCCATCAGATGGTCTATCTGATCGACCCTTTGCCGCAGATCCGCAAATGGGCGCACAAGTTCTTCCACGTCCACGGCAAGGACGCGACCATCCGCTGGGAGGTCATCAAGGAACACGGTATCTTCGGCAAGGAGAAATTCGTCTTCATGCGCACGCCGGGCTTCGGCGACAGCAACTGGACCGACATCATTTCTGAACTGCGCCTCGCCGGCTGGTCGGGCTCGATCGACATCGAAGGCTGGCACGACCCGGTCTATCGCGACGCGCTTGAAATGACCGGCCAGGTCTATGCGCTGAACCACCTCAAGCATGCCCGGGGCGGCGAATTCGTCGTCGACCCCATCTGATGATATCGTTTCCGGCAAGGAGGAATTGCCGGAAACGGGGATAACCACAAAGGAGGAGAACCATGGCTATCCGCAAATATGCAATTCTGGGCGCTCTCGCACTTGCAGGCGTCTCGCTGTTCGGTCTTTCGGCCAAGGCCGAAGACGTCACACTGACGCTCTGGTCGCTGGATAAGGACACCCAGCCGGCGCCGAACCTCGTCAAGGAGTTCAACGCCCAGAACAACGGCATCAAGATCGAATATCGGCTGATCCAGTTCGACGACGTCGTCACCGAGGCGATGCGTGCCTATGCGACCGGCCAGGCGCCCGACATCATCGCCGTCGACAATCCGGAGCATGCGCTGTTTTCGTCGCGCGGCGCCTTCCTGGATCTTACCGACATGATCGCCAAGTCGACCGTCATCAAACCGGAGAATTATTTCCCCGGCCCGCTGAAATCGGTCGAGTGGGACGGCAAGTATTTTGGCGTGCCGAAGGCGACCAATACGATCGCGCTTTACTATAACAAGGACATGTTCAAGGCCAAGGGCCTCGACCCGAACAAGCCACCGCAGACTTGGGACGAGCTCGTCGGGGACGCGCGTAAGCTGACCGACCCCGCCAAGAACGTCTATGGTCTCGCCTTCTCGGCCAAGGCCAACGAGGAGGGCACCTTCCAGTTCCTTCCCTGGGCTCAGATGGGCGGCGGCAGCTATGAGAACATCAATGCCGAAGGCGCGGTGAAGGCGCTCGGGATCTGGAAGACGATCATGGACGAGAAGCTCGCTTCTCCCGACACCTTGACGCGCGGCCAGTGGGATTCGACCGGCACCTTCAATTCCGGCAATGCGGCAATGGCGATCTCGGGCCCGTGGGAGCTCGACCGCATGACGCAGGAAGCGAAGTTCGACTGGGGCGTCACGCTGCTCCCGGTTCCCAAGGAAGGGGCTGAACGCTCCTCGGCCATGGGCGACTTCAACTGGGCGATCTTCGCCACCAGCAAACATCCGGCCGAAGCCTTCAAGGCGCTCGAATATTTCGCCTCGCAGGACGACAAGATGTTCAAGAACTTCGGCCAGCTTCCGGCCCGTTCCGACATCTCGATCCCCGAGACCGGCCAGCCGCTGAAGGATGCAGCCCTCAAGGTCTTCCTCGAACAGCTGAAATACGCCAAGCCGCGCGGCCCGCATCCGCAATGGCCGAAGATCTCCAAGGCGATCCAGGACGCCATCCAGGCAGCACTGACCGGCCAGATGAGCCCGAAAGACGCGCTCGACCAGGCAGCCGACAAGATCAAGGCAGTACTAGGCTGATCATTGGCTGCGAGCGAGCCGCTTGCTCCCTCTTCTCCCCAGCGGGGAGAAGAGGAACCGGAAGCAACGCGTCTTTTAACCGGATGAGCCTCGGTTCATCGCATCATTTCCTCCCGGCAGGGGCCGTCTTCCGCAGCATGCGCCAGGCGGCCCCGTTCGGAGTATCGGAGGACCCATGAAGAGGATCCTGATGAGCGTCAGGGACGGCCGCGGTTTCGATATCGTGCTGGTCGCTTTCCCGCTCGGCTTTCTGTTCCTGATGGCGGGGCTGCCGCTGATCTACAATGTCGTGATGAGTTTCCAGGAGGTCGACATGTTCAGCCTCGGGACCTTCTCGCGTCCCTTCGTCGGCTTCAAGAATTATACCGACCTCTTCGCGCAGCCGGAGACGCTGCCGATCCTCTACAACACCGTCATCTTCGTCGTCGGCTCCATCGCCGGCCAGTTCCTGATCGGCTTCGGCCTGGCGCTGTTCTTCTGGGTCAATTTTCCCGGCGCCTCATGGATGCGCGGCCTGTTCCTCGTCTCCTGGGTGATGCCCGGCCTCGTCGTCGGCGCCATCTGGAACTGGATTCTGTCGGGCGATTTCGGCGTGCTGAATTTCATCCTGAAGGAAAGCGGCATTATCTCGGGTAACATCTTCTGGCGCTCGGACCCGCATTATTCGCTTTATGCCGTCATCATCGCCAATGTCTGGCTCGGCACCTCGTTCAACATGATCCTGCTTTCCGTCGGCCTTGCCGGCATTCCCGCCGATCTCTACGAAGCGGCCGAACTCGACGGCGCCAATGTCTGGCAGCGCTTCTGGACGATCACGCTGCCGATGATGCGCTCGACCATCGGCGCCATCATCGCACTTGGCCTGATCTTCACGTTACAGCAATTCGATCTTTTCGCCGCGATCACGTCGGGCGGGCCGAACAATTCATCGAACGTCACGCAATATTGGGCCTGGGATCTCTCCTTCCGCCAATACGACTTCGCCAAGGGCGCAACGATCTCCGTCATCATGATCGTCTTCGTCATGTTCGCGTCCGTCGTCTATGTCCGGTCCACACGCCACGAGGTGCGCGGATGATTACGACGAATCGCGACCGCCTGATGCTCGCCATATCGATCGTCATGGCGGCGATCTATCTGTTCCCGCTCTACTGGATGTACATCACCGCGCTGAAAAGCGGCTCGGAGATGTTCGCGACGCCGCCGAGCTTCTGGCCGGCTGCACCCCAATGGGGCACCTATGCCTATGTCTGGGAAAGCCGCGACATGGGCCGTTATCTCTGGAACTCGCTGGTCATCGCTCTCGGCTCCATGGCGCTCATCACGCTGCTTGGCGTCGGCTGCGCCTATGTGCTCGCCAGATACCGCAATGTCTGGGTGGATATCGGTCTGTTCCTGATCCTGATGCTGCAGGTCCTACCGGCATCGCTGATGATCACGCCAATCTTCGTCGGCTTTTCGCAGATCGGCATGCTGAATTATCCACGCCTTGCCGTCATCATCGCGGTCGCGGCAAAGAGCATGCCCTTCTTCGTCATCCTGGTGCGCGCCACCTTCATGAGCGTTCCCCAGGAGTTGGAGGAGGCGGCTCTCGTCGACGGCAATTCGCGCGTCGGCGCCTTCTTCAACATCGTGCTGCCGCTTGCCCGCAACGGCATCCTGGTCAGCGCCATCCTGATCTTCATGCAGGCCTTCGGCGAATTCGTCTATTCGAAGTCGATGATCCAGGCGGTCGACCTTCAGCCGGCAAGCGTCGGCCTCAATTCCTTCATGGGGCCGAACACCAACGAGTGGAACAACATCATGGCCTACGCCACGATGTATGTGACGCCGATCCTTGCCATCTTCGTTCTCTTGCAGCGCCGCATCGTATCCGGCCTCACCTCTGGAGCCCTCAAATGACCACACAGATCGAGCTCAGAGGCGTCAACAAATATTACGGCGCCTTCCACGCCCTGAAGAACATCGACCTTTCGATCGCCAAGGGCACTTTCGTCGCGCTCGTCGGCCCCTCGGGCTGCGGCAAGTCCACGCTGCTGCGCTCGCTTGCCGGCCTCGAAAGCATTTCGTCGGGCGATCTCAGGATTGCCGGCGAGCTGATGAACGGCGTGCCACCACGCAAGCGCGACGTCGCCATGGTGTTCCAGTCCTATGCCCTCTATCCGCATATGACGGTCGAGGAGAACCTGACCTACAGCCTGCGCATTCGCGGCATCGCCAAGGCCGAGGCCAAGAAGGCGGCCGAAGACGTGGCGGCGACGACCGGTCTTTCGCATCTCCTGAAGCGCTATCCGCGCGAGCTCTCTGGCGGTCAGCGCCAGCGCGTCGCCATGAGCCGCGCCATCATCCGCCATCCCAAGGCCTTCTTGTTCGACGAGCCGCTGTCCAATCTCGATGCTGCGCTGCGCGTCCACATGCGCAAGGAAATCCGGTCGCTGCACGACCGGCTGCACGCAACCTTCGTCTACGTCACGCACGACCAGGTCGAAGCGATGACGATGGCCGACCATGTGGTGGTGATGCGCGACGGCATCATCGAACAGCAAGGCGCGCCGCTCGACCTCTACGACCGGCCGGCGAACCGGTTCGTTGCCGGCTTCATTGGCTCGCCGGCGATGAATTTCATTCCCGCGATCGCCGCGGAAGACGGCAAGAGCCTGATCCTGGACTTCGGCGCGGTGAAGCAGACGCTTGCGATATCACGTGCCATCGAACCCGGCCGCAAGCTCATCGCCGGCATCCGGCCGGAGCACATCGGCGTCGTCGAGCCCGGCCATGGCAGCTTCGACGTGCCGATCGCCTTCGTCGAATCGACCGGCTCGTCGACCTTCATCGTCGCGGAGACCCAGCCGGAACTGACAATCGTCGAGACGCGCCGCGACAGGGTCAAGGCAGGAGACATGATCGGACTTTCGGTCGATCCGGGCCAGGTCCATCTCTTCGACGCGTCGACGGATCACCTCATATAAAGGCAGCAGCCCTCGGCTTGGAATTGTCATAAAATCGAACCCGGCGACGCCGTCGAGCCAGATCTCGAAAGCATCACCGGCGACTGGCTGCGCGACAAGCTCGACCGGACGATCGCCTGAGGGCCTGTCCGGTCGAGCTTCGATCGGATCGCAAGAAAAACGAATGCCGCACGATCATCGCTGTTGACAACGGGGCACAATCGATATTGTCTTGTAAAGCGGTTTACTAAACCGCTTTACAATAGGTTCAGTCAATGGCCAAGGGAACGACACCAAGTCTGAAGGATGTTGCGGCAGCGGCCGGCGTGTCGATCACCACCGTGTCGCGTTTCGTCAATGGCAGTCTCGATCTTCCCTTTCAGACCAAGAAGCGCATCGAGGATGCGATCAAGACGCTGAACTACCGGCCGAACCCGCATGCGCGTCGCTTAAGCAGGGGGCGCTCGGATACGATCGGCCTCGTCGTGCCCGATATCGCCAATCCCTTCTTCGCGACGCTCGTCGCCGCCGTGGAGCAGGCGGCCGATGAAAAGAAGCTCGCGGTCTCCTTGCACGCCACCCTCAACCGGCCGGGACGCGAGATTGAATATCTGCAGCTGATCGAGCGCAATCACGTCGACGGTCTGATCTTCGTCACCAACCACCCCGACGATGGCGCGCTTGCCGCGCTGATCAACGGCAGCGGCAAGGTCATTATCGTCGATGAGGACATTCCCGATTCGAAGGCGCCGAAGCTATTCTGCGACAATGAGCAGGGCGGCTATCTCGCCGGTCAGCACCTGGCCGAACAAGGCCATCGCCATGTCCTCTTCATCGGCGGCGACGAGCGTATGATCAGCGCCCGCAGGCGCTATGACGGCCTGCTGAAGGCGCTCAGGGAGCGGCATGGCGGCGAGGCCCGAGCCGATCGCTATGCCGGCGAATATACGATCGAATATGGCCGTGCGGCGGCACTCGACTATCTCTCCGGAGACCGAAAAGCGACGGCGATCTTTGCCAGCTCCGACGAGATCGCCATCGGGCTGGTCGAGGTCTTCAGAAGCCGAGGCGTCTCGATCCCAGGCGACATCTCAGTCATCGGCTTCGACGACGTCGGTCCGCTTCATCTCTTTGCGCCGCCGCTGACGGCCATCCGCCAGCCGGTGCGTGAGATCGGCCGGCGGTCGCTGGAGCTGCTTCTGGAAACCAATTGGCACGAGTGGAAACCATCCGCCTCGGAAGAACTCCTGCCTGTCGAAATCGTGGTGCGGAACTCCGTTGCGCCGCCTGCGAAATAATAATCAGCAACGTCAAAAAACCAAAAGAGGATGAGAACATGACACTGAATTTGACAAGACGAACGATGATCGCAGCCGCCGGCTTCACGGCATTGACCTTCATCGGCCTGTCCAGCGCCGCGGCGCAGGAAAAGAAGACTGTCGCGCTGGTGCAGATCAACCAGCAGGCGCTTTTCTTCAATCAGATGAATGAGGGCGCCCAGAAGGCGGCCGATGCCGCTGGCGTCAAGCTGGTGATCTTCAACGCCAACAACGAGACGACGGCGCAGAACAGTGCCATCGAAACCTACGTCCAGGAAAAGGTCTCCGGCCTTGCCGTCGTGGCGATCGACGTCAATGGCATCATGCCGGCGGTCAAGCAGGCGGCCGATGCCGGCATTCCGGTCGTCGCCATCGACGCCATCCTGCCTGATGGTCCGCAGAAGGCGCAGATCGGCGTGGACAATGCCGCAGCCGGCGGCGACATGGGCAAATACTTCCTCGACTACGTCAAGGCGAACATGGGCGGCAAGGCCAAGCTCGGCGTTGTCGGAGCGCTGAACTCGTTCATCCAGAATATCCGCCAGGACGGCTTCGAGAAGACCCTGAAAGGCGTCGACGGCATTGAAATGGCCGGCGTCGTCGACGGGCAGAACATCCAGGACAACGCCCTTGCGGCGGCAGAAAACCTGATCACCGCCAATCCTGACCTGACCGCGATCTACGCCACCGGCGAGCCGGCCCTGATGGGGGCGATCGCCGCCGTCCAGAGCCAGGGCAAGCAGGATAAGATCAAGGTGTTCGGCTGGGATCTGACTGCCGAAGCCATTGCCGGCATCGATGCCGGCTTCGTCGTCGCCGTCGTCCAGCAGGATCCGGCCGCAATGGGCGGTGCCGCCGTCGACGCGCTCGTCAAGGCCTCGGCCGGCGAAGCCGTCACCAAGACGATCTCGGTGCCGATCACCATAGTGACCAAGGAGAATGTCGAGCCGTACCGGGCCGTCTTCAAATGATCGAAAGCGGACAGCGTGACATCGCTGCCGCCGGTTCCGGAGGCGTCGCATCCTCCGGAACCGGAACATCCGGCGGCACCCGATCCGACCCGCGCATCTCGCTGCGCGGCATCCGCAAGTCGTTCGGCTCGCACCAGGCCCTGCGCGGCGTCGATCTCGACATCTTCCCCGGCGAATGCCTGGGCCTTGTCGGCGATAACGCCGCCGGCAAATCGACGCTGACGAAAATCATCTCGGGAACCTACATTCCCGATGCCGGCACGATCAGTATGGAAGGCGAAGAGGTTCGCTTCTCCGGCCCCGCGGATGCGCGTGGCAGAAACATCGAAATGGTGTTCCAGGATCTCAGTCTCTGCGACCATATCGATGTCGTAGGCAATCTCTTCCTCGGCCGCGAACTCAGCCGCGGGCCGTTTCTCGACACCAGGACGATGCTGTCCGAAGCCCGCAAGATGCTGGATTCGCTTGAGATCCGCATCCCGAGGCTGACCGGCAAGGTCGCCCAGCTCTCCGGCGGGCAGCGTCAGGCGATCGCGATCGCACGCGCTGCCTCCTTCAAGCCGAAGGTGCTGATCATGGACGAGCCGACGTCGGCACTTGCCGTCGCCGAGGTCGAAGCGGTTCTGGCCCTGATCAACCGCGTCAAGGCGAACGGGGTTTCGGTGATCCTCATTACCCACCGGCTGCAGGATCTCTTTCGGGTCTGTGACCGAATTGCGGTGATGTACGAGGGCACGAAGGTGGCCGAACGGCAGATCGGTAGCACCAATCTCGAAGATCTCGTCAGGCTGATCGTCGGTGAAGGAGCCAGACAATGACGGCTTATACGGAACGCGGCCACGGCTCGCGCGTCGCCGATTTCTTCGGCGAACACGCACAGGTCCTGTCGATCGCCATCTTCTTTCTGGCCTGCATGATCTTCTTCTCGATCGGCAGCGAAACCTTCTTCACGCTCGGCAACATCCTGAACATCGTGCGGCAGGCTGCTCCCATCCTGATCGTCGCCATCGCCATGACATTCGTCATCATCACCGGCGGCATCGATCTTTCGGTCGGCTCGCAGGTCGCCCTCATCAACGCGGTCGCGGCGATCGTTATGGCGATGGGTGTTCCCTGGCCGTCGGTGGTCATCGGCATGATCGTGCTCGGCGGCTTCATGGGACTGGTCCAGGGCTGGTTTGTCGCCTATCAGGGCATCCCGGCCTTCATCGTGACACTTGCCGGCCTATCGATCCTGCGCGGTCTGGCGCTCTATCTGACCCAGGGCTATTCCATTCCGATCAAGGATGCGCCGGGCTTCTTCGCGCTCGGCCGGGGCGAAATCCTCAGCTTCCCGATCCCCGCGGTCATCGCCGTCATCATCGCCATTCTCGGTTACGTCGTTATCACCGCGACCAAGTATGGCCGCCAGGTCGTGGCGGTCGGCTCCAATGCGGAGGCGGCGCGGCGTGTCGGCATGCCCGCCAAATGGATTATCGCCTCGGTCTATATCATCTCCGGCGTCGCCTGCGCCGTCGCCGGCCTGTTGATCGCCGCTCGCCTCGGCTCCGGCTCGTCCAATGCCGCCGTCGGCTTCGAGCTGCAGGTGATCGCGGCCGTCGTGCTCGGCGGAACGTCGCTGATGGGCGGACGCGGCACCATTCTCGGCACCGTACTCGGCACGCTGACCATCGCCGTCATCGGCAATGGCCTGATCCTGATGCACATATCGCCGTTCTTCACCCAGATCGTCACCGGCGCCATCATTCTCGTCGCCATCTGGCTGAACACGCGCATCTTCACGGCCAATTTCCATTTCCGGCTGGGCAGGAAAGGATGAAGCTATGAGCGAACAGGCAGCAGAAAGCCTGTCTGAAGCGCATGTCCGCTCCGGCAAGGTGATGACCGTCACCGGCCCGATTTCGGCGGATGCGCTCGGCGTGACGCTGATGCACGAGCATATCCTCAACGATTGCCGCTGCTGGTGGCACGCGCCGAAGACACCGGAACGGCAATATCTCGCCGAAAGCTTCGTCTGCATGGAGATCCTCGGCGAACTCCGGCAGGACCCCTTCGTCAACAAGCACAATATCACGCTCGACGACGAACATCTGGCGGTGACCGAACTCAAGGATTTCGCCACGGCGGGCGGGCGCACCGTGGTGGAGCCGACCTGCAAGGGCATCGGCCGTGATCCGCTGGCGCTCCAGCGCATCTCGAAAGCATCCGGCCTCAACATCGTGATGGGGGCGGGTTATTACCTCGGCTCCTCGCATCCGGAAGGCGTCGCGGCAATGAGCGTCGATGAGATCGCGGGTGAAATTGTCCGCGAGGCGAGGCAAGGCGTCGACGGCACCGGCGTCAGGATCGGCCTGATCGGCGAGATCGGCGTCTCCTCGGATTTCACCGCCGAGGAGGAAAAGTCGCTACGCGGTGCGGCGCGTGCGCAGGTGCTGACCGGGCTTCCCCTGATGGTGCATCTGCCGGGTTGGTTCCGTCTCGGCCACCGCGTGCTTGACGTGGTCGCCGAAGAGGGGGCGGATCTCCGCCATACCGTGCTTTGCCACATGAACCCGTCGCATGACGACATCGCCTATCAGAGCGAGCTGGCGGAGCGTGGCGCCTTCATCGAATACGACATGATCGGCATGGATTTCTTCTATGCCGACCAGCAGGTGCAATGCCCGAGCGACGAGGAGGCGGCGCGTGCGATCGTGCGTCTCGTCGAGGCCGGATATCTCAACCGGATTCTTCTGTCGCATGACGTCTTTCTGAAGATGATGCTGACGCATTACGGCGGCAATGGCTACGCCTATATCCTTCGCCATTTTCTTCCCCGTCTGGAGCGGCACGGCCTCGATAGGACGGTTCTCGACGAGATGATGCGCGGCAATCCGCGCCGCGTCTTTCATGCCGGAGCGTAGCTCCATCCAATCAATCGATCACAGGTAACCGCAGACCATGACCAAGAAAATCCTCCTTGTCGGCGAGAGCTGGGTCAGCTCCGCCACGCATTACAAAGGCTTCGACCAGTTCGGCAGCGTCACCTTCCATCTCGGCGCCGAACCGCTGGTGAAAGCGCTCGCCGCCAGCGCCTTCGAGCTCACCTATATGCCGGCGCACGAGGCAGTGGAGAAGTTCCCCTTCGATATGGCGGGGCTCGATGCCTATGACGCCATCATCCTCTCGGATATCGGCGCCAATTCGCTGCTGCTGCCGCCGGATGTATGGCTGCATTCGCGCACGGTGCCGAACCGGCTGAAACTTCTGAAGGCATGGGTGGAAAAGGGCGGCGGCCTGCTGATGGTCGGCGGCTACTTCTCCTTCCAGGGCATCGACGGCAAGGCGCGCTGGCGGCGCACCCCCGTCGAAGACACGCTGCCCGTCACGTGCCTGCCTTACGACGACCGCGTCGAGATCCCCGAGGGCACGGTTGCCGAGGTGGTGAAGCCGGAGCATCCGACGGTGCAGGGGCTTGAAGGCGCCTGGCCGGTGCTTCTCGGCGTCAATGAGGTCGAAGTGCGAGCCCGCGCCGATGTCGAGATCGTCGCGCGCCTGCCCGAGGATCAGGGCGGCCATCCGCTGCTCGTCGTCGGCACGCATGGCACTGGCCGGACGGCGGCCTGGACGTCGGATATCGGCCCGCACTGGCTCTCGCCCGCTTTCTGTGAATGGGAGGGCTACGGCCGGCTCTGGAAGAACATCCTCGGCTGGCTCACCGAAAAGCAGGCGTGATGTCGGCACGCGCCAGGAATTGGAAAGGGAGGAATGACATGCAGGAAATTTCGGACAGGCCGTCCCACGCCATCAGGGATATCTTCGGCAGGGACAAGGTTCTGATCGGCATGATCCATTGCCCGGCCTTTCCGGGCGCGCCGCGCTACCGGGGGGCTGCGATGAATGCGATTTACGACGCCTGCATGCGCGACGCCGAAGCCTGCATGGAAGGCGGCCTGCATGGGCTGATCATCGAAAATCACGGCGATGTGCCGTTTTCGAAGCCCGAGGATATCGGCCCCGAGACGACCGGCTTCATGTCTGTCGTCACCGACCGGATCGCGCGCGCGGCCGGCATTCCGCTCGGCGTCAACGTGCTGGCCAATGCGCCGATCCCGGCTTTCGCCATCGCCATGGCCGGTGGCGCCAAATTCATCCGCGTCAATCAGTGGGCCAATGCCTATGTCGCCAATGAAGGTTTTATGGAGGGCAGGGCCGCCGAAGCCATGCGCTACCGCTCGCTGCTGAGGGCCGAACACATCAAGGTCTTTGCTGACAGCCACGTCAAGCATGGCAGCCACGCCATCGTCGCCGACCGTTCGATCCAGGAGCTGACGCGCGATCTCGCCTTCTTCGATGCCGACGGCGTCATCGCCACCGGCCAACGGACCGGCAATTCGGCAACGATGGAGGAGATCGAGGAAATCGGCGCGGCGACACACCTGCCGCTGCTCGTCGGCTCCGGCGTCAACAAGGACAATATCGTCGATATTCTCGCCCGCACCAATGGCGTCATCGTTGCGTCTTCGTTGAAACACGGCGGCGTCTGGTGGAACCCGGTCGATATCGAGCGCGTGCGCGCCTTCCGCGCGGCGGCCGAACCGGGCCTGGAGGGCTGAGCATGGCGGCAGAGAGCCTTTCGGCCCGCATCCTGCGCGAGAACAACGCTGTCCTTGGCGCGATGCTGAACCACCGCTTTGTCGAGGACGTGAAGAACGACAGGCTGAGCAAGGAGGCTTTCGAGCGTTATCTCGTCTATGAAGGCGCCTTCGTCGACAGCGCCATCTCGATCTTCGCCTATGCGGCGGCGACCGCCAACACCATGACGCAGAAGCGCTGGCTGATCGCGGTTCTCGACGCGCTTGCCAACGAGCAGATCGCCTATTTCGAACGCACCTTCGCCGGCCGCGGCATCGATCCCTCGTCCTTCGACACCGGCATCGCCGAGGTCGAGGCCTTTCGCGCCGGCATGTTGGAAATCGCTCGCCAAGGCGGCTTCCTCGACACGGTCGCGGCGATGTTTGCGGCCGAGTGGATGTATTGGACCTGGTCGAAGGAAGCAGCTAACCGCCCGATCAGCGATCCCCTCTTGAAGGAATGGGTCGACCTGCATGTCGATCCGAATTTCGCCGCCCAGGCGCAATGGCTGAAGAATGAACTCGACATGGCAGGAGAAACGCTGGAAGAGGATGAGAAAGCGCGGCTCAGCGCAATCTTCGGCCGGGCGATGCAACTCGAGATCGATTTTCACGATGCGCCTTATCTTTAGCTTCACCTTGCGAAAGCGGATGCATGCGCGCCTACATAGTCGGTAACGTCGCCATCGACGAAACCATCGCCGTCTCCGAACTTCCCGTTATCGGTGCCTCCATCCTCGGCAATGCCGGTGGCAGCGATCTCGGCGGCAAGGGCACGAACCAGGCGGTCGTCATGGCCCGCTGCGGCGTTCCGACAACGCTGGTGGCGCCCATCGGCAGGGATGCGAGGGCCGATACAATACGCCATTACCTCGCGGACGAACCGCTTCGGAGCGAACTGATCGAAATGGAAAATGCATCGAGCGATGTCTCGATCATCTTCCGGCTGCCGGGCGGCGAAAATGCCATCGTCACGACGACGGAAGCGGCGCAGAGCCTGTCCCTGTCCGATGTCAGGCGGATCCTGTCGACGGCCGGCCCTGGCGATCTTATGATGCTGCAGGGCAATCTGTCCGACCAGACGACCCGCGATATCCTGGAGCATGCAAGAGCGATGGGCATGGTCACCGCCTTCAACCCCTCGCCGGTGCGCTCTTATTTCTCTGATCTTTGGGGGTTGATCGACATCGCCTTCCTCAACAAGGGCGAGGCGCAGACCCTGACGGGAACGACGGGCGGGCAGGCTGCCGAATATCTGCTAAGCCGGGGCCTGCGAGACGTCGTTCTGACGCTCGGCAGCGACGGCGCGATGCTCGTGAACCGGCACGATAGTGTCGAAGTACCGGCCCAGGTCTGCGATGTTGTGGATACAACGGGCGCAGGCGATACCTTCATGGCCGCAGCACTGGCATCCTGCGTGATGCGCGGGCAGAGGCTGGACCGTCTAGCCATCGAACACGCAGCCGCGGCCGCAGCCATCACCGTCTCAAGACATGGAACAAGAAAGGCGTTTCCGACCACTTCCGAGCTTGAAGCGATCCTGAGATAACCGGCACGGTGTGACGAGCGCTTCATAAAACCATCATCAGCCTCTGCGAAGGGATGGCTTCTCGCGATTCCCTCCGCTACATCCGGACCTTCCTCATGACATCACCCTCGATTACCGCGCGTCTTTCCCCGACCGCCTCGTCCCGCCTCGTTGTGCTTGCCGAAACGGTATTGAAGGCGGGCGAGACCGCCCGTGGCTCGCTGCGGCGACGAACGTCGGCAGAAATGCTCGCCAAGGCGCCGCGCGATTATCAGACCGAAATCGATGTCGCCGTCGAGCGGATCATCGTCGACGAGATGACGAAGGCCTTCCCGGACTATGCCATCCAGGGCGAGGAAGCCGTCGGCAACCGCACGGCGGGTCCAGAAACGCCGATCATCTACATCGACCCGATCGACGGCACGACCAATTACGCCTGGGGCATTCCGCATTTCGGCATGACGATCTCGATCGTCGAAGGCGGCAGGCTCGTCATGGGCGTCGTCTATGACGCCATGCAGGACGAGCTGTTCAGCGCCGAGATCGGCGGCGGCGCTTATCTCAACGGCGAGCGTATCCGCTGCGCCGATGTCGGCGACATCGAGAATGTGCTTGTCGGCGCCGGGCTGCCGATCCCCGGCCAGGTCACGGCGGTTGCGGAAGCGACCTATTTCGAAGCCATCAAACGGCTGATGGCCAATACGGCGGGTTTGCGCCGCCTCGGCTCGGCAGCCTTGTCGATCGCCTATGTCGCCTGCGGCCGGCTGGACGGATTCTTCGAGGACGGGCTCGCGATCCATGATTTCGGCGCCTCGGCGCTGCTGGTCGAAGAGGCGGGCGGCATCGTCACCCGGTTTTCCGGGGCCGAAGTCAACGGGCAGGGCGATATCCTTGCCGCCAGCAAGGCGCTGCATCCCTGGCTGCTGGAAGGCTTCCAGAGCAAGGCGTGAACCGGCGCGCCCGAGCGTCTAAACTCGCAGGAGCTCTTCGATCTCCACATCGCCCTTTGCCGGCATCGACTGATGGACGAGCTCGTTGTCGCGGAAGACGAAAAAGCCGGCGAAACGCGGCTCGACCCTCATCCCGGCCCGGATGCGATCGTCCGGCGCCACCATCGCCTTCAGACGGCTGCCGTCGGCAAGATCGACATCGACCATCTTGTGGGTGCCGAAATCGACGATGCGATGGACTGTCGCGGCATCGACCCGCTCCGAGGGACGGATGGTCAGCGCTTCCGGGCGGGCGGCCAGCGTCACCGGCCCATCCTCGACAGGAACCGCAAGCGGGAAGAGCGGATGTTCGCAGACGCCGTTTCTGGTCTGACTCTGGACAAAATTCATCGAGCCGATGAAACCGGCGACGAAGGCCGTCTGCGGCTGCCGGTAGATGGTGCTCGGCGGCGCGATCTGTTCGGTGCACCCGTCGCGCATGACGACGATGCGGTCGGCGAGCGCTAAGGCCTCGTCCTGGCCATGGGTGACGAAGAGCGTGGTGATGCCGAGGCGCTGCTGAATATCGCGCACTTCCTCCCGCAGCCTTTCTCGTAAGTGCTGGTCGAGGCTGGCGAAGGGCTCGTCGAGCAGAAGGATCTTCGGCTCAAGCACCAGCGAGCGGGCAAGCGCGACGCGCTGCTGCTGACCGCCTGACAGTTGCGTCGTCATCCGGCGGCCGTAGTCGGCAAGGCCGACCAGCGCAAGCGCATCCTCGACACGCTCACGGATTTCGGATTTCGGCAGCCGGCGGAGCTTCAGGCCGAAGGCGATGTTGTTGAAGACATCCATGTGCGTCCAGAGCGCATGGCTCTGGAATACCATACCGGTCGGGCGTCGCTCGGGCGGCAGCGTCGTCACATCCTTCGCGTCGATGCGGATCGTTCCGCCGCTCGGGCGCTCGAAGCCGCCGATCATCCTGAGAAGCGTCGACTTGCCGGAACCGGATGGGCCAAGCAGGCAGACGAGTTCGCCGTCGCCCACTTCGAGCGAGAAGTCGCGAACGGCAAAGGTGGTCCCGAACAGCTTCGAAACGCCCTCGATCGAAAGATGTGCCATTCTCAAACCCTTCCTTGAACTGGTACGCGCCTCATGCGCCGAAGCCTCGTGCGAATGCGCCGGTGCCGATCACGCGGCGGGCAAACATCAGCGCGATGAAGGACGGCACCCACAGCATGACTGACAGTACGGCGCCGTATTGCACGACGATCTGGTTGTTGATGAAGCTGATCATCAGCACCGGCATGGTGCGGATCTGAGGCGCGCCGATCAGCCAGGCACCTTCGGTCTCGTAGAAGGTGCCGACGAAGGTCAAAAGCAGTGCGGCTGCGATCGTGGGTCCGGCCTGTGGCAGGGTGATCGACCAGAAGACGCGCAGCGGGGTTGCGCCGGCATCGCGCGCCGCCTCTTCCATGCGCCGGTCGACATTCTGGAAGGCTGCGACCGGAATCCAGATCATCAGCATCAGCGTGCCGACAAGCTGGATCAGCACGACGCCCCAGAAGGTGCTGATCGGGCCGAGCTGCAGAAAGATGCCGGCAATGGCGACGAGCAGGCCGAATTTCGGAAAGGCATGCGATGCGAGGAAGGAGAGAAACAAGATATTCCTGCCGGGAAAACGCATGCGCGCGAAGGCGTAAGCGGCGGGAAGGCAGATGATGGCGGAGAGCAGGGTCACCGTCGCCGTCAGCCGCAGGCTGAGGAAGAGCGCGTCCCAGACATCCCCGCGCGCCAGCGTCTGGCCCCAGAAGCGCAGGCCGAATTGCTGCGGGATCACCGAGGGATAACGCCAGACCTCGGTGAAGGCCCAGGTTCCGACGACGATCAGCGGCAGCGCGATGAACAGCGTCAGCAGGCATGCGAAGAGCAGGCCGATCCAGTCGAAGCGCAGGCCGAAGCCCGATCTGCCCGCATTCATGGCTGGGCCTCGCGGTTGCGGGCGATCGACCTGATATAGAGGATGCCGAAGATCAGGCAGAAGCCGAATGTGATGACGGCCTGGGTCATGGCGTTCAGCGGGTCGTTCATGTCGGCGAAGGTCCGCTGCATGAACGGCCCCATCATCTCCGGCGACGCCCCGCCGAGTACATAGGGAAGGGTGAAGGCGGAGAAGATGCCGAGCACGGCGAAGGAAGCGGTCACCAGCAGCGAATTGCCCATGCGCGGCAGAATGATCGAGATGAAGACACGAAGCGGCCTTGCGCCGACATCCCTTGCGGCTTCGACGGCGCTGTTCGAGACGGAGGAGAGCCCTGATGTCAGCATCAGGACCGTCAGCGGGAGATTGTCCCAGACGAGGCCGATGACAGGCCCCCACGGCGTCAGATAGGGGGTGCGCAGCTTGGGCAGGCCGATGGCGTTCAGCAGCAGGTCGACGGTGCCGTTCGGCCCGATGGTGCGGATCAGCGCATAGGCGAGAATGATCGACGGCACGAACATCGGGAAGATTGCCAGCGCCTGCACATAGGCGGCAAGACGCCCTTGCGAGAAGCGGAGGTAAAGCGCGATCGGAAGGCCGATCGCCAGAAGCAGAATGCCACAGACGGCAGTGGTCCAGAGCGTCAGCCACAGATTGCCGAGGCTGTAGCCGTCGGTGAAGAAGAAGCGGTAGGAGGCAACAGAAAACTCCGTCGCGCCGTCAGGGCCACGAACGAAGATCGTGCCGAAGACCGCCGAAAAGATCGGGAAGACGATCAGCCATGCGAGCAGGAAGACCGGCAGGGCAACGAGGAGGAGCCCGATGGAGCTCCCCCTGTTGATGGACCGGTGACGACGCAGAACCGCCCGTGCAATGTCAGTGGACATCAGGTGCGGCTGATGCCTGGAGCGACGTTGCGATACCAGCCGTCATTGATCGTCGTTTCCCAATTGCCGCCTGGGAAGGTCGGAATGGTCGACGGAATGACGTCGGCATATTTCTTGCGAAGGTCGTCGGAAATGTGGTCCCAGGAAATAGCCGGGAAGCCGCCGATCTCGGTGATGATCGCTTCCTGCATTTCCTTCGTCAGCATGAATGCGGCCAGCTTCAGGGCCGCATCCTTGTTGGCGCCGTTGGAGAAGACGGTGATGCTGGAGAAGCCGCCGCAAAGGGCGAGATCGGTAAGCTGCACCAGGCCGGTCGTATCAGGCAGCACACCCTGGGAGATCGCCTGCAGCACCTGGTCCGACCAGACCGGCACCATGGTGACGACGCCCTGGGCGAGCAGCTGGATCGACTGGGTGTTGCCGGCTGTATAAGCGCCCTTGTCGTAGAGCGCAGGGGCGAGGTCGTTGAGGATCTTCCAGGCCGGCGTCAGCGTCTCAGTGGCGAAGTCGGCGGTGAAATTGTCGATCTTGAACTTCTTCGGATCGCGGCCGTTCGCCTCATGGATCGCGCGGCGAACGAAGTTGCCGCCCGAACCGCCCTTGTCGGGTCTGTTGTAAATGAACTGGCCCGGATTGGCCTTGATCCAGGCGGTGAGCTGATCCCAGCTCTTCGGTGCATCCTTCGGATCGAGCTTGGTCTTGTCATAGGCGAGCAGGACCTGCGAACCACGATAGGGCAGCGAATAGGGCGTGTCGAAGGCAAGCGGGTTGATGCGGTCGTAACCGTCGACGTTTTCGGCGGAGAACTTGACCCAGAGCCCGGCGTCGATGCCGCCGGACGGCAGCCGCGGATCGAACTGCTCGAAAAGATCGGCCTGCGGATCGGTCTTCGTCTTCAGCGCGGCGAGCGCGCGGTCGCCGATGGCGCGCAGTCCATTATTGTCGCCGGCATCGGTCACCTTCAGGGCAAGACCCGGATGCGCTTTTTCGAAGGCCGGGCGGATGACGTTGTTCCAGAGGTCGACGATATTGGCATCCGAACCACTGTAGAGATCGATCGTTCCGGCCGCAGCCGATGCGAAACGCGGAAGAGCCAGCAGACCGGCTGCAGCGGACGATGTGATCAGAAATTCGCGTCTATTCATAACCCGTCTCCATCAGGTGTCGAGGCTGCGCCTCCGCAGGATGTCTGGGGCCTTGCTAGCGCCGGCGCGTAACATCGACATGACAGGGGCGGGCGTATCGGCGGAAAATTGCACAGCTGTGCTCTTTGCACCGTGTGGAAATCGGCGGCAGGAGACACTATCTCTTGCGGAAAAGGAGATATCCAATGACCGAAGAACGTGCAGTCCTCGCCGGTGGTTGCTTCTGGGGCATGCAGGACCTCATCCGCCGATACAAGGGCGTGATTTCGACCCGCGTCGGCTATACCGGCGGCGATGTGCCGAATGCCACCTACCGCAACCACGGAACCCATGCCGAGGCGATCGAGATTATCTTCGACCCCGCAAGGATCAGCTATCGGGAAATCCTCGAATTCTTCTTCCAGATCCACGACCCGAGCACGCGCAACCGCCAGGGCAACGACGTCGGCTTGAGCTACCGCTCGGCAATCTTCTACGTCACCCCTGAGCAGGAGCGCGTCGCCAGAGATACGATCGCCGATGTCGATGCATCGGGCCTCTGGCCCGGCAAGGTCGTCACCGAAGTCGTGCCGGTCAGCGATTTCTGGGAAGCCGAACCCGAGCATCAGGATTATCTGGAGCGGATTCCGAACGGCTATACCTGCCATTTCGTCCGGCCCGGCTGGAAACTGCCGGTCCGCCAGAAGATCGCCTGAAATTGATCAGGCTCCCATCGCCGCGCGGCTGGTTTCCAGAAGCGCGGCGACGAGATTTGTCCTCGGCGAGGATCGCGTCACCACGATGCCGACGGTGCGCACGGCGGACGAGCGGGGCAGGGGCAGCTTGAGGATATCAAGGCCAGCCGGCCAGGGCGGCGCCCAATCCGGCACGATCGAGATTCCGAGACCGCGGTCCACCATCACCGCGATTGCCTCCAGCGCGTCGAGCTCATAACGCTCGACCGGGCGGATGCCGATCTCGCGCAGATACTCGTCGGCGATGTGGCCACCCCACTGGTTGCGGTCGTAGCGGATGAAGGGCAGGGTCTGCAGCAGTTCGAGCGGATCCGCCCCTTCGCAATCCCGCGGAGCGATCAGCACCAGCGGTTCCTGGCGCAGTTTGTTGAAAGTCAGCGTCTTCTGCATCGGAAATCGCGGCTCGATGATGAAGGCCGCATCCAGCGCGCCGTTTAAAACCTCGGCATAGAGGTCCATCGACGCGCCCGGCTTGAGGAAGATCTCGATCAGCGGGTAATCCTGGGCGAGACGGTGGAGAATGTCGGGAACGAGGCCGGTCAGCGCCGTATTGATCGCACCGATCCGCATCTCGCCCGAAATCGTCGCCGTACCGGCCATCGCCTTCAGGTCGCGTGTGTCGCGCACCAGATCCCTGCAGCGGTCGAGAATGGCAAATCCCGCCTCCGTCGGCCGCATGACGCGGCCGGAGCGCACCAGCAGCCTCATCCCGAGCTCGGCCTCCAATGCGCGGATACGCTGGGCAACAGCCGCAGGCGTGAGGTTCAGCCGCTGGGCGGCCTCCGCCAGCGAGTGCCGCTCGGCAACGACAATGAAAGTTTCGAGAAAACGTGTGTCCATCGATAGTTTTTCTATCTCTTGAACGAAGCAGAAGCGATATTTTATTTACGATCCATTGCTCCGAAAGATGGCCCGACCATATGAGGAGATGAAATGGATTTCGGCCTGAAGGACAAGACGGCCCTGGTGCTTGGCGCCGGCGGCGGACTGGGCAGCGCGATTGCCGTCAAACTTGCGCGCGAAGGCGCCAGAATTGCCGCAGCGGATATAGATCTCGCCGCCGCTGAGAAGACCGCGGCTTCGGTTGAATCCGAAGGCGGTAAGGCGCTGGCGCTGCAATGGGATCTCTCCGATCTCGGATCGATCGATGCGCGTGTCGCTGCAATCGAGCGCCAGTTCGGACCGGTCGATATCCTCATCAACAATACCGGCGGCCCGCCGCCGACCACCGTCTCCGGCCAGGATCCGACGCTCTGGAACCAGTATTTCCAAAGCATGGTCCTCTCCGTCATCGCCATTACCGATCGCGTGCTGCCTGAGATGCGGGCGCGCAAATGGGGGCGCATCGTCACCTCGACCTCGTCGGGCGTGGTCGCGCCGATCCCCAATCTCGGCCTCTCCAACGCGTTGCGCCTGTCATTGGTCGGCTGGTCGAAAACGCTGGCGCGCGAGGTCGGACGCGACGGCATCACCGTCAACATCGTCCTGCCGGGCCGGATCGCCACCGGCCGCATCACCTTCCTCGACGAGCAGAAGGCCAAACGCGAAAGCCGCTCCATCGATGACGTCGTCGCAGAAAGCACCGGCAGCATTCCGCTCGGCCGCTATGGCCGGCCGGAAGAATATGGCAATGTCGTCACCTTCCTGGCGAGCGAACCTGCCTCCTATCTCACCGGATCGGTGATCCGCGTCGATGGCGGCATGATCCAGAGCATCTGACAGAAACCGAATTGGAACCGAATACCGATGGCCCTCAACGCTGAAGCGATAGCAACTCTCAAGACCGTCTCGACGGCGACCCTGACGACCGTTCTTCTGAAGAAGGGCCTGCGGAACGTCTGGATCCGCGGCGCCGTTCCCCTGAAGCCCGGCCAGCCGCGCATCGTCGGCCCGGCCTTCACCCTGCGCTTCGTTCCGGCCCGCGAAGATCTGGCGACGCCGGCATCCTGGGCCTCGCCGATCTCGACCCGCGCCGCGATCGAAGCGATGCCGGAAGGCTGTGTCGCCGTCGTCGACGCGATGGGCGTCACCGATGCCGGCATCTTCGGCGATATCCTCTGCGCCCGCATGCAGAAGAGAGGCGTTGCCGCACTCGTCACCGACGGCGTCGTGCGCGACCTTGCCGGCGTGCTCGACACCAATCTGCCGGTCTGGTGCCGCGGCGTCGCAGCACCCCCATCGGTCGCCGGCCTTACCTTCGTCGCCTGGCAGCAGCCGATCGGCTGCGGCGGCGTGGCTGTTTTCCCTGACGACATCATCGTCGTCGACCAGGACGGCGCGGTGCTGATCCCAGCCGATCTGCTCGACGTCGTGCTGACAGAAGCGCCGGAACAGGAGCGCATGGAAGCCTGGATCATGACCAGGATCGATGAAGGCGTATCGCTGCCCGGCCTCTACCCGATGAACGCCGAAACCAAGGCGCTTTACGAGGCCTCGAAGAAGTAAAGCACCGGGCCAGGGCGGATTGTAGTGGGCACGGTTTCGCCCAGCCCGTAACCCAACGTGAATTGCTTTGCGACAGAAATTTCCCCGATTTTTCTGCGGTGGCGATTTTTGTCGCGAACTTAGGATTTTTGCAACATTTGAACGGCCGGCTCCGACCCCATCTCGGCCGTTCATGGCAGGAGGCGAGGACGCCTAGAGCGGACTTTGCAGGTCGACATTGACTTGGATCATATCTGTCACATGTTTCGGGACTTTCGCGACAGGAATCCATGGAGTCGGTTCTGCCGATGACACCTGATGAAATGAAGATCGTGCGGCGAGCTTATGCGAAGCAGATCACGGCGGCTGCGAGAGTTGCCGATGAGCGTGTTGAAACAGCTTTTGCCGAAGTGCCGCGGGAAGATTTCCTTGGTCCCGGTCCGTGGCCGATCTTCCGAATGCGAAAAGCCTATGTTCCGACCCCGGCCGCCGACCCGGTTTACCTCTACACGGATGACGTTGTTGGTATCGTCCCTGAGCGCCACATCAACAACGGACAACCGTCACTTCATGCCTTCCTGCTTTCGCAGGCTGCGCCGCGAGCGGGCGAGCATATCGTGCATGTTGGCGCTGGTGCCGGCTACTATTCTGCGATCATGGCGAAACTCGTTGGCGCATCCGGCAAGGTGACGGCGATCGAGTTCGAGCCGGAGCTTGCCGCACGCGCGAAAGCAAATCTCGCTCCCTATCCGAATGTTTCCGTAGTTCCGGGCGATGGCAGTTCCGTGGCTTTCGATACAGCCGATGTGATCTATGTGAACGCGGGCGCGACCCGGCCCGCGAATATCTGGCTGGACCGGCTCAATAATGGCGGAAGGCTGATCCTACCGCTTACGACCGATCTTGGATTTACCAGCAGCAATTGGAGCAACATGCACCTTCGCGGTGCGGTGTTCCTCGTGATGCGCAGGGGTGAGGAATTTCACGCGCAATGGATTTCGCCGGTCGCCATCTTCCCCTGTGAAGGAATGCGCGATGAGGAATCGGAAAAAGCGCTCGCGGCGGCGTTCGAAAGCGGGGAGCACAAGCGGGTGACCCGGCTGTATCGTACTGATGAGGTGCCGGTCGAGCGATGTTGGGTTCGCGCTCCCGGCTGGTGCCTAGCCTATGCTTAGGAGACGGTTCGGCATCATACCGTCGCGTAATTCCTAAATTCCGCGACAGTACCGGAAGCTCTGATTTTCCAGGGATTTTCTGTCGCCTTCGCGGCCCTTTTGTTTTGGCGCAGATGGAAGCTCCTCCGGTAAGCCGGAAAGCCTCCGCAGCATCTCAATAACGAGGCACGTAATCCAACCCGCCGTCGATCCGTGCCGGGCGTCCGTCGAGGAAAAGCTCGCCGATGCGCGGCGCCGAGCGGGCGATGACCTTGCCGCGGCGGATGACCGCCAAGCGGTTCGGCTTCAGCCGCAGCGCTTCCAGCGTGTCGCTGGCCTGGAGGATGACGAGGTCGGCGTTGCATCCCTTTTCCAAGCCGTAATCTGCAAGCCCCATCGTCTTCGCCGAATTGACGGTCAGTGCGTCGAAGATCCTCTTTTTGTCGTCGATGCCGGCCATCTGCGCGACGTGAATTGCCATATGGCCGACCTCCAGCATGTCGCCCGATCCCATCGAATACCAGGGGTCCATGACGCAATCGTGCCCGAAGGACACGTTGAGCCCGGCGTCCATCAATTCCCTAACGCGGGTCATGCCACGGCGTTTCGGATAGGTGTCGTGCCGGCCCTGCAGCATGATGTTGATCAGCGGATTGGGGATGACGTTGATCTCGGCCTCCGCCATTAGCGGAATGAGCTTGGAGACATAATAATTGTCCATCGAATGCATCGAGGTCAGATGCGAGCCGGCAACGCGCCCCTGCAAGCCGAAGCGGATGGTTTCAGCAGCCAGCGTCTCGATATGGCGCGAAAGCGGATCGTCGGTTTCGTCGCAATGGATATCGACAGGCAGGCCGCGATCGGCGGCGATGCGGCAGAGCGCCTCGACGGACGCCGTGCCTTCGCCCATCGTCCGTTCGAAATGGGGAATGCCGCCGACGATATCGACGCCCATGTCGAGGGCCCGGTTCAGCGCATCGATCGCGCCCGGCGAGCGGTAATAGCCGTCCTGAGGGAAGGCGACCAATTGCAGATCGATATAGGGCGCTACCTTTTCGCGAACCTCGATCATCGCCTCGACGGTCACCAGCCTGGGATCACTGGTATCGACATGGCTGCGGATGAAGAGCAGGCCCTGCGTGACCGCCAGATCGCAATAGCGCAGCGCGCGATCGACCAGTTCCTCCTTCGTCACGATCGGGCGCAGCTCCCCCCAGAGCGCAATGCCTTCGAGCAGGGTGCCGGACACGTTCATGCGCGGCAGGCCGAGCGATAGGGTGGCGTCCATATGGAAATGCGGATCGACAAAAGGCGGACTGACCAGCCGGCCGGTCGCGTCGATTTCTTCTCCCGCCTGCGCCTGGAGATTACTCTCAATGGCAACGATCTTGCCGCCCTGGATGCCAATATCAATACCCTTTCGGCCATCGGGGAGATTTGCATTTCTGACGATCAGATCGAACATCGGAGCCTCATTGAGTGTGGGCGGTTTCATCGTTCGCCGCGGCGATAGGGCTGCATCAGTGCCTGCGGAACGCGGGCGCGGCGGGCCATGACGGCAAGGGCGGCAATGGAAAGGATATAGGGCGTCATCAGAAACAGCTGATAAGGCACGAGCCCGCTGAGTGCGGTTTGCAGCCGAAGCTGGAAGGCGTCGAAGAAGGCAAAGAGCAGGGCGCCGAACAGCGCGCGGCCCGGCCGCCACGAAGCGAAGACGACGAGCGCGATGCAGATCCAGCCACGCCCCTGCACCATGGTCGGGAAAAAGCTGTTGAACGCCGACAATGTCAGGAAGGCGCCGCCCATTCCCATCAGCGCGCTTCCCATGATGACGGCGCCATAACGCACCTTCATCGGATTGACGCCCTGGGCTTCGGCCGCATGCGGGTTCTCGCCGGTCATGCGGATTGCAAGGCCGACGGGCGTGCGGAAGATGATGTAGGCCATCAGCAGGGCGATAATGATCGCCAGATAGGTCGGCGCCGTCTGGGTGAAGAAGGCCGGCCCGATGAAAGGCAGCGTCGAGAGACCCGGAATGGCGATCGGCTGGAACGGCACGATGGTGGGTGGGGTATTGGCAAGCGGCACGATCAACCGGAAGACATAGTAGCTGAAGCTGGAGGCAAACAGCGTGACGCCGAGACCGGAGACGTGCTGGGAGAGGCCGAGCGTCACCGTCAGGCCTGCATGCAGCAGACCGAAGACGCCGCCGGCCAGCGCCGCAATCAGCAGGCCGGTCCAGAGATCGGCGCCGTGATAGACGGAAAGCCAGCCAATCATCGCGCCGAAGGTCATGATGCCTTCGATGCCGAGATTGAGCACACCGGCCCGTTCGCAAAGCAGGGCGCCGAGCGTGCCGAAAATCAGCGGCGTGGCGATCCGCAGGATTGCCGCCCAGAGCCCGGCGGAAGCAATGATGTCGAACAGCTGCATCATCGCCGGATCCTGTATTGGGTAAAGAACAAGGCAATCAGCATCGTCAGCAGCGACAGCGCCACCGTGACATCGGCGATATAGGTCGGGATGGCGAGGCCGCGGCTCATGCCATCCGCGCCCACGAACATGGTGGCCGTGAAAATGGCGGCGAAGACGACGCCGAGCGGATTGAGGTTGGCGAGCATGGCGACAACGATACCGGCATATCCGAAGCCGGGCGACAGATCGGTCGTCACATAACCCTTGACGCCCATGACCTCGATCGCGCCCGCCAACCCTGCAAGCCCGCCCGAAAGGCAGGCAACCTTCACCAGCGTCCTGCCGAGCGGGACGCCGGCGAAGACTGCACCTCCGGGATTGAGGCCCGCAGCGCGCGACTGCATGCCGAACACGGTGCGGGACTGGACGAAATGGACGACGACCGCCAGTGCGATCGCGATCGCAAAGCCGATATGCAGGCGCGAGCGGGCGATCAGCTTGGGCAGCATGGCGTGATCGCTGACGGATTGCGACTGCGGCCAGCCGAAGGCGAGCGGGTCTTTGAGGATGCCGTCGATGAGCATCGAGACGAAGAGCACGGCGATGAAATTCAGGAGCAGGCTGGTGACGACTTCATCGACCGAGAAGCGCAGCCTGAGCCAGAGCGGGATCAGGATCAGCACCATGCCGGCAATGGCGCCGACCAGCAGCAGTAGCGGAATGAGGATAGGTGCGGGAAGATTGCCGAGCAATTTCGAGCTTGCCGCGGCAACGGCGATGGCGCCGAGATAGAACTGGCCTTCAGCGCCGATATTCCAGAGCCGCGCCCGGAAAGCGACGGCGGCGGCAAGCCCCGTCAGCATCAGCGGCGTTGCCCGCGTCAGCGTTTCGGTCGCTGACAGCCGCGAGCCGAAAGCACCGGTCAGGATGCGCCAATAGGCATCGAGAACAGGCGCGCCGGCGATTGATATCAGGATGCCAGCCAGCGCCAGCGCTGCGATGACCGCGATCACAGGGGTGACGATCAGCAGGTAAAGCGGACCGTGTTCGCGGCGCTCAAATCGCATGGCCGGCCTCTGGGGTTTCCTGCCATTCGCCGGCCATCATCAACCCCAGCCTGCGGGCATCGGCGCTTTCGGCCGCGACGGGCGGGGACAGGCGGCCGCCGACGATTGCCTGTATGCGATCGGCAAGCGCGATCATCTCGTCGAGGTCTTCGGAGATCAGCAGCACGGCCGTGCCCTGCCGGCGGGCTTCGAGCAGACGAGCGTGCACGGCCGCCACCGCTCCCTCATCGAGGCCACGCGCGGGCTGCGCCGCGATCAGGATGCGCGGCCGCCGATGCAGGTTGCGGCCGAGAATGAGTTTTTGCATATTGCCGCCGGAGAGCAGCCGGGTGCGGATCGCCGGCCCACCGCCGCGGACATCGAAGCCGTCGATAATCTCCTTCGCGAAGGCCATGCCCGCCTTGCGGTTGACGAGGCCACGGCGAGAAAACGCCGGCGATGCGATGCGCTCGAGCACGGCGTTTTCCCAGATCGCCATTTCGCCGATCACACCCTCCTCGTTGCGGTCCTCGGGAATGCGGCCGATGCCGGCTTCGACGACATCGGTAACACCAAGATTGCCGATGGCTTTCCCGAACAGCAGAAGGTCGCCGGCGCTGCGCGACAGTATGCCGGAAAGAAGATGCGCCAGTGCCGCCTGACCATTGCCGGAAACGCCGATGATGCCGAGGATCTCGCCCTGATGCAGGCGGAAGCTGATCGATTTCAATCGATCGACGCCGTCGATACGCACCGTCACATCGACCGCTTCGAGGGCAACGGCACCGGGTGTGGAAGGCTCGCGTACGGGCCGCGTCACGCGGCGCCCGACCATCAGTTCGGCGAGTTCCGCCTTGCTGGTGTCCGACGCCTTGCGTTCGGCGACCATCTTGCCGCCGCGTAAGACCACGATGCGGTCGGCCGCCGCCATGACTTCGTCCAGCTTGTGGGAGATGAAGATCAGCGACAGGCCCTGGCGGGCCATTTCCCTTAGCGTCGTGAACAGCCGTTCGGCCTCGATATTGGTCAGCACCGCCGTCGGCTCGTCGAGGATCAGGATGCGGGCGTCGTTATAGAGCGCCTTGAGGATCTCGACGCGCTGCTGCTCGCCGACCGACAAGTCGCCAAGGCGGGCATCCGGATCGACCTTGAGGCCGAAGCGCTCGGAAATTGCCAAGAGTTTCTTCCGCGCCGCCGACGTTCCCGAGCGCCAGGACCACAGCCTTTCGGTGCCGGTCATGACATTTTCGAGGACGGTCAGATTGGGCGCCAGCGAGAAATGCTGATGCACCATGCCGACGCCGGCGCGGATCGCCGCACGCGGCTTGCCCTGCGGCACCTCCGTGCCCTCGATCAGAATGCGGCCGGCATCCGGCATGTAATGGCCGAAAAGGATGCTCATCAGCGTGGTCTTGCCCGCGCCGTTCTCGCCGAGCAGGGCCACGACCTCGCCCTTTGCAAGCGTCATGGAAATATCGTCATTGGCAAGATTGTCGCCGAAGCGCTTGCTGACGCCGATAATTTCCAGCACAGGCCCGGTCATGACGGTAGTCCTGTAACGGGAAAACGATGCTGCCATCGCCCCTCGGCCTCCAGGCGCCCGGCAAGCGACAGGAGGCGCGGCTCGTGACCCATCGGCGCCATGATCTGCACCGGCAGCGGCATGGCATGCTCATCCTGTCCGAAAGGCAGTGTCAAAGCAGGAAAACCCGAAATATTGGCGAGGCAGGCAAGCGGCGCAAATGCCGTCATCCGCTCGAGATGCAGATCCGTGTCGGCATGATCGGACGGAAAGGAGCCAATCGCAAGAGGCGCGGAAGACAGCATCGGCATGAGGATGCAATCGACCGTGTCGAACAGCGCCCAAAGGTTACCGCTCACCAGGACGGCCTCGCTCAGCGTGTTCCAAAGCATGGTGGCCGACAGCGCTCGTCCGCGCGCCGCGAAAGCCTGCGTCAGAGGCTCGGCCCTGCCTTCATCGAGAGCCGCCGCCTTCATGAGTGCTGCGAGATTGACCGAGACGATATCGGCGAAGGCGCGGCCGCTTGAAGCGACGCTCCAATCGAACTCGGCCCAGTTCAGCGGAACAATGACGTGTCCGTCGCTTTCGAGCGCACGGGCCGCATCTTCGACGGCTGCGAGCCGATCACCCTCCGTCGGATAGGTCGACCCGGTATCAACAAGCAGGCCGATCCGCAAACGGCCGTTATCGCTGTCGACAGGGGAGGGGTCGGGAAAAGGTCCTCGCGATTTGCCGCTCAGCCTGTCGAAAATCAGCGCCATATCCTGCACCGAACGGCAGACCGCGAGTTCGCTTGCGATACCGGCCAAGTGGTTGCCGAAGGATGGCCCGCCGGGGATGGCGCCGCGCGTCGGCTTCAGTCCGACGAGGCCACAGCAGGCGGCTGGCACACGGATCGAGCCGCCGGCATCGGTGGCATGCGCAATCGCGACGATCCCGGCGGCAACCGCTGCCGCCGCACCGCCGGAAGAGCCGCCCGCGGTTCGTGCCGGATCGAGTGGGTTGCGACAGATCGGTCCGATCGCCGGTTCGCTGGCAAGCGACAGGCCGAATTCCGGGCTCGTCGTCAGGCCAAACAGACAGAAGCCGGCGTCGCGGAAACGGGCAGCCAGATCGGAATCCGCTTCGCCGCCCTTTCTTTCGAAAAGACCGGAACCGGCCGTTACCGGCAGCCCGGCAAAGGGGCCGCCAAGATCCTTCGCCAAGGTCGGCACGCCGGCAAAGGGCCTCGCGGCAAAGCGATCGGGCGCGCTCCGCCGCTCACTGTCGCGGTCGTCGGCCGAGGCAAGGCCCATGGCGGCATCGAGATAGGCGATGGCGCCGAGCGGCTCCTGCAGCACGGCCGCGGCAAGGGACGCCTGCATCGCCTCTGCAGCGCTCAAGCTGCCATGCCTGATCGCTGTCGCCAGATCCGTCGCATCGCCACGCATCAGCCGAATTACTTCGGCTCGTCCATCATCTTCGGAACTTCGAAGGTGCCGGCCTTGATCTCCGCCCGCTTGGCTTCCATGGCAGCCTCAGCCTCGGCGGGCGCCACGCCCTTCACGAAGACGATATCGCTGCCGCCTTCCTTCATCAGGCCGTAGGACGTGTAGTTCCTACCGACCGGCTTTCCGGCAGCGACATCGGCGATCGCAGCGTCCAGGATCGGGCGGAAATACCACATGGCGTTGGCGAATACCGTGTCAGGATAACGCGGCGTATAGTCGATCAACGAGCCGACCGACTTGATGCCGCGCTCCTTGGCGGCATCGGCAGTACCGATGCGCTCGCCGAACAGGATGTCGGCGCCGGCATCGATCTGGGCAAGACCGGCTTCGCGGGCCTTCGGCGGATCGAAGAAGGTGCCGATGAAGGAGACCAGGTGCTTGGCATCGGGATTGACCGCCTTGACGCCGGCTGCGAAGGCGTTGATCAACATGTTGACCTCGGGGATCGGAATGGCGCCGACCGAACCGACGACATTCGACTTGGTCATCTTGCCGGCCAGCATGCCGGCGAGATAGGCGCCGTCATGGTTCCAGGTGCCGAAGACGCCGAAATTGTCGCCGGCCTGCTCGCCGCTCGAACCCAGCACGAAAGCGGTATCGGGATAATCGGCCGCGACCTGCCGGGCTTCTTTCTCCACCGCATAGGCCTCGCCGATGATCAGCTTGTTGCCCTGTTCGGCATATTCGCGCATGGCGCGCGGATAATCGGTGCCGGAGACGCCTTCGGAGAAGACATATTCGATCACGCCTTCCTTGGCGGCGTCCTGCAACGCCTTGTGCAGACAGGAGTTCCAGGCGTTTTCGACCGGCGACGCATGGATGCCGGCAACCTTCAGCGGCGCAGCAGCCCTTGCCAGCGGGGCAAAGCCGCTGACCCCAAGCGCAATGCCGGACGCGATCACTGCCCGGCGTGAAATCAGGATATCTTTGGTCATTGATTGTTCCCCTTTTTTACCATTTGGTTCAAAAATCATAGTAGCGCCCAAAAATGTGTCAAGCGGCAAACAGGCTTAAAAATCAGGCTGTTCAGTCCCCAGTGCAGCCTGTCTTCATCAGCCAATTTTTTCCGAGTTCGGATAGCGTCACGGCTTAGTTGAAAGGACGTGGCATGGCACGCTACGCCGGCAAGTTCTCAAGAAGTCAGGGCTCTCTTCCAAAAAAAGCGCTTTTCCGGGTCAGCGCGACAGACCCTGGGCCGAATATACAGGGCGTTACGACTTGGCGCGACGACATTGGCAGGATATGCAGGGAGGATAGGGGTTGGGGAAAATGATAATGGGGGAAGAAGAAGGCGCCTCGCGGCGACCGATCGCGAGCCGGTCGTCGTCCTGGGCCATCGGCCTCAGCGCGTGGCTGGCGCGCAGCGGCGCGACGCCGAACGGCATTTCGCTTTTATCGGTCGTATTCGCGGGCATAGGCGCGGCGCTCATTGTTTTCACAACACATCCGATTGCCATGGTTTGCGCCGCGATCTCGGTGCAACTGCGGCTCGTCTGCAATCTGCTGGACGGAATGGTCGCGATCGAAGGCGGCAAGAAAACCAAGAGCGGGCCGCTCTATAATGAATTCCCCGACCGGGTCGCCGACAGCCTGTTTCTCGTCGCGGCTGGCTATGCCTGCGGCTTTGGCTGGCTCGGCTGGCTGGCTGCGCTGCTCGCCGCACTCACCGCCTATATCAGGGTCTTTGGAGGATCGGTCGGTCTTCCCCAGGACTTCAGCGGCATCATGGCCAAGCAGCGCCGCATGGCGGTGCTGACGGCGGGCCTCCTCGCCCAGAGCGTCGAGACGCTGGCATCAGGCAGCCACTGGTCGCTGATCTTGGCATCCGCGGTCATCGCGGCCGGCAGCCTTGTCACCTGCATCACACGCACGATAACGCTTGCCCGTTCCCTGGAGAGACTATGATCGCGCTCATCCGTCGCCTTCTCGTGCTGTTCGTCCGTATCCTGGTCGGCGCCCGAAGCGAGTGGCGGGGCTGCGCGCCCGATCCCAGCCGCCGCATCTATTTCGCCAATCACAACAGCCACATCGATACCGTCGCCGTCATGGCCGCCCTGCCATATCAGGTGCGCCGCATGACCCATCCGGTTGCGGCGCGCGATTATTGGGGAACCAGCGCCTTTCGCCGTTTCATCGCGGAGAAATGCCTGCGTGCCGTCCTGATAGACCGCAAGCCTCCGCCGGACAGCGATCCGCTGGCTCCGGTAGAGCGTCTGCTCGAGGAGGGGCATTCGATCCTGATTTTTCCTGAGGGAACGAGAAGCACCACCGATGAGATTGCCCCGTTCCGCAGCGGCATCTATCGCCTCGCCTGCCGTTTTCCGGATGTCGATCTCGTGCCGATCCATCTCGACAACCTTCAGCGCATCCTGCCGAAGGGAAGCATGCTGATCGTGCCGATCACCTGCACGGCGCGCTTCGGCAAGCCGCTCCGCGTCGAACCAGGCGAGGAAAAGACCGAATTCCTGGCTCGTGCCCGTGCTGCGGTCATTGAGCTCGCAGATGGGGGGCATAACGCATGACCAGCCTGTTCTCCATCGTGCTGGCCGCGATCCTCGGCCTGCTTGCCGTCGCCTCCGCGGTCGGTTTCATCCTGCAGCGGCGCGCGACCGAGCCCGGCTCCGTCGCCACCGTCCAAAATCTCAACGCCCGCATCCGCTCCTGGTGGATCATGGTCGCGGTGTTCGGCGGCGCGATCTTGCTCGGCGACACGGCGACGGTCATCCTGTTCGCATTCCTGTCCTTTATGGCGCTTCGCGAATTCTGGACGCTGACACCATCGCGGCGCGGCGATCACCTGGCGCTTTTCCTGTCCTTCTTCGTTGTGCTGCCGCTACATTATGTGCTGCTCGGAACGGAATGGTACGGCCTGTTTGCGATCTTCATCCCAGTCTATGCCTTCCTGATCCTGCCGGCGGTGGCGACCTTGACGGGTGACGTCAACGAATTCCTCGCCCGCAGCGCCAGGGTGCAATGGGGATTGATGCTGACGGTCTATTCGATCAGCCACGCTCCCGCACTGCTCATGCTGGAGACCGGCACGCCGTCCGCACTTCTTCTCGTCTATCTGGTCGTGGTCGTACAGCTCAGCGACGTCTTCCAGTATGTCTGGGGCAAGCTCCTCGGAAAGCACCGCTTCTCGCCGAATATCAGCCCGTCGAAGACGATCGAAGGGCTGGTCGGAGGCGGCGCCTCGGCCATCCTCGTGGGAACGCTGCTTTATCGCCTGACGCCGTTCTCGCCGCTGCAGGCCGCTGCCATCAGCACGGTCATCGTCGTCGCGGGCTTCTTCGGCGGCTTCGTGCTCTCGGCCATCAAGCGGGATCTCAATGCCAAGGACTGGGGCTATGTGATCGAGGGCCATGGCGGCGTGCTCGACCGCCTGGACTCCATCACCTTCGCCGCACCGCTGTTCTTCCACATCGTCCGCTATTGGTTCACCGCGTAGAAGCTGGTTCTGTCTAAAACCGATCCATGTCCTCGAGGCTCTCGAACAGCTGGCGCTGAACATCCCGCTCCTGCTTGCCGATGGCGGTCATCAACTTGCCCATCGTTCCCCGCAGGCCGTGCAACTCGTCGACCAGCTCCATGACGATATCGACGCCGGCTTCGTTGACGCCCATGTTTGCCATGAGGTCCAGGATCAGCCGGGCGCGTGCGACGTCGGCGTCACGAAATTGCCTTTGGCCGCCTGAGATCTCCGGGATCAGCCAACCCTGTTCGATCCAGAGATCGAGCTGGACGATGTCGATTTTCAAGTAAAGACGGAATTCGAGATCATTCATGATCAAGCCTCCATGTTCTCTCTCGGATCGTAGGAGTTTGCCGTCGCCCATTCCTTCATCAAGCCCGTCAGCCGCTCATCCGGGGCGTCGGGCAGCACGATCTTCAGCGAAATGTAGACGTCACCGTGTCCGCCGCCGCGTTTTGCGACACCTTTGCTCTTGAGACGCAGGACCTTGCCCGTGTTCGAATGAGGCGGCAGCGTCAGATTGACCGCTCCCGACGGCGTCGGCACGCGAACCTTGCCACCAAGCACGGCCTCACTGAGCGAGATCGGCAGTTCCAGGCGGATATCGTCGCCGTCTCGCGTAAAGAAGCGGTGCGGGCGCACACGGATTTCGATCAAGGCATCGCCCACCGGCCCACCGCCGATGCCCGGCTCGCCCTTGCCGCGCAGCCGCAAGGTCTGGCCGTCGCGCGTCCCCGGCGGGATCTGTACGTCGAGCGCCGGACCATTCGGCATCTTGACCTCCGTCCTGGTGCCGTTGACGGCCTCGAGAAAGTCGACCTCCATGGAAAATTGCCGGTCACGGCCACGACCACGGGTCTGGCCGCCGCCGGCACGGCGTGAAAAGAAGCTGGCGAAGATATCGTCGGCATCGCTGAAATCGGCAAAGCCGGCGCTGTTGTGGTAGGGATCGCCAGGCCCGCTCTTCGACGCGTAGTCGCGATAATAATTGCGCTGCGCCCGCTCGGCGCCTGTTATATCGATCTCCCCGCGGTCAAAGCGTCCGCGTTTTTCCTCATCACTCAAGATCTCGTAGGCCGCTGAAATTTGCTTGAACCGTTCCTCAGCCTTTTTGTCGCCGGGGTTAAGGTCGGGGTGAAGTTTCTTGGCGAGCTTGCGGAACGCGCTTTGAATATCCTTTTGCGTCGCATCCCGCTTCACGCCCAGAAGCTCATAGGGATCCTGGCTCATACATATCTCCGGTCGGGCAGCGAATACTGCTGGTTGGCTTGGGAATGATATAGGTTGTCTGACCGCCGTCGGGGAGGGGAGGCCGGTTGCTGTGATCGACTTCATCAATCAGCAGCGGAACTAGAACAACGCTGCGTCTTCCACTTGAGGCGCCGAGCCTTCATGCGCAGGATCGGGTCGTCGATCGATTAGAACCGAGCACCCGGCATGGCGCACGACCTTGTCGACTATCGAGGAGAAGACGAAGTCGGTGATATCGGTCACATGGGATGAAACCAGGATAAGATCGGCCGATTTCTCCCTTGCGACGGAGACGAGCAGGGAGGCGGCAACGCCGATACGAACCTCGGTCATCGCCGGAATTCCCAGCTCCTTGCAGAGCGATGCAAGTTTCTTTTCGGCGTCGACGATGGCGGTCGTTTCGAATTCCTCGGGAAGCTCCGTCAGGTGACGGCGCGGGATATGCTCGATGACGTGCATGACGACGATGCTTCCGCCTTCGTCCATCAGCGCAGCAGCCCGGCGCAGAAGGCGGCTGGCCGTTTGGCGGGGACCCATGCCGATGCCGCAGATGATCGTCCGATACATTTGAAATCCATATCCTCGAATGCGAATGATAGCACCGATCATACCGGTGTCGACCGTCCCGGCATTGACGAATATCAAGAAAAAGTGCCGCAACGGCAGCGCGCACGAAGCGGCCGGCTCTTCGGAAGGGGTTTCGGCTGAATCGTCGCAGTTGACGATATGGCCATCGGCAACAGTTCTAATCTGATGACGTCATTGATTGAGGTTCACATGCCGAATTTTGCGATTATCGGATCGGGCGCGATGGGAAGTGCCGTCGCCAAACGGCTGATCGACCACGGCGCTACGGTGCTGACTTACCTCGAGGGCAGGAGCGAGCGGACGATTGCGCGGGCAAAGGCAGCCGGCATGGTGCCGGTCGGCCGCCAGGAGCTGACGAAGGCCGAGCTGATCCTGTCGATCGTTCCGCCGGCTGAGGCGATTAAGGTCGCAGACCTCATCGCGGACATATCGTCGGGGATGCCGACGCCGCCTCCCTTCATCGACCTCAACGCAATCGCGCCGAAAACCATGCAGGCTTTGGCGGCACGCTTCGAAAGCAGCCGCGTCGAGGTGCTTGACGGTGCGATCATCGGCGGGCCGCCGAGCCCCGGCAAACCAGGTCCGACCATTTATATCAGCGGCGATATTGCGGAGCGAAGCAAGCTGCTCGAGGATTGCGGCCTGCGGATCCGCAGGCTCGACGGACCGCTCGGCGCCGCCTCGGCACTGAAGATGTGTTATGCCGGCATCAACAAGGGATTTGTCGGCCTTGGCACCGCCATGCTGCTTGCGGCATCGCGTTCCGGTGCGGCCGAAAGCCTGAAAGCCGAGCTCTCCGAAAGCCTTCCCGACATCGATCGCAAGCTGTCGGGATCCATACCCGACATGTATCCGAAAGCCTATCGGTGGGTTGCCGAAATGCAGGAGATTGCCGATTTCCTTGGAGAAGATGATCCGGCCGCGACCATCTTCCGCGGCATGGCGGATGTCTTCTCCAGGATGGCGAGCGACGTCGAGGGCGATCGCGTGCTCGTGGGGCAGCTGGACGAGATCATCGCGCGGCGGGAGAAAATATGACGCCTGTCATTTCGCCTCGAACGCCGCCCGTTTGCGAGCGTTGAACGCATCGAAATCGAAGGGCGTGGCAGGGCCGGATTCTTCGCCTTCAATCAAGGCGTCCTGCAATGCCTTCACTTTGGCTTCGTGTTCTTCAAGTAGGCGAAGGCCCGCCCGGATAACGTCGCTGGCTGAACCATAGCGGCCAGCCTGAACCTGCGTATCAATGAAGCTGGTGAAATGGTCACTGAGCGATATGGACGTATTTCTAGCCATCCTGAATCTCCTTTAAGCCAATATACCAATTTTTGGTACATAAAAAACCCAGTCTTCACAGCGTGAATCTGATCCCTGGCCAAGGCTCTGACGATTGCGTGAAACCGCTTCGACACCTCTGACAAAACCTCGTCGCCTCTGCTATGTCAGGAAAAATGCGGTGGCCAAACCCATTGGCATCGCGATCCTATCTGACCAATGCCAGGAGTTTGAAAGATGAGCGGTTCTTCCGAATATACACCCCCGAAAGTCTGGACCTGGAACAAGGCGAATGGCGGCCAATTCGCCAGCATCAACCGCCCGATCGCGGGACCGACGCATGACAAAGAGCTTCCGGTCGGCCGTCATCCGCTGCAGCTCTATTCGCTCGGCACGCCGAACGGCCAGAAGGTCACGATCATGCTCGAGGAGCTGCTGGCCCTTGGCCAAAGCGGTGCTGAGTACGACGCCTGGCTGATCAAGATCGGCGATGGCGACCAGTTCGGAAGCGGCTTCGTTGCGGTCAATCCCAATTCCAAGATCCCGGCGCTGATGGATCGTAGCGGACCAAAGCCGATCCGTGTCTTCGAGTCCGGTGCCATCCTCACCTATCTCGCCGAGAAGTTCGGCGCCTTCCTGCCGACCGAACCGAGCGAGCGCGCCGAATGCCTGTCATGGCTGTTCTGGCAGATGGGAAGCGCGCCCTATCTCGGCGGCGGCTTCGGCCATTTCTACGCCTATGCCCCGACGAAGATCGAATACGCGATCGACCGCTTCGCCATGGAAGTGAAGCGCCAGCTCGATGTGCTCGATCGTCGCCTTGCCGAAAGCGAATATCTGGCGGGCAGCGAATACACGATCGCCGATATTGCCGTCTGGCCCTGGTATGGCGGCCTGGTGAAGGGCTGGACCTATGGTGCAGCCGAGTTTCTGCAGGTCGAGGACTATAAGAACGTGCTGCGCTGGGCCGACACCATCCACAGCAGGCCGGCCGTGCAACGCGGCCGGATGGTCAACAGGCTCTCCGGCGATCCCTCGAGCCAGTTGCACGAGCGTCACGACGCCAGCGACTTCGACACCAGGACGCAGGACAAGCTCGCGGCCGCCGAGTAAGCAAGCGGCGCCAGCCACGTGTCGTGGCAACAAATGATGCTCCGCCGCCTTTAGGGCGGCGGAGCGTTTGCGTGCTGCCTGAACTCAGTTCTTGACCGTGTCTTCCAGGAAGAACCGGCCGAGCGGGTTCTGATAGAAGTTCTCGATATTCTTGCGAGAGACGTTGATATAGGGGCTGTAATAGAGGTCGATCCAGTTGACGTCGTCCTTGGCCATCTTCTGCAGATCGACATACATCTGTTCGCGCTTCTTCGGGTCGAGTTCGAGACGCGCCTTGGCAACCAGTTCCTTCACCGCCTCGCTCTTGTAGTTGGTCGAATAGTTGTTGTTGGAATCGTGGCCGAGGACGAAGGTGGTCTTCTGGTCCGGATCGAGAATGTCGTTGGTCCAGTAGTTGACCGAGACGTCGTAGTCGCCGGCAACGATCATGTCCCATTCCTGGCTCGGGTCGACCTTCTGCAGATTGGCGGTGATGCCGGCCTTCTGCAGCTGCTGCTGGACGAGCACAGCCGTCTGTTCGTCGACTTCGTCGCCGGCGCGGACCAGATAGTTCAGCGTCAGGTCCGAGACGCCGGCGGCCGCCAGCAACTCTTTTGCCTTTTCGGGATCATAGGGCCGCTGCAGGTTGTCGGCATAATAATAGAGCGCGCCCTTCGGAATATAGGAGTTGGCGACCGTGCCCTGGCCGAAGGTGACGGTATCGACGATCGCCTTCTTGTCGATCGCGAGATCCAGCGCCTGGCGGACTTCCTTTTTGCCGAGCGCGCCATGCGCATGGTTGATCAGCAGATGATCCTCACGGGTCGAAGCGTCTATATCGACGTTGAGGTTCGGGTCCTTCTTCAGCTCCTCGACCCGAGAAAAGGGAACGAAGATCGCCGTATCCAACTCGCCGGCCTGGACGTTCAGCATGCGGGTATTGTCGTCAGGCACCGAGATCCACTCGACACCGTCGAGCTTCACCCGGTCCGCCTGCCAGAAATTCGGGTTCTTCTTCAGGATGACGCGGTCGCCGCGCCGCCATTCCTCGACGGTGAACGCGCCGGATGCGATCGGCTTTTCACCATAGGCGTCGGCGCCCAGCGATTCCATGCCCTTCTTGGAGATAACGGAGGCATTCGGCAGCGCCAGCGTCGAAAGGAACGGCGCGGACGGGTTCTTGAGCTTGATCGTCAGCGTATGCGCGTCGGTCGCCACGGCCGTGTCGATCACCTTGTAGGAATCGCTCCAGAGCGATGCAGCGTCATCGCGGATGCGCAACAGGCTGTAGGCCGCATCTTCCGCCGTCAGCGGCGAACCGTCGGAAAATTTCGCGTCGCGGATCTTGAACGTGTAGGTCAGTCCGTCATCCGAGGTGGTCCAGCTTTCGGCAAGGCCCGGCTCCAGTTTCGTGCCTGTCTTGTCGACCCGGATCAGCACGTCGTAGACGTTGGAGAACACCCAGTTGTCGATGTTCTGCGCGGTCTTGATCGGATCGAATGTCGTCGAATCCTCGCGGCGGCCGATGGTGAGCACACCAGCGGCCTCGGCATAGCTTGCGCTGAGCGCCAGACCGGCGAGCAAGGCTGCAAGCCCGATTGATTTCCACCTGTTTGTCATGAGTTCGTTCCCTTCGTTGTTATGGCATGCGTTTGATTGATTGAATCGGCATCGAATGCGGATCGTCCTTGCCGTCGGCGTCTTGAAGCAGCCGCTTGTCAGGATCGATGTCGGGAATCGCGGCGATCAGCGCCGCCGTATAGGGGTGCTTCGGCCGCGCGAAGACTTCTTCGGAGCGGCCTTCCTCGACGATCTCGCCGCGATACATCACGACGACCCGTTCACAGAGATTGCGGACGATTGCGAGATCATGGGCGATAAAGATCAGCGTCAGGTTCATCTTCGCCGTGAGATCGCGGAAAAGTTCGATGATCTGTGCCTGGATGGTGACGTCGAGAGCCGCCACGCATTCGTCGGCGATGATCATCTTCGGATCGACGGCCAGCGCCCGGGCAATGCCGGCGCGCTGGCACTGGCCGCCACTCATGCTGCGCGGTTTGCGGCCGGCGAATTCGCGTTCGAGGCCGACGAGATCGAGCAGTTCGCCGATTCGAACAGGGATATCGGCCTTGGCGACCTTGCCCTGCACCTTCAGCACCTCGGCTAGCATCTGCCCGATCGTCAGCCGCGGATTGAGCGCATTATAGGGGTCCTGGAACACCATCGCCGTCTCGCGCCTGAGCTTTGCCAGGCCGGCGCTTTTCTGCAACGCCAGATCGACGCCGTCGAAGGTGACGTGGCCCGAGGAAAGCGGGGTGAGGCCGAGCACGGCACGGGCAAGCGTGCTCTTGCCGCTGCCGGATTCGCCGACGATGCCGACCGTCTCGCCCGGCATGATCTGCAGGCTGACGCCGGCAACGGCGCTCACCGTCTTGGCACCGCCCCTGAGCAGGGCGCCACCCGCTCTGAAGCGCACATGGAGATCATCGATTTCGAGCAATGGTCTCGGCGGCTGGCTGGCCTCGGCAAGCTCGAGCGGCGGCGCAGGCGTCTCGCTTGAGATGGAAGGGTGGCTGTTGATCAGGTTGATCGTATAGGGATGCTGCGGCCGCGCCAGGATCGTCCGCTTCGGCCCTTCTTCGAGCAGCTTGCCGCCGCGCAGCACGGCAATGCGGTCGCAAGTCTGGGCGACGATACCGAGATCGTGAGTGATCAGAATGATCGATAAGCCGCGCCGATCGCGTATGTCAATCAACAGCCGCAGGATCTGCGCCTGGATGGTCACGTCGAGTGCCGTCGTTGGCTCGTCGGCGATCAGGATTTTCGGATTGCAGGACAGCGCCACGCCGATCATCGCCCGCTGCCGCATGCCGCCGGAAAATTCGTGCGGATAACTGTCGTACTGGCGCTTCGGATCGGGGAAGCCGACTTGCGCCAGGATTTCCGTCGCCGCGGCGCGGGCCTCGCGGGCGCTGAGGCCCTGGTGATAGCGGATGCCCTCGGCGATCTGATCGCCGATCCGCATCACCGGATCGAGATGGCTGGTCGGGTTCTGGAAGATCATGCCGATCTCGCCGCCGCGCACTTTCAGCATCTCGCCATCATCGATCCGCATGAGGTCACGCCCTTCGAGCAGCACGCTACCGCTTTCGATCTTCAGGAGCGAGGAGGGCAGCAGGCGCACCAGGGAACGGCAGAACAGGCTCTTGCCCGAGCCGCTCTCACCGACGAGACCGAGAATCTCACCCTTGCCGAGGTCCAGCGAGACCGCATCGAGCAGCGTGCGCGGGCCGGAATCGACATACGCCCTGACTGTGAGATCACGGACGGACAGCACGGAGCCGCTCATTCATGCACCCCCAGCAGTTCGCCGAGCGCGTCGCCCAGCATGCTGAAGCCGAAGGCGAGGCAGACGATGGAGAGACCGGGAAACAGCGTGATCCACCATGCGGTGGTGATGAAGCTCTGTCCTTCCGCGACCATGACACCCCATTCGGCGATCGGTGGCTGGACGCCGAGGCCGAGATAGCTGACGGCGGCGCCGCTGAGCAGCACCAGCGTCGCATCGGACATCGAAAAGACGATCGAGCCGGCGATCGCGTTCGGCAAAAGATGGCGGAACATGATGCGCGGGCGACTGAAGCCGAGGCTGACGGCGGCAACGGCATAGTCGCTGCCTTTCAGCACCAGCATCTGCGCCCGGATCAGCCGTGCATAGGAAACCCAGCCGACCAGCGCCATGGCGATGTAGAAGCTGCCGAGGCCCGGTCCGAGGATCGCGATGATCGACAGCATCAGCACCAGGAAGGGGAAGGCGAGGATGATATCGACGAGGCGCATGAACAGCGCATCGACGATGCCGCCGAAAAAGCCGGCGATCGTGCCGACCGTCGTGCCGATTACGAAGGGGAAGATGACGCCGATCAGCGCCATCTGCAGGTCGAGGCGGGCGCCCCAGATGACGCGGGAAAGGATGTCTCGGCCGAAATTGTCGGTGCCGAAGGGGTGCAACAGCGAAGGCGCCTGCAGGCGCACCTCGGCATTCTGCATGATCGGGTCGTAAGGCGCGACGAGGGGCGCGCCGATCGCCACCAGCACGAAGAACAGCAGTAGGCCGGCACTGAGCACAAGCATCGGCCGCCGGCCGAAGAACCGGCGCCAGCCGGGGGATGCGGGGGCGATCGCCTCGATGCTCATAGCTTCACCCTCGGATCGACGGCGACAGTGACGATGTCGGCGATGAAGTTGATGAGCACGGTGGCGCAGGCAAAGACCATGGCGACGCCCTGCACCACCATGTAGTCGCGTGAGAAGATCGCCCTGACCAGCAGCTGCCCCATGCCGGGCAGCGCAAAGACACTCTCGACCACTACCGTGCCGCCGATCAGCCAGCCGATGTTGACGGCAAGCAGATTGATCGTCGGCACCAGCGAATTCGGCAGGACGTGTCGCCAGAAGACGATGCCTTCGGGCATGCCGCGAGCGCGCGCCGCCGTCGCGACATCCGACTTCAGTTGCTCGATCATCGCCGCCCGCAGGCTGCGCGTCAGCACCGTCGAGAGCGACAGCGCGACCGTCAGGCTCGGCAGCACCAGATGCGACAGCTTTTCGCCGATCGTTGCACCATAGCCCGAAACCGGCAGCACACCGAGTTCGACACTGAAGAGGATGATCAGCATCAACCCCAGCCAGAAGGGCGGAAAGCCGATGCCGAAGGTCGAGACGATGCGCACCGCATGATCCGGCGCCCGGCCGGCATTGCGTGCGGCAATCGCCGCCATCGGCACTGCGATCAGGACCGAAAGCACGACGCTGGAGACGACGAGCGCAAGCGTCGGCTCGATTCGGGTGACGATCAGCTTCAGCACGTCGATCTTGTAGAGGATCGACTTGCCCATCTCGCCATTGGCGAGGTTCTTGAGGAAATAGACATATTGCAGCCACATCGGCTGGTCGAGGCCGTACTGGGCGCGAATGCTGGCAAGGGCCGCCGGCGTCGCACGCGTCCCGAGGATATTGCGCGCCGGATCGCCGGGGATCAGCCGGACCAGAATGAAAGTAATGACGCTGATGCCGAAGATCACGGGGAGGAACTGCAACGGTCGCGTCAGAACGAATTTATAGCGATGCATGTCGGCGATCGCCCCTTTGTCTTCGTCGGGTTCGGTCCGCTCCCTCTTGCATCAGCCTGCCTCGTGCCGGGCGAGAAAATCGAGAAGCGCCGGATAATAATCCTGCGGGTTCTCATAGAACGGCATGTGGCTGGCATTGGCAAATACCTTCAGCTCGGCATTCGGCAGCGCAAGCTTCATCCTCAGCGCACAGGCCGGCGTCAGCTCGTCATGTTCTCCCGTCGTGATGAGCACCGGCGGCGTCAGCCGCGGCAGGTCGGGTATACGGTTCCAGTCCTTGAGGTTGCCGATATAGAGAAACTCGTTCGGCCCCTGCATCGTCTCATAGGGCGCCATGTTCCAATCGTCGAGCGAGCGGCGCACCGGCGCCGGCCATTCCGGCAGACGGCAGACATGGCGGTAGTTGAGGATGGTGACGGCGGCGAGATATTCCGGATGATTGTAGGTGCCTTGCGCCTCGTGCTTCTGCATCATCGAGACAGTTTCGGGACCGAGTGCCGCGCGCAACCGTTCCAGTTCCGAGATCAGATGCGGCATATCGGCGACGGTATCTTCGAGGATCAGCGTCTTGAGGTTTTCGGGATAGGTCAGCGCGTATTCGATCGCCAGCCAGCCGCCCCAGGAATGGCCGAGCATGTGGACCTTGCCGAGCCCCAGCGCCTTGCGCACCGTCTCCGTCTCTTCGACATAACGGCCGATCGTCCAGAGCGAGAGATCGTCCGGCCGGTCGGAAGCGCCGGTGCCGAGTTGGTCGAAGGCGACGACGCGATAGCCCTTGTCGATGAGACAGGAATGCGCCTCGCGCAGGTAATCGCAGGGCAGACCCGGCCCGCCGTTCAGGCAGAAAACCGTCTCGCTGCCGGTCCCGAAACTATAGGCAACGACGCGATAGCCATCGACATCGATCTCGAATCGCTCGTCCGGCCGTATTTCACGCCACATTGATCGCTCCGGCAGAAGATTTCGCTTGCTCAATATTTGGGCACGGCTAAATTTTTACCTTAAACCGCATTCAGTGCCAGCTATAAGAAGTGATAGGGTGGGCCGCAATGCCGAACCCCGGGAGCAGCCCATGCTTGACGACCCCATTCTTGACGATATCGGAACGATCAGACGGCAGTTTACAGCGCACGAAACGCTTGATGGACGCATCGACCAGGCCTTCGAGGCGATGAAGCAGATCGGCTTCGAGGCGCTGATCTACGACTATACACCGGTGCCTTACGATCTCGACGGCGCGATCATGATACCATCGCTGCTGAAGCTGCGGAATATCTCCGACGATATGCACGATTACTGGTTCAATCGCGGCTATTTCCGTATCGATCCGGTGCAGCAGGTGGCGCTGCGCACCTCCGCGCCCTTCTTCTGGAACTACGACCCGGACGCCGACACGCTGATCAACCGTTTCATGACCGAAGACACCGCGCCGGTGACGCGCTATTTGAGCGAACGCGATATGTCGACCGGCGTCACCGTTCCGGTTCATATGCCACGCGGCGACTATGCGACCGTCACCGGCATCCGCTTCGGCCGGAACAAAGATTTCGAACGGCACGCACTGCGCTATATCGCCGACTTCAACCTGCTTGCCCATGTTTTCCATGAGACCGCCTATTCGCTTTTCGACACGCGGGCGAAGAGCGTCGGCACGATCCGCCTGACCGAGCGGGAACGTGAATGCCTGCGCCATTCGGCGGAAGGTTACTCCGCCAAGGAAATTTCCCGCATCATCGACCGTTCGGTACCGACCGTCGTGATGCATCTGAACGCCGCGACAAAGAAACTCGGCGCCCGCAACCGAACCCAGGCCGTGGTGCGCGCCACCCATTACCGCCTGCTCGAAGACCGGCCTACCCATAATTGGCCACCCTATAACTTGTGATAGCTGCCTTCACCGTTGCCGCCGCGTTATGCTTTTTTCATGACGCCAAGAGATGGAGACACCGGTGGGCGAAGTCACGACCAAAGAAGCTTACCTGCCCTTTCGCGACTATCGCACCTGGTATCGCGTCACCGGTTCGCTGGAGAGCGGCAAGCTGCCCCTCGTCGTCGCCCATGGCGGGCCTGGCTGCACCCATGATTATGTCGATTCCTTCAAGGATATCGCCGCCCTCGACGGCCGTCCGGTCATCCATTACGACCAGCTCGGCAATGGCAATTCCACCCGACTTCCGGAAAAAGGCCCGGATTTCTGGACGGTCGGCCTGTTCCTCGAGGAGCTGGACACGCTACTTTCCCATCTCGGCATTCGGGATCGTTATGCCTTCCTCGGCCAGTCCTGGGGCGGCATGCTCGGCGCCGAACATGCGGTGCGCCAGCCGCAAGGTCTGAAGGCGCTTGTCATCGCCAACTCGCCGGCCAACATGCACACCTGGGTTTCGGAGGCGAACCGGCTGAGGCAGGAACTGCCGAAAGAGGTGCAGGACACGCTGCTGAAGCATGAGCTGGCGGGAAGCCTCACCGATCCGGACTATATCGCCGCCTCACGCGTCTTCTATGACCGCCATGTCTGCCGCGTGGTGCCGTGGCCGCCTGAAGTGGCGCGGACCTTTGCAATCATGGACGAGGACAACACCGTCTACCGCAACATGAACGGCCCGACCGAATTTCACGTCATCGGTACGATGAAAGACTGGACGATCGAGAACAGGCTGGACCGCATCGAAGCCCCGACGCTGCTGGTCTCGGGAAAATACGACGAGGCGACGCCCCTGGTGGTAAGGCCCTATCTCGAACGCGTTCCGGGCTGCGAATGGGTGCTCTTCGAAAATTCCAGCCATATGCCGCATGTCGAGGAAAAGCAGCTTTGCCTGGCGACCGTTTCCGGTTTCCTGTCCCGGCACGACTGAGAAAAATCGTTCCCGCCGACAGCACCATTTCTTGCCGCGGAGGTGACGCTTGAGATAGTCTTGGTCCCATTCGAGCGAACGGAACGGACCGATGAACGATCATTCGCCGACAGGAAGCGCGACAATCCTCGCAACGAGCAGGGGGCGCGGCTGGCACGGTCTGGAGGCTGAGCTGCTACGCATTCCGCCCGGCAGCACGCATATTTCAGGCACGCCCTACCATCGTCTCGGGGTCCACGTCGGCCGGCCGGTGCGGGCGCAATGCCGCTGTGACGGGCGGGAGCATCGCCGACTGCAGAAGCATGGCGATATCGACGTGGTGCCAGCCGGCCTTGATGGCGTCTGGGAGGACGACCGCGAATGCATGATCCTGCGACTGAAGATCAGCAAGGATCTTTTCCATCGGGCTGCCATCGACCTCGGCCGCGACCCCGCGACGGCAATCGTGCCGCAATTTCAACTCCGCGATCCGCGGCTCGAGGCCATCGTCTGGGCCTTGAAAGCGGAACTCGAAGCGGATGTGCCGTCCGACAACCTCTATGCCGATACGCTGGCGACAGCTTTGGCGCTCCGTCTGGTCGAGGCGGGCAGCGGCAGCTCTCGCCCAGTGGATAGCGGCAGAGCGCTCTCGCCCCGTCAGAAGCGGATGCTTGCCGACTACATCGAGGATAATCTCGACACCTCGCTTTCGCTTGCGGAACTGGCAGCTCTTGCCGGACTGAGCCTCTCGCATCTGAAGACGCAGTTTCGAAATAGTTTCGGTATGCCGCCGCATCAATATGTGCTGCACCGCCGGGTGGCTCGCGTCGAGGTGCTGATCCGAAGCTCCGGCCTGCCCTTGAGCCAGATCGCCCTGGAAGCAGGCTTTGCGCATCAAAGCCATATGGCAAACAGCATGAAGCGGCTGCTTGGCATCAGCCCCGGCACCATCACCCGCGCGCGCAATTAAAAAAATTGGCCGATCCTGCAACGGATCGGCCGAATGCGCAGGCAATGCCCCTTAGCGGCAGTGCATCTTCCTTCGACTGCGAGCAGAGGAAGGAATGATCATGTTTGTCATCTTCGGCGCCACCGGCAAAATCGGCAAGGCAACGATAACAAGGCTTCGGGCCGAGGGCTCTCCCGTCACGGCGGTGCTCCGTAATCCCGCCAAGGCCGCACCCCTTGCGGCGCTCGGATGCGAGATTGCCATGGCTGAGGTCGGCGATGCCGATGCCATGGCGCTCGCGATGAGAGATGCGACGGCTGTACAGCTCATCTGCCCGATCGACCCTCGCGCCGCCGATGCCAGCCGCCAGATGCTGCAGTCTATCGAGCGGATGGCGGAGGCGGTCGATGCCGCCCGGCCGCCGCGCGTCCTGGCGATCTCGGATTACGGTGCGCATCTGACGATCGATACCGGCATTACCAGGCTGTTCCGTTTGATGGAGGAGCGGTTCCGGCAGTGCAGCGCCAGGATGGTCTTTCTGCGTTCGGCCGAACATATGGAAAACTGGGCACGCTACCTGAAGATCGCCAATGAGACCGGCGTGATGCCGAGCATGCACCAGCCGCTGGCACGACCCTTTCCGACCGTCTCCGCCGCCGATATCGGCGATATGGCTGCCGACCTTCTGCTGGCTGATGAGGATCATGGCCCTTCGCCGCGGATCGTCCATGGCGAGGGGCCGCGCGAATACACGGCGCTTGAGATCGCTGCGGCCCTGGGGCGATTGTTGACCCGGCGCGTTGTCGCACACGAACTGCCGCGTGCCGAGTGGCCGGCAACGTTGATCCGCACAGGACTCTCGGAAAGTTACGCCGAGCTGATCGTCAGGCTCAGTGACGCGCACAACAAGGGCCTGATCGGAGCCGAAGCCGGCATCGGCGAAATCCGCCGTGGCCGCACGGAGCTTTCCGCTGCCCTCGAAACATTTCGTCCTGACGTTCGGCAGGCTGTGTCGCGATAGCCTCAATCACGCATGGGGAGGCGTCCTGCCGGGACCCTCTATGGGCGAACCAGCCATTTCTTGGCGACACGGCAAGCCATCGTGTAGGCCGGGTCGAAGACGTTGCCGACATCGTAACGCACCACCTGGCCGAGCAGATGGCTGGCCGCCGTTCTGTCCAGACCATAATCCGATGCCAGCCAGTTCAACATTTCGCTGGTCGCGTGCTGGAGCGCCTGATCGAGGGGCCGGGCGTTGCCGATGGTGAAGATGTCTTCGGCGGTTTCCCCGCGCGGCCAGACCAGTCCGGCCTTCTTTTCCACCGTCAGCCGCACCATGACTTGGAACGTCGTCTCGACACCGGTTCCGACGATCTCGCCATCCCCTTGCACGGCATGGCAGTCGCCCAGAAAGAAAAGGGCGCCGGGGGCCGCTACTGGCAAGCGGACGGTGGTGCCGGGACCGAACAGCCGATAGTCCATGTTGCCGCCATATTCGCCGCTGGTCGCGGTCGATATCGCCTGGCCGAGGCTGGGCGCCACGCCGAAACAGCCGATCATCGGGGCGAGAGGCAGAACGAAATTTTCGAGGCCGCCGACCGGCTCGGAAAGCCGGACGGTCAATGCCTCACGGTCGATCGCCCAGATGGCGATGTCGCGCGGCGGCAGGTCGCGAACCGCCTCGGGATCGACGACATTGGCGGCGACGACGCTGCGGGTAAACCCCGTGTCCCTGGTCGGGATCATGCTGATGATCTCGACCTTCAGCGCATCCCCGGGCTCAGCACCTTCCACGAAGATCGGGCCGTTCACCGGATTGGGCCCGGATGCCTGCTTGGTGCCGTCCTTGTCATGCCCGGCGGCGTCGAGCGTCTCGGTGACCACGGTATCGCCGTCGGCGATGTGCAGGGCCGGCGGAAGAGAGCCGATGACATTGTGAAATCTCGTCGGAATGAAGCGGTGAGTGGTCATGAAATACAGCTCTCGCTCGTTCGAATGTCATGAGCCTGCGGCTGAATTGCCCGGCGGAGAGAATTCGAGACTACTGCATAATTGCTTAAACTGGAATCGACTTCAGGATTAAAATTATGCAGCAATTCAAAGGACTACAGCGTCCTTTGCGCGTCTTTTCCGACACGCAGCGCTGTAGATCAGAGATTGCCGGCACTGACGAAGTCGGGAGCAACGCGGTATCGACCGCAACATTCAACAGGGTTGAGCCTTAACGGTCCCAGATGCGATGCCTCAGCGCGACCGTTACTGCATGTACCAGCCATGGCTGACGACGAGTGACTGGCCGGTGAGAGCATTGGTTTCGAAACCGGCAAAGAGCAGCGCCACTTCTGCGACATCGTCGACCGTCGTAAACTGTGCATCCACCGTGCCGCCGAGCATTACCTTCTTGATGACCTCGTCTTCGGAAATTCCGAGTTCCTTTGCCTGTTCCGGAATTTGCTTGTCGACCAGCGGCGTCCGGACGAAGCCGGGGCAGATGACGTTGGCACGCACGCCATCCGGTCCGCCTTCCTTGGCGACCACACGAGCAAGGCCGAGCAAGCCGTGCTTGGCGGTGACGTAGGCCGATTTCAGCGGCGAAGCCTCATGCGAATGCACCGAGCCCATATAGATGATCGCGCCGCCCTTCTGCGCTTTCATGTGGGGAACGCAAGCCTTGGTGGTGAGGAACGCGCCATCGAGATGGATGGCAAGCATCTTCTTCCAGTCGGAAAAGGCGTAGTCCTCGATCTTGTTGACGATCTGGATGCCGGCATTGGAGACGAGCACGTCCACCCGGCCCCACTTGGCTACGACGGCGGCGACGCCGGCGTTCACGGCTTCCTCGCTGGTCACGTCCATCGCAAGACCGATCGCCTCGCCCGGGCCGGCAGCCGTCAGATCCTTGGCCGCCGCTTGCGCCGCCTCGAGCTTCAGGTCGGCAATGACGACCCTGGCACCCTCTGAAACGTATTTCCTTGCGATCGCCAGCCCGATACCGCTGGCCGAGCCCGTGACGATGCAGACCTTGTCCCTGAGCTTCATGGTTTGGACTCCCTATTTTGCAAGATAATCATGGACCACTTCGCCGAGGCCCAGCGTCAGGTCCGAGAGAATATGGATGGCGGATTTGACCTCAAGCACCGGCAGGTCGGCGACCGGCGCCAGCGCATGCGGAAACAGCGCCAGGGCGCCCGGACCTTCCCACGCGCCTTTCACCGTCAGATCCTCCAGATAGTAGCGCACCAGTTCGCAGATGCGCGGTGTGCAATCGACATGTGGAATGATCTTCAGCATGAAATTCGGCTGCTTCAGGCTTTCGAGGATTTTCGCCTTGTCAAGTGTTCGATGCTTGAAGCCCATCGTTGCGGTGGCGACGCGCTGACCGCCATAGTCGAGCGTGCCGACCAGCGCATCCTTGACGGATGTCAGCGACGGCTCGGCCAGTTTCTTCGGAAAGCCCCAAATCTCGCGGCCACCGGCGATCGGCGCGTCGTCGTTGAGGTACATAGAATGCACGTAACCGCCGTGTACGCCTTCATAGGTCACCGGGATGACCTGGCCGGATTCGGTATAGTCGCCAAAGCCGGTCGAGTCCGGCATGCGGATGAATTCGTACTTCACCAGCGGCTCATCGAACTGCAGCGGCTCCGGCACGACCCGGCGCAGGGCCTCCGGATCGGTGCGATAGGTGATGATCATGTATTCGCGATTGACGAACCGGTACGGCCCTGGCGGGTAGGATGGACTCGTCAGCGGCATGGCAAAGGCATTACGAACGACATCTTCAATTTTCATGGTTTTTCCCACGCAGGCGTTGCTCGGCAAGGTCGAAAATCCGTATCCCATTGGTCGGACGCGTCCGGTTGAGCCACTCTGGATGGTTCAGCGTCTCGACCACATCGTCATGGCCGGCCTTCCAGTGTTCCTCCACGGAGAGCCGCGAAAACTCATAGTCCTTGGATCCGGTTTCGTAGGCGGCACGCCTATAGATCAGGTGCACCATGGTGACGGCGCAATCATTGCCGATCCTTTCAAGAAGCTTCGCATCAGGATCGTCCTTCAGCTCAGGCGGCAGCTTTTCCATCAGCCGCTTGGCCGCCATGCGCACCGACTGAAGCTTGCGGAACTGGTCGGTGTTGAGCCGGGTACGGCTGGAAAAACGGATTTCCTTCTCGCGGGCATCGACGTCAAAGACATCCTTGGGCAGCACGCCCTTGGCGCTGAACAAATCGACCTGGAAGATGCAGAGATCTGTCTCCAACTCGCTACCACCGAGAATGCGCTGCAGCGGCGTATTGGAAACGATACCTCCATCCCAATAATAGCGGCCGTCGATCTCGACGGGCGCAAAACCCGGCGGCAACGCCCCGGAGGCGGCCACGTGTTTGGGCGAAAACGCGCAATCGCGGTTGTCGAAATAATTGAAGTTGCCGCTAACAACGTCGACTGCGCCGAGGCTGAGACGGATGGCACCTGAATTGATCAGGTCGAAATCGACCAGACCGGCGAGGGTCTCCTGCAACGGCGCGGTGTCGTAAAGGCTGATCGCGGCCATCGGGTCGCCCGGGATGTTCCATGGCGCAAAGACGCGCGGCGTGAAAAAGCCGGGAACGCCGGTCAAAGATCCCAGAAAAGCGGAGGATTCGTTGAACCATTTGCGCATCGCATTGCCATTGCCGAGAAAATGGCCGGGCAGGCCGGACGATACCCGATGCCAGAAGGTCCTGAGGTTATCGACACGCTGATCGACGGGGCTTCCGGCAATGATGGCTGAGTTGATCGAGCCGATGGATATCCCGGCCAGCCAGTCGGGGCGGATGCCAGCCTCATGCAAAGCTTCGTAAGCGCCGGCCTGGTAGGCACCCAAAGCACCACCGCCCTGAAACACCAGCACGGTTTTCTCTGTCGGAATACTACTCACGGGACGCTTTTCCTTAAATGCTGCAGCTGCTAACAAATAGCACAGGGAAGGCCATCGAGCTGCACAGGGCAGATTAAGTTTTAGTAATGCAGAAAAGCTTCTTCAGTAATCGTATTCTAAGTTATTTCAGAGGCTTGCTAGTCAAAAGCTGCGCATTCGTCGCAACCATTGAAGCATTTAGTTAGTCCTGCCGAGGGCATCTTGCAATGCAACAAAATGTGACAACGTTGGCTGTGTGGAGATGTAGACTGCGAATTCACCCACGCCAGGCCAATCCCTCATTTCAGGCTTGCTACGCCGTTCGACCAGCGTCGTCAGCTGGTTCAATCAACGAAGTCTCGCTTCGAGACAGGAGCAATCTTATGTTCCATAATATATATTACGCCGCAAATTTGTGTAAGGGCTATTTAGTAATGCGACAGTTGGGCCAGTTAGAGATGCGACAGTCTCGCCTCTCGACGCACTGGTCAAAGCCAACGTTGGGAGCAAGGATGACGATCTTCAGCCTGGTCAAGACCA